>NZ_SMKQ01000039.1 GCF_004348995.1 Nonomuraea terrae
GGCGAAGAAGTCGACCAGGTCCACGCCGACGAGCTCGGCCTCGTCGCCCAGCACGCTCGCCGCCTCGCCCAGGGCGTACGCCGCCCCGCAGCACAGGTCGAGCCAGCGAACCGGCCGGGTGGCCGCCGCCCGCAGCACGCCCAGGATGTCGAGGCCGAGCTCGCGACCGTATCCGCGCAGGCGCCGCTCACGGTTCATCTGGTTGTTGGCCACCACCGTGGACTGTTCCAGCTCGGCATCCGCGCTCAGAGGCATGATCCGTCACTCTACGACCCGAGCCCGAGGGCGGGGTTCATCCATGGATGAGGAGAGCACACTCATCTGGGACCCTCTGGCGGGTTCCGTGCCCCTGTTCGGATAATCGGGAAGGACCCCCTCATGACCGAGTCGCCGCTCCCCCGCTTCCACCTTGCCGTCCCCGTCGACGATCTGGACGCCGCGCGCCACTTCTACGGCGAGCTGATCGGCTGCGCCCAGGGCCGCAGCTCCGACAGGTGGATCGACTGGAACCTGCACGGGCACCAGTTCGTCACCCACCTGGCGCCCGCGCGGGCCGAGCGGGTGCACAACCCGGTGGACGGCCACGACGTGCCCGTCCCGCATTTCGGCCTGATCCTGACAATTCCCGAGTTTCACCAGCTGGCGGACCGGTTCCGCGAGGCCGGCACAGCCTTCGTCATCGAGCCGTACCTGAGGTTCGAGGGGCAGCCCGGTGAGCAGTGGACGATGTTCCTGCTCGACCCGGCGGGCAACGCGCTGGAGTTCAAGGCGTTCGCGGACGACTCGCAGGTGTTCGCCGTCTAGCCGGTACGGCGCGGGAACAGCTCCTCCAGGCCCGTGGCGGGGTGGCCGGTGAGGGCGGGGACGCCGTCGCCCACCTCTTCGAGCTCCCCCGCCGCGATCGCCAGGTACGTCGACACCCACGCCTCCACCTGCCAGGCGGGGGCGCCGAGGGCGCTTCGGGACGCGTACGCCTCCTCGACCGTCTCCTCGTGGTAGGAGAAGACGGTCCCTGTCGCCCGGGTCAGCACGGTCGCGACCTCCTCCAGCGTCACCGCGCGCGGCCCGGTGAGGTCGTACGTCGCACCCTCGTGCTCCTCCGGCCGCAGCAGGACGGCGGCGGCCGCCTCCGCGATGTCGTCCTGGGCCACGACGGAGACCCGGCCCTGCCCGGCCGGTCCGCGGATGACACCGTCGTCGCCCGCCAGGTAGGGCAGGAAGTCGGCGTACAGGTTGTCGCGCAGGAACGTGAAGGGGATGCCGCTGTCACGGATGTACTGCTCGGTCGCCCAGTGGTCGCGCGCCAGCGTGAACGTGGCGTCCGGCGC
This sequence comes from Nonomuraea terrae, assembly GCF_004348995.1. Taxonomy (GTDB): domain Bacteria; phylum Actinomycetota; class Actinomycetes; order Streptosporangiales; family Streptosporangiaceae; genus Nonomuraea; species Nonomuraea terrae. The sequence continues at coordinate 1,329 of NZ_SMKQ01000039.1, forward strand.
GGCGCCGTAGAAGGAGACGTAGACCAGGTGCGTCACCCCGGCGTCGCGGGCCGCGTCCACGAACGCGCGGCGCCGGTCGAACCGTTCGGGCCCCTCCTTCGCCGACACGAACAGCACGGTCGAAGCCCCGTCGAGCGCCCGCCGCACAGCCGCAGGGTCGCCGTAGTCGGCGCTGACCGACGTGGCGCCCTCCAGCGGGGCGGCGCGGTCGGCGTGGCGGGAGACGAGCCGCTGTTCGACGCCGGCGTCGGCGAGCCGCGCGGCCACCCGCGAGCCGAGCCGCCCGGTGGCGCCCGTGGTGACGATGAACGACATACCGGCACCCTAGTTCGGCCTCGACCCCTGGACCGGGAAGAACCGCCGCGACCAACCCGTCCCACCTGCAGGAACCACCGCGATCAACCCATCACACCGAAGCGGGCCCTCCGCCATCGCCCGGGAGGGACCGCCCGACCCGGCCCAGACGGAAGGGACCGCCGCGATCGCCGGTGTCCGCGCTGGAGGCATGCCCTAGGGTGCCGTTCATGATCGGCTTACGTCGGCCCGGCACCGTCCTCATGGCGGGGCTCCTCACGGGGTGCGCGCTGCCCTCCGTCACGTACGGGTCGTGCGACTTCCTCGGCGGCCCCGGCCCGGGGCGCATGCCCGACGACCTGTACGTGTCCTTTCTGCGCCACGACGGCGGCGACCCGTGGTTCCCGCTGCCGGACGCGTACGGACTGCTGAGCCTGGACGCACTCCAGCAGCGGCACTGGGGCGCCTGCCAGGAGGCCGTGCCGGCGGGCGATGCCGACGCCCGCGTCACGCTGACGATCGGCGAGGACGGCAGCGGCCGGGAGTTGTCCGTCGATCCCCGTACGGCGCTGGTGGGCGAGGCCGCGCCGGGTGAGCCCCCGCGCAACGACGGCCCCATGGGGTGGCCCTCGTACGTCGCGATGCTGGAAGCGGTGGCCGGCACGCTGGAGGCCGGGCAGCCGCTGCGCGACCGGCACCCAACGGTCACCGCCGCCTGCGAACTCCGCTGGTCGGACAGGCCGTCCGTGCTGCCCGCAGGCTGCGCCGCGGGTCAGCGCTCGCCGGGGAGCACCGCGACCGCCTCGACCTCGACGAGCTGATCGGTGTATCCGAGGACGGTGACGCCGAGCAGCGTGCTCGGCACGTCGTGGGCGCCCATGTGGGCGCGGTAGACCTCCCAGGCGGCCACCAGGTCGGCCTGGCGGGCGGAGACGACGTACACGGTGGTCTTGACGACGTCGGTCAGCGCGGCTCCGGCGCCTTCGAGCGCGGTGACGAGGTTGCGCATCACCTGCTCGGTCTGACCGGCGTAGTCGCCCACGGCAACGGTCCTGCCGGAGGCGTCCAGGGGGCACGCGCCCGCGACCCAGATCGACCGCAGCGGCGCGTCCGTGGCGGCCGCGTACGCGTACTCCACCGGGGCCAGCCGATCGTTGCGGATGAGCCGAACGCCTGTACTCATGGACGCCCCTCGTAGACATTTAGCTGGATGCAAACCGATTGTCCCGGATCGCCGTCTTGTCTTGCGCCACACCAGCCCAAGGAGCCTCAGTGCGCATCCTCCCCCTCGCCACCGCCGCGATCTTTCTGTGCGCCGCCGCTCCGGCGGCTCACGGGGCCGTCAGTGTCGTGGCGTACGAGTGCACCATCACCGCCACCGGAGAGACGCAGGATGTCAGCATCGACGTCGAGCTCACCGTGCCCGAGCAGGCCCCCGTGGACGAGCAGATGACGATCGGCTGGCAGGGCGCCTACGTCCCGGGCGCCGAGCTGATCGCCCCTGACACGGGCTTGGAGGGCGAGATCACCATGTACGCCTATGCCGGAATCAGCGGCATCGAGGGCCTGACCTCGGCCACCGGTGTCGCCCCGCTCGGCACGATCGCCGCCGGAGAGCCCATCCCGCTCCCGCAGACGACGGTGGACCTGCTGACGACACCGGGCACGCCGGATTCCGGCACGGTGCACGCGGCCTCCGTCAACTTCGGCACGAGCCCTCAGGAGCGGCTGATCGAGTGCGAGATCAAGGACACGGAGTCCCTGACGGAGTATCCGCTCACCGTCGTCGGCGCCGATGGTTCCCCCAGCACCACCCCGACCCCGGACGCCTCGGACACCGAGACGCCGGAGACCGAGGACACGGAAGACACGGAAGACACAGAGGACACCGACGCCACGGAGACCCCGGAGCCTGAGGACACCCAGAACACCGAGGACACCGAGGACACGGGCACCGAGGACGCCGAAACCCCCTCGGGCGGCGCCGCCACGGGAGCCGGCGGCGCCGCGGGACCCGACGGCCGGGTGCTGCTCGCCACCGGCCTCCTGATCACCCTCGCCGCCGTCACCGGCCTGGCCATCCGCAGGCCACGCCCGCGTTCCTAGCTCCGCCCGTACCTCTCCATCTCCTTGACGAACGAGGTGTGGGCCTCCTCCAGCCGGCGTTCCATCGCGGCGAAGGCGGCCTCGTCCACGACCTCGCCCACTCCCGCGCCCGCCAGCAGCTCGCGTGCCTGGCGCGCGCAGTCGTCCTGGGCGGCGTTGACCGCGCGCAGCAGCTCGTCGGCCAGGTCCTGGCTGGCCAGACGCATCGCGCGGGGGTTCAGCTGGATCTTGTCGATGCGGCCCGAGCTGTCGGCGCTCACCACGACGTGGCCGTCGGCAGCCGTGCCGCTGCCCCGGATGGCGGCGAGCCGTTCCTGGACGTCCGCGAGCCGGGCCAGCGTCTGCTCGGCCTCCCGGCCCACGCGTTCAAGGTCGTCCGGGCCGATGGAGCCGGGATCGAGCAACATCATCCACCTCAACATTCACTCTAGACTCGGAAAATATACGAGATACCCTCATCTCACGTTAAACATCAATTTCACCGCTCGCCATCGGGTGGCTAAGGGGAGGGGCCATGGGCCAGGACATTCACGTCACTTCCAAGACCATCGCCGACATCCAGCGCAACCTCCGCGAGTACGTCATCCCGGGCCTCGAACGGCTCAAGACCTCCGTGGACAGCACTGACGTCCCCTTTCCGGGGTTCGGCACCCTGGGCGTCGTCCTGATCGGCAAGTACGACGGGATCCGCGACGACGTGCGCGCCCACGCCACCGAGGCGATCGACACCATCGAGAAGTGGATCGACGCCCTGGAGACCGTCAAGAAGAACTGGCGGGCCGCCGAGGACGCCAGCACCGTCGTCTACCAGTGACCGGCGACAGGAGGACATGACCCGATGCCGTACGCCATGCTTCACGCCAAGGCCGCCCTCGACGAGCTCAAGATGGCCGCCAGGTCGGCCCCCGGCATCATGGTCGGCCTGACCATCGCGACGACCGCGCTCGCGAACGTCCAGGGCATGGGCGAGGCCAAGTCGAACTGGAACTCCCTGGCCAAGGCCCTGGAGGTGGAGTATCCCGGGCTCATCGGCAACGCCGTCTTCCTGTCGCGGTCCGGCTGGATCGCCGACGACCGGGAGGCGTTCCTCGACGCCGCGTCGGTCTTCTCCGGCGATCTGCAGAAGCTCAGCGGCCTCTGCTACACCATGGAGGGCCAGGTCGACCAGGTGCGCGACGCCTACGCCGTCTACTGGATGGAGATCGGCGTGCTGGCCGCGACCGTGGTCGGCTACGTCGTGGCCTGCCAGGCGATGAGGATGACGCCCCACCTGCGGGCGCCCGGCGAGGTGCTGCTGCAGCGCCTGACCATGCTGACCAACGCGATGATCGCCAAGAAGACCCAGTTCCTGTACGGGTTCCTCGCGGTCGCGGGCGGCACGCTGGCGACCAGCGCCCAGTCGATGGGCCAGCTCTTCAGCGTCCAGCCGACGGGGAGCGCCGCCATCGACTTCGAACGCGCCGTCATCAGCACCGCCCCGCCCTCCCTCTACATCGCCCCGAAGCGCGAGCAGCCGGCCACCCCCGCGCCCGAGGGCGCCTCCGCCGAGTGAGCCCGGGTCACACGAGCTGCCGGGTGATCGACGGGTCGGTGATGCCGGTGTCGGCGGCCAGCAGGAACGCCTAGCTTGTGGACGGGGCTGTCGTACGTCTCAGGGAAATTCTCGATGACGCCCATCGTCACCCTCCGACCAGCGGCACGAGCTTGACGAACGACACGACGGGATCGACGGTGAGGTCGATCGTCTCCGACAGGTCGCCGATCTGCCGGTCGCCCACCAGCAGCAGGAAGCCGTTGCGCCGGAACGCCGCCTCGGCCAGGTCGGCCTGCCGTTCCCAGTCGATCCGCCGCACGGCCTTCATGCGGTAGCCGTTCAGCTCCGCCTCCGCGTCGAGAGGCCGCACCAGCCCACGGAACCGCGCGGCCGGCGCGGCGTTGTACCGCGCGACCTCCTCCCGCACCCGCAGCCGCACGAGCTCCCGCGCCGAGATGCGCTCGGGTAACCCGGGCAGCGTGAACTCGTCGAGCGGCCTGCCCGTGGCGCTCTCGTCCCTGAAGGTGACCGTGGTCATGGGGCTCCCGTGTCCGTGGATCAACGTGTCGAGCCATGGATAACAGCCCGCGCCGACAAAACCCGCGGCGCCGCGTCGAACGCATGAGCCGGGAGTTACGGTTCAGCCGGCCGACGACGTGCTGACGCGGTCGGTCGCCTCACGGCCCCTCGGCGTCCGGGGGCCGGCGTCCCTCAGTCGAGGATCACGTACGGCTCCGGCGGCTCGCCCGGGAAGACCAGCGGCGCGTACGGGACCGGGTTCTCGACCACCGGGATCGGCTGATTCGCCGGGATCAGGCGGTCCGCCACCACGTCGCCGTGGCGGTCCACGGTGCCGAAGCAGTAGCCGAGCTCGCGGGCGGCGTCGATGAGCAACGCCAGCGCTCCGTTCGTGCCGGGGCCGGCCGGGGTGTCGTACGGGCCGTCGTGCAGCGAGATGATCGCGCCGGGGTGCAGCTGCGCGACGAGCGCGTCGCTGATCTGCCGCGCTGTGCGCTCCGGCACCCAGTCGTCGGTGCCGATGCGGGTCATGTAGGCGGTGTAGCCCATGTCCGCGATGATCCGCAGGACCTGTGCGTTCGCGGCGCCGAACGGCGGGCGGATGCCCTTGAACGAGATCGGCGCCCCCGCGGCGGCGAACGCGGCCTCAGCGGCCAGGATCTCCCGGCGGACGCCGTCGGGGCCTTCAGCGGCCAGCACCTGGCTGAGGTTCGCGTGGCTGTGGGTGTGGTTGAGCAGTTCGTGCCCCTCGGCCAGCTGGAACCTGGCGAACTGCGGGTTCGCCTCGACCCTGGTGCCGGTGTCCATGAAGACGCCGGTCACCTGCTTGTCGCGGAGGATCCGGAGCGTCTCGGTGCGGTAGTGCGACGGGCCGTCGTCGAACTGGATGGCCAGCCGGCGGTCACAGGTGTTCGGGACGGACGTGTCGCGCGGGCCGCCGACGTGGGTGCGGGCGGCGGCCGCGACGACGCGGTCCCGGTCCTTGCCGTTGAGCAGCCCGGCCGCGGCGAACGTGTCGGCGGCGGCGCGGGCGGCGGACACGAAGGCGCCATGGGTGGCGAACGGCTCCCGCTCCCAGACCCGGTCCAGCAGGGTGCAGCCGTCGGGGCCCTGCGGGTTGGGAATGCCGGTGTCGACACGCGGCGGCCCGAACCAGACCGTCTCCTCGGGTGACCACCCGTTCGGGCAGGCGTCTGAGACGGCGTTCGTGGCGAGGGTTGCTGGGCTCCCGGAAACGGGGCTTTCCGTCGTGAACGCGGCGTTCGCCGCTGTCACGGCGCTCGCGGCGTGCGCGGCCGGGGCGGCGGTCGTCGCGGCCGGGGTGATCGGCGTCGGGGTGATGATCCTGTACGGCTCCGGCGGGTTACCGCCGCCGAACAGCAGCGGCAGATACGGCACCGCGTTGACGACCGACGGGATGGGCTCTCCACTGGAGACGTACCGGTCGGCGACGATCGCGCCGGTGCTGTCGAACGTGCCGAAGCACAGCCCGGCCGACCGGATGTCGTCGATGATCAGCGGCAGCGCCTCCATCAGCTCCGGCCCGGCGACGGTGTCGATGGGGCCGTCGTGCAGGAAGATGTTCCGCCGGCCGTCGGCGATGCCCGCGGCCACGTCGGCCCGTAACTGCTCGGCCGGCCGGTCCGGCAGCCAGTCCGCCGCGTCGATGTCGCCGCTGACGACCGTGAACCCCAGCCGCTCCAGCTCGGCCCTGACCTGGGTGTTCGCGGCGAGGAACGGCGGCCGCATGCCGACGAACGGCCGTTCGACGCCGGCGCGGTCCAGTGCCTCCTCCGTGGTGCGCATCTCGGTCTGGAGCCTCGGCACGGTGACCTGGTTGAGGTTGGGGTGCTCGTAGGTGTGGTTGAGCACGAGGTGCCCCTCGCGCCGCTCGAACGCCGGAAGCCGCGGGTTGGCGTCGATGCGCATGCCCACGTCGAAGAACGTCGCGGTGACCTGCTTCTCACGCAGGATCGCCAGGGTCTGGGAGCGGTAGAAGGAAGGGCCGTCGTCGAACGTCAGCGCCACGCGGTCGGTGCAGGTGTTCGGCACCGAGTCGTCGGCCGGGCCGCCGACGTCCGAGCGGGCCGCGGCCGATCGGATGGTGGCCGCCTCGCGCTCGTCGAGCAGGCCGAGGTCGCGGAACTCGCGCGTGGCCCGGGCGACGGTGGAGACGAACTCACCATGGGTGGCGAACGGCTCCTCCTGCCAGACGACGTCGAGCAGCGTGCACCCGTCGTCCCGCCCGGGGTTGGGAATGCCGGTGTCGATACGCGGCGGCCCGAACCAGACCGTCGCCTCGGTGGACCACCCACCCGGACAGGCATCCGCCGCTCCACCCGCGCGCGATGAGGCACCTGACGTGCCCGCGGCGGCGGGTGGAGTCAATGTCGTTCCGAGCAGTGCGGCCACCAGCGCCAGCGTTCCCGCCGTCACCGATCGTCCTGTCACCGTCCTGGCCATGGCCCCTCCTTCGGGGTCGAGGGCATGCCGAACGAGAGATCCGCTCACGGCGACGCGAAACGCCGTAACAGATCACTGATCTCTGTGAACGTACCTGGGACCGATCGTCATCGGAACCTTTGGACGCCAGACTTTTTCATCGTGGTGATAAAAAACTTTCCGATGAGTCAGCCCGCGACGGCGGCGGCGAGCGCTCCGGCGACCGCCGCCCGAGGCCCGAACGTACTTGCCCTGACCTGCAGCGACTTCCCCTCGGTGACGCTCAGCCAGCGCCGGGTGGCGGCCAGCGTCTCCGGCCGCGACCCGATCCCCCCGCCCAGCACGAACGTCGCCGGATCCACGACCGCCCGCACCGCACGCAGCGCCAGCGCCAGCATCCGGCCCAGCTCGTCCAGCACCTGCGCCGCCGCCCCGTCGCCGCCCGCCGCGGCCGCGAACACCTCCGGCGCCGGACGCCGCAGACCGGCCAGCTCGTGGTAGCGACGCTCGACGCCACGCCCGCTGACCTGCTGCTCCAGCGGCCCGTGCACGAGGTTGGCCGGGTCGAACGGGTCCGCGCCGAACGGCAGGTCGGCCACCTCGCCGGCCAGCCCGCGGCTGCCCGCGTACATCCGGCCGTCGAGCACCAGGCCGAGCCCGATCCCCGTACCGACCGCGACGAACGCGAGGTCACCCCCGCCCGGCCGCCAGACGTGCTCACCCCAGGCGGCCAGGTTGGCGTCGTTGTGCACCAGGGGCCGGGCGCCGAGGCGGCTCTCGAGGTCGGCGAGCACGTCCATCCGGTCCCAGCCCGGGATGTTGGGCGCGTGCCCGACCGCGCCGCTGGCCGGATCGGGAGCCCCGGGACAGCCGACGGCCACCCGCGGCGACCGCTTCCCACCGACCGCATCCGCCGTCAGCGACGCCACCATCCGGGCGATCTGGCTGGTCACGGCCGTGCCGCCGCGCGGATCCGTACGTTCGACGCGATCCAGCAGCCGGTGCCCGGCGGGATCGTAGAGCACGGCGTGCAGCTTCGTCCCGCCCAGGTCGACCCCCACCACCGGCTCGGCCGCGCCCGCCGCGCCCGCCTCGCCGCCGGCCGTGCCGGCGTCGCCCGACGGCAGCCAGCCGGCCTCGGCCAACGCCCGGCGCAGCGGTCCGGCCAGGCCGGTACGGTCGGTTCCTGGCATCACCACGGGCTGCCTCTCCAGTCTTCAGCGGGATCCGGTTCGAGGGGGCTGCGACGAGTACAGTATCAGCCTGATAGAAAACTTCAGGGAGCAGCAATGTCCGGTCCGACCTCATCGACGGCCAACGCCGGCACCGTCTCGCGGGTGAACCAGACCGTGATCCTCGACGTGCTGCGCCGGCACGGGCCGCTGTCGCGGCAGGAGATCGGCGCCCGTACGGGCCTCAGCGCCGCGACCGTGAACCGGCTGGCCGGCCAGCTGCTGCGCAAGGGCCTGGTCGTGACCGACGGGCACCAGCCGTCCACCGGCGGGCGGCCGTCGATCCTGCTGCGCTACAGCGGCAGGGCGCACCTCGTGTCGGTCGTCCACGTGGGCGCCACCCGCACCGAGGGCGCGCTGGTCGACTTCGACGGCACCATCGTGCACCGCGTGCGCCCCCCGATGGTCCCCGGCGTGCTGCACGCCGCCGACCGCGCGACCATCCGCCTGGAGGAGGCGCTCTCCGTCGTCACCGAGCTGGGCGCCGCCGCGGCCGAGCGGGGCCAGCCCAGCCAGGCCGTCGGGGTCGCCGTCCCCGGCGTCGTCGACGGCGCCGAGGGCCGCGTGACGTGGGCGCCGGCGCTCGACTGGCGCGAGGTGCCGGTCGGCTCGCTGCTGCACGACCGCACCGGCCTGCCCGTCGTGGTGGAGAACGACGCCAACCTGCTGGCCGTCGGCGAGCACCGCCGGGGCGCCGGCCAGGGCGTGCAGGACCTGGTCGCCGTCGTGCTGGGCACCGGCATCGGCGTCGGCATCGTCACCGGCGGCCGGCTGCACCGCGGCTCGCGCGCGGCGGCCGGCGAGATCGGCTACATGCTGATGGAGCGCTCGTCGCTGACCCGGTTCTTCCCCGGCTTCGGCGACCTGGAGAGCCGCGTCGGCTCGGCCGGGCTGACCCGGCAGGCCCGCGAGCGCGGCATCGCCGCGCCGACCGACCGGCCGCTCACCGCCGCCGACGTGTTCGACCTGGTCAGGAACGGCAGCGCCGAGGCGCGGGCGCTGCTGGAGGAGACGCTCGACCACGTCGCGCTGGCCGTCGCCAGCCTGTGCACGGTGCTGGACCCGGAGTTGGTCCTCGTCGGCGGCGAGATGGGCGGCGCGGCCGACCTCATCACGCCCGGCCTGCGCGACCGGCTGGTCGGCCGGATCCCGCACGTGCCGCGGATGGCCGCGTCCGCGCTGGGTGACGACGCCGCGATCGTCGGCGCCGCCGAGCTGGCCGCGCGCCTGGTGAGCGACTTCGCCTACGTCCAGGCCACCCCCTGACGCGACCGCTCGCCCCGGCGGGAAAGCCGGAACGGCCCAGAAAAGGGCGTCGAAAGGTCGCCGCCAACGGTAGACGGCACCCCCGGCCGTGGGGCACCATTGGGCCACTTATTGCTCGCGCTGGATGAAAAGTTCGCCGAGAAAGGGTGTGGTCCCGATGCCGAGACCGAGTCGAAGGTGGCGAGCGGGTGCCGCGGCCGGCGCCATGGCGGTGCTCCTGGCAGCCTGCAGCTCGGGCGACGGCGGTGCCGGCGGGGGTGGCGGCGGCGAGGACGCCTCCAGGCCGTTCACCATCGGGCTGAGCAACGGCTTCGTCGGCAGCGAGTGGCGCACCCAGATGGTCGAGGGCGTGCAGGCGGCGTTCGCCGAGTACAAGAACGAGGGCGTCGTGGACGAGCTGGTCGTCGAGAGCGCCGACACCGACGTCAACGGCCAGATCCAGCAGATCCGCAACCTCATCAACCGCGACGTCGACGCGATCATCGTGAACCCCAACTCCGAGACCGCGCTCGACGCCGTCTTCCGCGAGGCGTCCCAGCAGGGCATCGAGGTGTTCGCCATCGACCAGGCGGTCACCTCCCAGGACGTCACGAACGTCGTCATCGACCAGGCCGAGTGGGCCCGCATCTCCGCCGAGTGGCTGGCCGAGCAGGTCGGCAGGGGCGGCGACATCGTGGTCGTCAACGGCATCGCCGGCCACCCGGCCAACGAGATGCGCTGGGAGGCCGCCCAGAAGGTCTTCACCGACGCGGGCGTCAACGTGCTCAGCGTCGCCGACGGCAACTGGGACCAGGCCACCGGGCAGCAGGTCATGACGAACCTGCTGGCCACCTATCCCGACGTCGACGGCGTCTGGACGCAGGACGGCATGGCGCAGGGCGTGTTCCGCGCCGTGCAGGCGGCCGGCCGGCTGGACCAGATCAAGATCTCCGGCGAGGCCCGGGTCGGCTTCATGCGGCTGTGGAACGGGGCCCGCGCCGACGGCTTCGAGAGCGTCGGCGTGGTCAACCCGCCCGGCGGCGCCGTCTCCGCGCTGCACATGGCCGTCAACGTGCTCGACGGCCGGCAGTTCGCCTCCGGACGCATGAGCGGCAACACCGTCCACGTCCCGATCCCCTACACCGTGGACGAGGGCAACTTCGAGGAGCACTGGGGCAGGGTCAGCGGCGAGAGCGACGCCTACAGCCTGGACGGCTCGCTGACCCGCGACGAGGCCGCGGCCTTCTTCCAATGAGCGCGCTGCTGGAGATGACCGGCGTCCGCAAACGGTACGGCGGCGTCCAGGCGCTCGACGGGGCGAGCCTCACCGCCGTGCGCGGCGAGGTGCACGCCCTGCTCGGCCCGAACGGCTCCGGCAAGAGCACCCTGGACAAGACACTGGCCGGCACCGTCGTCCCGGACTCCGGCGAGATCCGGATCGACGGCGCCGAGGCGCGCATCGGCGGCCCGCGCGACGCGCACGCGCTCGGCATCGCCGCCGTCTACCAGCAGCTGAGCGTCGTCGGCGACCTGACGGTGACGCAGAACGTGGTGCTCGGGCTGGAGCCGGCGCGCCGCCTCGGCTTCCTCGACCACCGCGCCGCCCGCGTCCGCGCCGCCACGGCTCTGGAACGGTTCGCCGCCGCGTTCTCCGGCCGCCTGCCGCTGGACCGCCCGGCCGCCTCCCTCGGCCCCGGCGAACAGCAGATCGTCGAGGTCGCCAAGGCGCTGGCCCGCGAGCCCCGCGTCCTCGTGCTGGACGAGGCCACCGCGTCCCTGCACAAGGAGCAGGTCGAGGTGCTGTTCGAGGTGGTCAGGGAGTTACGCGCGGCGGGCGTGCTGGTGGTGTTCACCTCCCACCGGCTGGACGAGGTGTTCGCCCTCTGCGACCGCGCCACCGTCCTGCGCAACGGCCGCACCGTCGCCACCGTCGACCTGTCCTCCACCACCGAAGACGCCCTGGTCCAGCTCATGGTCGCCGCCCCCGCCCAGACACCGGTGGAAACGCCGGACGCACCGCAAGGGGCGTCCCGCCACGTGGAAGCACCGGTTTCCGGCCGTACGGCGGAGTCGGGGGCGGTGGCTCTGGTGGTGCGTGGGCTCACCACCGACCGGCTGCGCGACGTCAGCTTCACCGTCCGCGCCGGTGAGGTGCTGGGGCTGGGCGGGCTGCAGGGTCAGGGCCAGTCCGAGCTGCTGCTCGCGCTGTTCGGCGCCGCCCGGATCACGGCCGGCGACGCGCTGCTGGACGGCAAGGCGCTGCCGCTGACCTCGCCGGCCAGGGCCGCCCGCGCGGGGGTCGCCCTGGTGCCCGGGGACCGGGCGCGGCAGGGCATGTTCGCGTCCCGGCCGATCCAGGAGAACCTCTCGCTGGCCAGCATGCGCCGCAGGGCCCGGCTGAAGCTCGCGCTCAGCGCTGCGGCCGAGCGGCGCGCCGCCCGGTCGATGGTCGAGCGGCTGAGCATCAAGATCGGCTCGCTGAACGACCCGGTGGCCACGCTGTCGGGCGGCAACCAGCAGAAGGTCGTCATCGGCAAGTGGCTGCTCGACCAGCCGCGGGTCGTCCTGCTCGACGACCCCGCCAAGGGCGTCGACGTCGCCGCGAAGGAGGAGATCTACGCGATCGTCCGCGGCCTCGCCGCCGAAGGGGCCGTCGTCATCCTCAACTCCAGCGACAACCGCGAGCTGACCGAACTGAGCGACCGCGTGCTGGTGCTGTTCGAGGGCGCCGTCGCGGAAGAGCTGACCGCGGCGTCGATCACCGAGAACCGGCTGGTGTCCAGCGCGCTGCGCCTCGCCCCGGGAGAAACCCTGTGAGCCTCTCGACCCGGCCACCCGGCCACCGCCCGCGCGGTGACCGGCCGCCCGGAGCCCGACCGGCCGACGGGCCGGCCGGTAGGCGAGCGGCCGGTGGTCGCACGGGCCGCGGGCCGAGGGGCGCCGTGGGAGGAGTGCTGTGAGCGGGACGTTCTCGTTACGCGGGGTGCGGTTGCCCGCGGTGCAGTTGTCGGGGGCGGCGACGGTGGGGATGTTGGTCGTCGCCGTGATCGTCAACTCGGCGTTGCAGCCGAACTTCTGGAGCGGTTACGCGCTGACGTCGAACTTCGCGACGTTCGTGCCGCTGGTCGCGATCGCCGTCGGGCAGACGATCGTCGTGTTGAGCGGCGGCATCGACCTCTCGCTCGGCGCGCAGGTCACGCTGGCGAGCGTCGTCGCCGTCCGGGTCGTCGACGGCCAGCTCGACCGGCTCCCGCAGGCCGTGGCCGCCGCCCTGGGCGTCGGGCTGGTCTGCGGCGCGCTGAACGGGCTGGTGGTCGCACTCGTACGGCTGCAGCCGATCGTCGCGACGTTCGCGACCAGCTTCGTGTTCTCGGGGCTGGCGCTGGTGGTGCTGCCGACGCCGGGCGGCTCGGTGCCGCTCGAAGTGACGACGGCCTACCGTGCCGCCGTGCTGGGGCTGCCGGTCGCGCTGCTGGCGATCCTCGGGCTCGCGCTGCTGTGGTGGGCGCTGCGCCGGCACCGCGTGCTGCGGCACGTCTACGCCGTCGGCGGTGACCCCGAGGCCGCCTACGCCTCGCTGGTGCCGGTCGCCAGGACGCGGGTCTCGGCGTACGTTCTGGGCGGGCTGTTCGCGGCGCTGGCGGCGCTGGCGGTCCTGGCCAACACCGGGTCCGGCGACCCGTTCGTGGGCAACGAGCTGACGCTCGCGTCGGTGGCCGCGGTGGTGATCGGCGGGACGTCGCTGGCGGGCGGGCGCGGCGGCGCGGGCGGGTCGATGCTCGGTGCCATCGTGCTCGCGCTGGTCACGAACATCGTGTTCTTCGCCGACGTGCCGACGACGTACCGGCAGCTGGTCAACGGCGCCGTGATCATCCTGGCGCTGGCCCTGGCCGGCATCCCGGCGTTGCAGAAGAGGAGGCCGGCGGCATGAGCGCACCGACCGTGGAGGCGCCGCGTCGCGCCCTCGCCTGGCGGCCGGGGCCGGTGGCGCTGGCCGGCGCGGTCGCCGTCGTCCTGGTGATCGCCGGCGAGCTCGTCTCGCCCGGGTTCGCCGGGTACGGCCAGCTGGTCAACCTCATGCGGGTGGCGGCGTTCCTCAGCGTCATCGCGATCGGCCAGACCATCGTGATCATCGCGGGCGGCGGCGGCGTCGACCTGTCGGTGGGCAAGGTGGCGACGTTCGCGGCCATCATCGGGTCGCGGGTGATGGCGGGCGACGACGCGAACATCGTGCCTGCCGTCGCCCTGGCGCTGCTGGTCGCCGCCGCGATCGGGCTGGTGAACGGGCTGGGCGTCACCCTGCTGCGGATCCCGCCGTTCGTCATGACGCTCGGCATGATCGGCGTGGTGCAGGGGCTGATCCTCGCCTACACCGGCGGCCAGGCCAGCGGCCGGGCGGCACCGGCGCTGACGTCGCTGGTCAACGGCCGGATCGTGTTCGACCTGCCGGGGCTGCTGTTCCTGTGGCTGCTGCTCGGCCTGCTCGCCGTCTGGCTGCTGCGCCGCACCACGTTCGGCTGGAACCTGTACGCCGTCGGCGCCAACCGCGCCGCCGCCGAGCTGACCGGCGTCCGGGCCGGCCGCACGCTGATCCTGGCGTACGTGCTGTCCGCGACGTTCGCCGGGCTGGCCGGCATCCTGCTGCTCGGCTACACCGAGTCGGTCTTCCTCGACCTCGCCGACCAGTACATGCTGCCGTCCGTGGCGGCCGTCGTCATCGGCGGGACGCTGCTGGCCGGCGGCATCGGCGGCTACGCCGGCACCGCGGTCGGCGCGATCGTGCTGACCGTCCTGCAGGGTCTGCTCACCACGCTGGACATCGGCGGCGCCTGGCGCACCATCGTCAACGGCGTCGTCCTGCTCGTCCTGCTGTCGCTCTACGGGCGGCAGCGACGCCTTCGGAGTTAGGGGCCTGGAGAAACGATGGAGAACAGCGAACGGCTCGGCGTCGGCATCGTCGGCGCCGGATTCATGGCGAACTTCCACGTCACCTCGTGGACCGGCGTCCGCGACGCCGACGTCGTCGCCGTCCAGAGCCCGCGGGCCGAGAGCGCGCAGGCGCTGGCCGACCGCTGCCGCGAGCTGCGGGTCGGTGACGCGCGCGCCTACACCGACCTGCGTGAGCTGGTCCGCGACCCGCGGGTCGACGCCGTCTGGGTGGTGGCGCCCAACCACGCGCGGCTGGCCGTCATCGAGATGATCGCCGAGGAGGTCATGTCCGGGCGCGCCTCGCTCATGGGCGTCGCCGTCGAGAAGCCGCTCGGCCGCACCCTCGCCGAGGCCCGCCGGCTGCTGGAGGTGGTCGAGCGCGCGGAGCTGCGGCACGCGTACCTGGAGAACCAGGTGTACGCACCCGCCGTCACCCGCGGCCACGAGCTGGTCTGGGCCCGGGGCGCCGCGTCGGCCGGGTCGCCGTACCTGGCCCGCTGCGCCGAGGAGCACAGCGGCCCGCACGCCGCCTGGTTCTGGGACGGCACGCGGCAGGGCGGCGGCGTGCTCAGCGACATGATGTGCCACTCGATCGAGGCCGGGCGCTACCTGCTGACGCCGCCCGGCGCGAACCAGTCGGACTGGCTCACCCCGGTGGCGGTGAGCGCGCAGATCGCCTCGCTGAAGTGGTCGCGCAAGCGGCACGCCGCGCAGCTGGCCGAGCGGTTCGGCGACGCCGTCGACTACACCCGGCGGCCGGCCGAGGACTACGCCCACGCGACCATCACGTTCCGCAACGGCGACGGCGACGAGGCGGTCATCGAGGCCACCACGTCGTGGAGCTACGTCGGGCCGGGGCTGCGGCTGACGTTCGAGCTGCTCGGGCCGGAGTACTCGATGAGCGCCAGCACGCTGAGCACGGAGGCGCAGCTGTTCCTCAGCAGGGAGATCCGCTCCCCCGAGGGCGAGGACCTGGTCGAGAAGCAGGGCGCGGAGCAGGGGCTGCTGCCGGTCGTGTCCGACGAGGCCATGACGTACGGCTACACGACGGAGAACCGGGTGGTGACCGGGGACTTCCTGGCCGGGCGGCAACCCCGGGAGAGCCTGAAGCACGGGGTCGAGGTGACCGAGCTGATGATGGCCGCGTACCTGTCGGCCGAGACGGGCCAGACGGTGCGCTTCCCGATGACCGGTCTCGACGGGTTCGTGCCGCAGGTGGCCCAGGGCACGTGGCGGCCAGGCCAGGCGTGAGCCGCGCGCGGCAGGAGGAACCGGTGGAGGAGTACCGCCGTCTGCTGGAGCGGCATGGCGTCACCTGGGGTGAGGAGCTGATCCCGTACGTGGGAGAGGTCGGCACGAGCGCCTACCTCATGAACGGCCATGACTACTGGGCCGCCTGTTTCCGCCAGCTCGGCGGCGCACGCCGGGACATGGACGCGCGGATGGGCGAGCTCGACCTGGACCGCGTGGTGCGGGACGCGCTGGGCGGCGACGTCCCGGACAATCTGGCGGCGCTCCGCCTCACCCCCGGCGGCAGCCGGCTGGCGGCCAGGACCCTGGCCGTGCTGGACGGCACACCGCTCAAGACGACGCTGCTGCTGGACTCCTCGCTGGCCGAGCCGGTGACCGTCACGGTCGACGGGGTCGACCACGAGGTCCCGGCGGGCGGCGCGAGGCTGGTGGAGATCACGAGCGCCAGCACGGTGATCGCCGAGAAGCCGATCGACCTCTCCGCGCTCACCCGGCGGGCGCCCGCCGCCCGGCTGCGCCTGCGCGCGGGGTTCCCGTGCCGGTGGAGCGTCACCGGCGCGGACGGGCAGGGATGGTATCCGGCCGGCGCCGTCCGCGCGCTCGACGCGCACCTGCGGCCGTACTTCCACGGCGACGACGTGGAGCTCGTCGTGCCGGCCGAGCGTCTCACGGTGTCGGTGACGCGCGGCATGGAGTACGGCACGGCGTCCGTGGAGATCACGCCCGCGCCCGGAGAGGTGAAAACGGTCGAGCTGACACCCGAACGGATCTACGACGCGGCCGCCCGCGGCTGGTACGGGGGCGACCTGCACGTCCACCTCAACTGGATGGGCGACGCCCCGGCCACCCCCGACCGCGCCGCCGCCGCCCAGCTCGGCGAGGACCTGCACGTCCTGAACCTGGTCGCGGGCAACGTGGCGGGCGAGCGCGTCTACGACAAGGAACTGCTGGAAGAGTGGGCAGGCCGGGACCTGCCGTGGTCGGACGGACGCCACGTCGCCCGGGTCGGCGTCGAATACCGCAACGACCTGCTCGGACACGTCACCGCCTTCGGCCTCACCGGCACGCCGACGCACTTCCACAGCGGTTTCGGCCACGGCACCGACCGCCACCCCAACAGCACACCCCTGATGGAGCTGCGCGAACTCGGCGGGATCACCGGTTACGGCCATCCGTTCCACACCGACCTGAGCGACACCGACCCGCCCGAGCGAGCCGTCGCCGCGGGCCGTAACTGCTCGGCGAGGGAGATCGTGGTGGACGCCGCGCTGGGCCTGATCGACGGCCTGGACGTGCTGAACCACTCCTCCGTCCAGGCCACCGCCGTGGTCTACCGCCGGCTCATCGGGGCGGGCAACAGGCTCGCGGTGACCGCGGGCACCGACGCGGTCCTGTCGATCACGCGGCGCGGCACCGCGTCGAGCCCACCGGGCTGGGAGCGGGTGTTCGCCCGCGTCGAAGGACCGCTGACCGCGCGCTCCTTCGCGCGAGCCGTACGGCACGGCCGTACGTTCGCCACCACCGCCCCCTGGCTGGAGCTCGACGTCGGCGGCGGCGGGCCGGGCGACACGGTGCGGGCGGCCGAGGGCGACACCGTCGTGATCACGGCGCGCGCCGTCGGCCCCGAGGCGGAGTGGCTGCAGATCAGGACCGCCGACGGGATCCTCGCGGAGGGCGGCCCGGGGGAACTCACGGCCGAGCTCAGGGTGCGCGAGCCGACGTACGTGGTCGCCGTGGCGGGCGGCCGGCCGCATCCGCGCTCTCTCCATCCCCAGGGCGTGTACGCGCACACGAGCCCCGTCTACGTCGGCGGCCCCGTGGCCAGGCGGGAAGACGTCGCATGGTGCCTGCGCTGGCTGGACCTGCTGGACGAGCTGCTCACGTCGGACGGCAAGTTCGCGTCCGGCGCGCAGCGGGCGGCGCACCGTGAGCTGCACGAGCGCGCCCGCGCGGTGTACGAGGCCCGGCTGCGCACCACCTGAACGCGTCAGGGCCGGCCTCCCTCATGGAGGCCGGCCCCGATCAGGCAGGGTGCGCCGGTTTCACATCACCCCGGTCAGGCTTCCGCGCACTTGACCCACGGGGTGAAGGTGGCGGTCCCCGGTCCCGTGGCCGGTACGTTGACGGTGAACTGCCACTTTCCCGAATCCAGCTGAGCTGCGCTGGTCACGGTGATGTTGTCGTGATCGGCGGCGTCACCGCCGATGGCGTACCCGATACCCATCGCGCCCGCCGGGCAGCTGACCGTGTAGGTCGACTCGCCGGGAGGCGGGGCTACCGTGCCGCCGGGAGCCGCGAGCTCCTGGACGGCTGGTCGATCTGCCGGCGCCTGCTCGCCTGCGACGCCTTGCGGGCTCGCGAGCCCGGTGGCGTCTTGTTCAGGACCGGTGGCGTCTTCAGGACCGGTGGCGTCTTCACGACCGGTGGCGTCTTCTTCAGGACCGGTAGGGCCCGCGGGCCCCGTCGGTCCGGGCCGACTGCCGGACTGGTCGTACTGGTCGGGCTGGGTGGACTGGTCGGGCCCGGTGGACTGGTCAGGCCGGGTGGACTGGTCAGGCTGCACCGGTGGTGGTGCGCAGGGCACGGCCGCGGAGAGCGCGGTCTGCCGGCCTTCGAGGACATTGTTCTGATTCACGCATTGCGTGGAGCTGGACAGGGCGCTGGAGAACGGCGTGGCGGGCGCGAACGTCAACAGCGCCGCCAGCGCGTGAGCGACTACTTCCATGAAGCCAGCCTGCGTGCCGACCAGCGAAATGATCTTGGATGACGCGCCACCGGACGGTAATCAGGATTCTAAGATCATATAACCCGTTGTGCGTACGCACGCCCGTTTGCAGACCCCACCCGATGCGGCGGCCACGGGAGTCCGGCAAGAGACGGCAATCAGCCCGCCAAGCCCGGACAATGCCGGCACCGCCGCTCACCAACGACACGTACGGCGCGATATACGGTATCGCCCGATCGCTCGGCCGGCAGACGGGGGTCCGATGAGCGCGAACGCCACCCTGCGTTCTCACACGCGTTTTCCGCACGAAAGAGAGCTCAAGAATGCAGGGATATTCGGCAGGCATCGCTGGGGATGCCTGCTGGCCGCCGGCTGGCTCGCCCAGGTGGCGTTCCGCCTGCTGCTCTCCACGCACACGTCCGCCCCGCTCTTCATCCCCGACGAAACCGGCTACCTCCTCGCCGCACGCCTCTTCGCCGGCGGCGAACCGGGAGACCTGTCCGGGCACACCTTCTACCAGGGCGCTTATGCGCTGTTCATCACCCCCGCGTTCTGGCTGAGCGACGATCCGGCGACGAGTCACCGCATCGCCCTGGGCATCAACGCGCTGATCAGTTCGGCCATGCTGATCCTGGCCCACGCCTCGCTGCGCCGGCTGGGAATATCGAGCGGGCCGGCCTATCTCGCCGGACACCTCATCGCGCTGCTCCCCCTGGTCGTGTATTACGCGGGTTTCGCGCTCACCGACGCGGTGCTCCCGGTCGTCGTTATGGCCTGGCTTTTCGCGATCCACGAAATGCTTTCACGCGGAAACAGCCGCGCGTACGAAATGGCAGCCGGTGGACTTGCGGTCCTCGCTCTTTCCATGCATCCGAGGGGTTACGTCATCGCCGTCGTCCAGGCGGCATTTCTCTGCGTGTTCGCCGTGCGACGCTCACGCATACCGATGTACGCGACAGGAACGCTGCTCATCGGCGCGTTCGCCGCCTGGGTGATGAACGGCCTGCCGGCCGCTCGCCAATATCCGCACGGCGCGCTTCCCCTCGGCGACCACCTGCTCACCCGGCTGACGACGCTCGACGGGCTGGCCTGGACGTTCGGCCTGAGCGCCGGGAAGCTCTGGTACCTGTCCGTCGGCACCTGGGGGCTGGGCGGCGTGGGGCTGATCGTGCTCGCCACCCTCGCCTTCCGGCGCGGCACGGCGGAGCCGCTGCGGGCGCTCGCCGTGATCGTCCTGGTGACCGTGGCCGGCATCGCCCTGGCCACCTCCGCCGCCACCCCGGACGAGGGGACCGTGGCCAACTTCGCCTACGGCCGCCACCTGGCGTGCATGGCGGCGCCGCTGATGATCACCGCCCTGGCGTTCGCCCTGCGAGCCCGCCCCGACCTGCAGCTCAGGACGGTGCTCGGGGCGGTGCTGCTGACCTGTCTCACCGCCGCCGGGACGCAGCTCTACGCTGGCGAGCGCCTCTGGACCGCCTATTTCGGGCCCTTCGACTTCCCCGAGATCAGCTTCCTCGTCGCGGACCGGAGCAACCTACGGCTGTGGTCGGCGACGTACGCGGCGCTCCTGCTGCTCGCGCTCGCGGCGCTGCTGGTCAGGCTGGGCGGGAAACTCAGGCTCATCGCCGCCGCCGGGATCATGGCGGTCGAGGCGGCCGCCTGCCTGACGGCGGCCACGCAGATCGTCCGGCCGGGGAACGAGCAGCTCACGGACGCCACCACCCTGAGCAGAGCCGGCTTCACTTCGGCCGATCGCGTGGGCGTGGGCTACGCCGGGCTGAGCCGGCGGGTCTGGCTCAGCCACGCCCACGAAGCCGGCCGGAGACTGGTGCCGATCGATCCGTCCGGCCGCCGGCCGTTGCCGCCGGAGGTGACGCTCGTCATCCTGCCGTGGGCCGAAGACCGGTCGCCGCAGCAGAGCTGGCCCGCCGTGCCGAAGGGCTGGCACGTCGTGACGGCGAACCGCACCTTCGCCGGCGACTGGGTGGCGTGGCGCCGGTCGTAGAGACGACTAAGGGCTCCCCCGCGTGAGCGGGGAAGCCCTGGTCGAACATCGAGTGCGCCGCCAGGGACTCGAACCCCGGACCCGCTGATTAAGAGTCAGCTGCTCTGACCAACTGAGCTAGCGGCGCTGGCACGAAGGAATATACCGGTGATCCGCATCCTGGTCGAATCGGAATCCGTCGGACACCACCCGCTAGAATAAAGTTCGGCCCGAACGACAGGAGCATTGATGTTCGACTCCCCCGCCGACGTGACACAGCGGCTCGCCGCCGTCGACTACCTCTCCGACGACGCCATCTCCACCTCGGTGTTCATCGCCGCGGCGCTGGGCAAGCCGCTGCTGGTGGAAGGGCCGGCGGGAGTCGGCAAGACCCAGCTCGCCAAGGCCGTGGCGCAGGCCACCGGCTCCGACCTGATCCGCCTGCAGTGCTACGAGGGCCTCGACGAGGCAAGGGCGCTGTACGAGTGGAACTACAAGAAGCAGCTGCTGCGCATCCAGGCCACCAGCGCCGACGACGACATCTTCGGCGAGGAGTTCCTGCTGGAGCGGCCCCTGCTCAAGGCCATCCGGGCTGAGGGCCCGACCGTGCTGCTCATCGACGAGATGGACAAGGCCGACATCGAGGTCGAGGGCCTGCTGCTGGAGCTGCTGTCGGACTTCCAGGTGACGATCCCCGAGCTCGGCACCATCGTCGCCAGGCGGCGCCCGTTCGTCGTGCTGACCTCCAACGCCACCCGCGAGCTGTCGGAGGCGCTCAAGCGGCGCTGCCTCTACCTGCACATCGAGTACCCGACGCCGGAGCGGGAGCGCGACATCGTGCTCGCCCAGGTGCCGACCATCCGCGCCGATCTCGCCGAGCAGCTCGCCCGCACCGTCGCCACGCTGCGCTCGCTGGAGCTGAAGAAGGCCCCGTCGGTGGCCGAGACCGTCGACTGGGCCAACACGCTGCTGGCGCTCGGGCGCGAGGAGCTCGACGAGGCGACGGTGGCGGGCACGCTCGGCGTCGTGCTCAAGCACTCCTCCGACCAGGAGCGGGCGATCAAGCAGCTGGGGCTCCCCAGTGCCTGAGACCGGTTCGCTGGTCGACCGGCACGTCGGCTTCGTGCACGCGCTGCGCGAGGCCGGGGTGCCCGTGTCGCTGGCCGAAGGCCTGGACGCCGCGCAGGCCCTGCGCGTGATCGAGCTGGCCGACCGCGAGTCGCTGCGGGCCGCCTACGCGGCCACGCTGGTCAAGAAGCCGGCCTACCGGCCGGGCTTCGACGTGCTGTTCGACCTGTGGTTCCCGGCCTCCACGACGGGTCTGGCCGCCGCGCGCCCCGACCGCGACCTGGATCCGCGTACGGCGTCCGTGAGCGAGCTGCGCGCGTACCTGGCGGGGCTGCTGACCGAGTCCAGCGACCAGGAGCTGCGCGAGTTCGCCCAGGACATGGTGGAGCGCTTCGGCCGCCAGCAGGCGGGCCCCGGGCGGCAGAACTGGTTCTCCTACAGCGTCATGCGCGCCCTGTCGCCCGAGACGCTGATGGCCACCATCCTGCGCGCGGTCCTGCAGGGCCGCGAGCGCGGCGGGCTGGCCGAGAAGAACGTGCGCCAGCGGGTCGAGACCAACCTGCGGCGCTTCGAGGACGCCGTCGCCACCGACGTGCGCCGCCGCATCGCCGAGGACTCCGGGATCGAGCGCATCGCCCGCTCGGCCGTACGCCCGCCGCTCGACCAGATCGACTTCCTCCGCGTCACCAAGGCCGACCTGGCCCGGCTGCGCAAGGAGGTGCACCCGCTGGCCCGGCGGCTGGCCACCCGCCTGACGATCAAGCACCGCAAGGGCAAGCGGGGGCGGCTCGACTTCCGCAAGACCGTACGCGCCTCGCTGCAGAGCGGCGGCGTGCCGCTGACCACCCACTTCAAGCCGCCGCGCCCGCACAAGCCGGAGCTGGTGATCCTCTGCGACACCAGCGACTCGGTCTCGTCGTTCGCCCACTTCACGCTGCTGCTCACGTACGCGCTGCGCGAGCAGTTCACGAAGGTGCGGGCGTTCGGGTTCGTCGACACCGTGGACGAGATCACCCGGTTCTTCCAGCCGGGGGCCGACGTCGTGGAGGCCATGACCCGGCTGGTGAACGAGGCCGACATGGTGCGCTTCGGGCGGACAAACTACGGGCACGCGCTGGAGCGCTTCGCCGAACGCTACGGCGACGCGATCGGCCCCAAGACCTCGCTGCTGATCCTGGGCGACGCGCGCTCCAACTACCAGCCGCCCGCCCTCGGCGTGCTCAAGTCGCTCGCGAAAGGCTGCCGGCACGCGTACTGGCTCAATCCCGAGCCGCGCCAGCAGTGGGACACCGGCGACTCCGTCGCGAGCGACTACGGCACGGTCGTCCCGATGTACGAGTGCCGCAACGTCGCCCAGCTGAGCGCGTTCATCGAGACCCTCGCCTGAGCCTCAGACGCGCTGCAGCTCCCTCGCGGCGGTGCGGGCGAGCAGCTCGATCTGCTCGGCGGTGAGCGCGTCACGGTCGGCGGCCTTGATCAGCTTGGCCGCCGACCGGGGCCGCAGCAGCGTCAGACCCTCGGCCCGCACGATCCCGCCGCGCCTGGGCAGCACCCCGCAGTGCACGGCCAGCATGGGCGTGATCGACACCGGGACGCCGGTCTGCCGCGACAGCAGCTCGGAGAACGCCTCGGCCTGCTCGACCAGTGGCTTGGCGGTCCTGGTGCCGTACTTCTCGCCCAGGAACAGCCGGCCGGCGTAACACGCGATCTCGGTGTCGGGACTCCACGACTCGTTGTCGACGATCCAGACGCCGCCGGGGCCGATCACCAGGTGGTCGATGGACGCCTGGCCGCGGATCGCCCGCCCGTCGAGGACGCGGTAGCCGAGGCGGCCGAGCGACCGGCGCAGGATGCGACCCGTGATCGCCTCGCCGCGCCGCGCACCCCGCCACACCGCGGTCGCGTGGAACGAGCGCCAGTCGAGATACCAGTCCGCCGCCGCCACGATCACCGCGAGCGCCAGGCCGACCAGCGCCGAGCCGCCGGTGAGATCGAACCTCAGCCCTAACGCGACTCCGACCACGAAGCCCACGGCGGCCTTGGCATACCGGTACTTGCGCCGGTTCGGGGCGTCCTCACGCCAGAACTTCTCGTACCACCACTGCGGGGAAGACCCTGTGTACTTCTCGTTGGGCTGCACGTAGATAGAGCCACTGGGCACCGCAAACTCCCCGAGAGAGAGTAGAAGATTGCGGGATCTGCCACGCCGAAGATCCCTCGCCGGTCAAGTGATACCCGCTCACCAACCAAGGCGAGCCTAAGGTGACGGAATTAGAACCCGCAAGGGCATCAACCGACTAGTCGGTATGCTAAGGCCGGTGACAAGGGGGACAATGTGAAAGACGAACCGGTACGGCAGCGGATTCTCGCCGAAGCGACCCGGCTGTTCGCCCAGCGCGGGTTCGAAGCCACCTCGGTGCAGGAGATCGTGGTGTCCGCGGGCGTCACCAAGGGCGCCATGTACCACTATTTCGACTCCAAAGACGACCTGCTGCACGAGATCTACGCCCGCGTCCTGCGCATGCAGATGGAACGGCTGACCCGCATCGCCGACGGCCCCGGCACCCTCAAGCAGCGCCTGCACCGGGCCGCGGCCGACGTCGTGGAGACGACGGCCGCCAACCTCGACGACTCCAAGATCTTCTTCCGGTCGATCCACCTGCTCGCCCCCGAGACGCAGAAGAGCGTGCGCGCCGACCGCCGCCGCTACCACGAACGCTTCCGCGACCTCGTGGTGGAGGGCCAGCGCGCCGGCATCTTCAGCGACCGCGTCCCGGCCGACCTCGTCGTCGACTACTTCTTCGGCTCGGTGCACCACCTGGGCACCTGGTTCCACGCCGACGGCCCGCTCACCGGCGCCCAGGTGGGCCGACACTTCGCCGACCTGCTGCTCACCTCACTCGGGGCCGGGAACGTCAACGAGTGAGGCCAGCGCCTCCCGATGGTCGCCGGGCGTGCCCAGCGCGATCTCCGTGGCCTTCGCGCGCTTGAGATACAGATGCACGGGATGCTCCCACGTCATCCCGATCCCGCCGTGCAACTGCAGCGCCTCCTCGGCCGCGTGCAGCGCCACGCCGGCGTTCCACGACTGGGCCACCGCCACCGAGATCGACGACGGGTCGGAAGCCGCGTTCCTGGCGGCCGCCCTCGCCCGTACGACGTCGAGCCAGAGGTCGGCCAGCCGATGCTTGATCGCCTGGAACGAGCCGATCGGCCGGGCGAACTGGTGGCGCTCCTTGACGTAGGCCAGCGTCGTGTCGAGGCACCACTCGGCCACCCCCAGCTGCTCCGACGCCAGCAGCCCCGCCCCGAACCGCAGCACCGCCGCCACGTCGCAGGCGCCCACCCGGCGCGCCTGCGTCCGGTCGAACGTGACCGTCGCGATCGGCCTGGTCAGGTCGAGCGAGGGCGCGACCCGCACCGACGCGCCCTCGACCGCGTACAGATCGCCGTCCACCGGCACCAGCAGCACGTCGGCCACGTCCGCACCGGCCACGCCGGTGACCGTGCCCGACAACCGGCCACCGTCCACGGTCACCGACGCGCCACGCGACGGCGCGTACGGCGAGGCCGTGAACGACACGACCAGCGCGGCGGTCCTGCGACCATCGGCCAGCTCGCCCAGCAGCGCGTCACGGGTCGGCAGCAGCGCCCGCGTGGCCAGCACCGAGCTGGTGAAGAAGGGCACCGGCGCGACCGCCCGCCCCAGCTCCTCCAGCACCACGGCCGCCTCGCTCGCCGTGGCCCCGGCGCCGCCCAGTTCCTCGGGCACCAGCAGCCCCGCCACGCCGATCTCCCCGGCCAGCGTCTTCCACAGATCCAGGTCGTATACGGAGTTGAGGAGCTCGCCACGATACGGGTCGGACTCCACACGCTTCAGCACCGCGGCGGGCGGGCAGCGGTCGGCGAGCAGGTCGCGCACGGAGGACCTGAGCTCCTCCTCGATCTCCGAATAAAGAAGGGTCATCGCGGCAGGTCCTTCCAGGGCACGTCCTTGTCGACGCGGGGCTCTGAGGGCAGGCCGAGCACGCGCTCGGCGACGATGTTGCGCAGGATCTCCGACGTGCCGCCCTCGATGGAGTTGCCCTTCGCCCGCAGGTAGCGGTAGCCGGGGCCGCGACCGTAGAAGTCGACGCTCTCCGAACGGCGGAACGCCCAGTCGTCGTAACCCAGGTCACGCCGGAACTCCAGCTCGAACCCGGTCACCGCCTGGTTCAGCCTGGCGAACGACAGCTTCATCCCCGACCCCTCGGGGCCCGGCTGACCGGCCGACAGCTGCTCGCGCAGCCGCGCCCCCGACAGACGGGTCACCTCGGTCTCCACCCACAGCTCCAGCAGCCGCTGGTGCAGATCGTGGGTGCGCAGCTCGGGGTGCTCCCGCCACGCCTCGACCACGGGCGCGACCATGCCACCCCCGCGCCGCGCCGGGCCGCCGCCGATGGCGACGCGCTCGTTCATCAGCGTGGTCTGCGCGACCCGCCAGCCGTCGCCGACAGCGCCCAGCCGCAGGTCGTCGGGGAGCCGTACGCCGGTCAGGAACACCTCGTTGAACTCGGCCTCGCCGGTGATCTGCCGCAGCGGCCGCACCTCCACGCCGGGCGCCTGCATGTCACAGATGAAGTACGTCAGCCCGCGGTGCTTGGGAACGTCCGGATCGGTGCGGGCGACCAGGATGGCCCACCGGGAGTGGTGGGCGCCGGACGTCCACACCTTCTGCCCGTCGACGACCCACTCGTCGCCGTCCCTGACCGCCCTGGTCGCCAGCGTCGCCAGGTCGGAGCCCGCGCCGGGCTCGCTGAACAGCTGGCACCAGACCTCCTCGCCGGTCCACAGCGGGCGCAGGAACCGGCGCTTCTGCTCCTCCGTGCCGAACGTCAGGATCGTCGGCGCCGCCATCCCGAGCCCGATGGCCAGCATCCCGGCGTGCAGCTGACGCGGGGTGTCGGCCAGCTCCCGCTCCACGACCTGCTGCAGCTCCCGCGGCGCCCCGAGCCCGCCGTACCCCTCGGGGAACCACACCCAGGCCAGCCCGGCGTCGAACCGCGCCCGCAGGAACTCAAGCCGATCCCCGGCCGGATCCTGCTCCGCCAGAAACGCCGCCACCCGCTCCTTGATCTCCGCTTCGTTCACATCCACCTCTTGATCTCGCGATAGGCCAGGGATCGTTTGTGCACCTCGTCGGGGCCGTCGGCCAGGCGGAGGGAGCGGGCGCCGGCCCAGAGACCCGCCAGGGGGAAGTCCTGGGAGACGCCGCCCGCGCCGTGCACCTGGACGGCCTTGTCCAGGATCCACTCGACGGTGATGGGAGTGGAGATCTTGATGGCCTGGATCTCGGTGTGGGCGCCCTGGTTGCCCACCGTGTCCATGAGCCAGGCGGTCTTGAGGACGAGCAACCGGGCCTGCTCGATCTTGATGCGGGACTCCGCGATCCAGTCCTGGACGACGCCCTGCTCGGCGACGGGGCGGCCGAACGTGGTGCGGGCCAGGGCCCGCTTGCACATCAGCTCCAGGGCGCGCTCGGCCATGCCGATCAGGCGCATGCAGTGGTGGATGCGGCCGGGGCCGAGGCGGGCCTGGGCGATGGCGAAGCCGCCGCCCTCCTCGCCGATGAGGTTCTCCGCGGGCACGCGGACGTCCTCGAAGAGGATCTCCGCATGGCCGCCGTGGTCGGCGTCGGTGTAGCCGAAGACGTGCATGCCGCGCTTGATCTGCACGCCTGGGGTGTCGCGGGGCACCAGGATCATGCTCTGCCGGCGGTGTTTGGGGGCGTCGGGGTTGGTCTTGCCCATGACGATGAGGATCTTGCAGTTGGGGTTCATCGCCCCGGAGATGAACCACTTACGGCCGTTGATGACGTATTCGTCGCCGTCGCGGACGATGGAGGTCGCGATGTTGGTGGCGTCGGAGGAGGCCACCTCGGGCTCGGTCATCGCGAACGCCGAGCGGATCTCGCCGTCGAGCAGCGGCTGCAGCCATTCCTTGCGCTGCCATTCGCTGCCGAACATGGCCAGCAGCTCCATGTTGCCGGTGTCGGGGGCGGCGCAGTTGGTGGCGACGGGGGCGATGGAGGGGCTTCGGCCCATGATCTCGGCCAGCGGGGCGTACTGGAGGTTGGTGAGTCCGGCGCCGTGGTCACCGGGCAGGAACAGGTTCCACAGGCCGCGCTTCCTGGCCTCGTCCTTGAGGTCGTCGAGCAGCGGGGGCGGGCTCCAGCCGCTGGTGGCGGCCTGTTCCTCGAAGGCGGCCTCGGCGGGATAGACGCATTCGTCCATGAAGCGGAGCAGTCGCTCGCGCAGGTCCTCGGTGACGCTGTCAAAGGCGAAGTCCATGCGGTGAGCCTACCGACCGGCCGGTATGAGTGTCGACCATGGAGTCAGGTGGTTCCCCGCAAAAAGGGGCAGGTGGCCATCAACGGGACACCATGCGGCTCCCTAGGGTGGCCGTCATGACCGAGAAGCTGCCCGCGCCCGTGGTGCTCCAGGACGACGTCGTACGTCTGGAGCCGCTCTCCCTCGACCACGTTCCCGCCCTGTTCGACGCCGGGGGCGGGGACGAGGAGGTCTGGCGCTGGATGCCCGCCGCGGCGCCGGGCACGGAGGCCGAGCTGGCGAAGATCGCGCGGGGCCTGATGGACGACGACCGGCACGTGCCGTTCGCGGTCGTGTCCAAGGCAAGCGGCCGGGCGGTGGGCTGGACGACGTACGGCGACGTGCCGGGGTTCGAGGCGAGCGTCGAGATCGGCTGGACGTGGTACGGCCGGGCGGTGTGGCGCACGGCGGTGAACACCGCCTGCAAGGTGCTGCTCGTCGACCACGCCTTCGCCTGCGGCTACAACCGCGTGCTGCTCAAGACGGATGTGCGCAACGTCCGGTCACAGAACGCCATCAGGCGCATCGGCGGCGTGCACGAGGGCACGCTGCGCCGCCACCGCAGGCGGCTGGACGGCACCTGGCGCGACACGGTCTGCTTCGGCATTCTCGACGACGAGTGGCCGGCGCACCGCGCCCGGCTGCGGGAAGGCCGCTGACCTCAGGGCAGAATGCGAACATGAGCCTGGATCATCTCGTCTACGCCACCCCCGACCTGGAGGCGACCTCGGCCGAGCTGGAGGGGCTGCTGGGGGTGCGGGCCGCGCCGGGCGGGCGGCACCCGGGCTTCGGGACCCGCAACCGGCTGATCGGGCTGGGCGGCCGGAGTTACCTGGAGATCGTGGGGCCCGATCCCGGGCAGCCGGCGCCGGCCGGGGCGAGGCCGTTCGGGATCGACGGTCTGGCGGCTCCGCAGCTGGCGGGCTGGGCGGTGGCGGTGCGGGACATCGACGCGGTGACGGCCCGCGCGCGGGAGCGCGGCTACGATCCGGGCGAGCCGGAGGAGATGTCGCGCCGTACGCCGGAGGGCGAGCTGCTGAGGTGGCGGCTGACGCCGCCGCAGCGGGCGGGGCACTCCGGGCTGGTGCCGTTCCTGATCGACTGGGGCGGGACGCGGCACCCGGCGGACGGCGGGCTGGCGGTGGTCGACCTGATGTCACTGCGCGCCGGCCACCCCGACCCCGAGGCGGTGCGGCGGGACCTGGCGGCCCTGGACGTCCAGCTCGACCTGGACGAGGGCCCGAACCCAGGGCTGACGGCCCTGCTCCGCGGGAAGAACGGCCCCGTCACCCTGGCCTGACCCGGCCACGTGAGCGGTCCACGCCGGGCCGGCCTGACCCCAGCCACGTGGGTGGGCCACGCCGGGCCGGCCTGATCCCGGCTACGCGGGCGGGCGCTGGGGGCCGAGCATGCCGGCGAGGAGATCGTCGAGGGCGGCGCGGATCTCCTCCAGGGTCGGCACCGCGCCGGCGCCGCAGACGGCGTCGAACATGAGCCCCTCGGCGTACACGACGAGCTGGCGGGCGTGGCGCACCGGGTCACGCGAACCCAGGGCGGCCAGGACGGCCACGGCCGGGTCGCGGAAGCGGCGGCCCGCGCGGTCGTAGATCTCGCGCAGCTCGGGGCGGCGGGTCGCCTCCAGCGCCAGCTCGTAGCGGGCGAGCGTGCGCCTGCTGTCCCGCACCTGGATGTGCACCGCCTCGGCGATGCGGGCGGGCAGCGTGGCCAGGTCCTGCGTCTCGTACGCCACCGCCAGGGCCGCCGTCTCCAGCTCGCTCAGCCGTGACAGGGTGAGCTCCAGGAGGGCGGCGCGGGTGCGGGCCAGGTTGGAGGTGGAGCCCGGCGGCAGCCCCGCGGCCTCGTCGACGGCCCGGTGGGTGAGGCCGCGCATGCCTCGCTCCGCCAGCAGGGTGATGGCCGTGTCGGCGACGAGGTCTGAGCGTTTCACGGAAGCCGATACTACAGGGGTAGTCGGACCGCACTACAGCCGTAGTATCGTGGAACTACGGACGTAGTGAAGGAGGGGCGCGATGGCCAGGGCCGTGGTGATTGGCGGAGGTGTCGGCGGGCTGGCCGCCGGGGTGGCGCTGCGGCGCAAGGGGTGGGAGGTGACCGTGCTGGAGCGCGCCCAGGCCATCGAGCCGGTCGGGTCGGGGCTGGCGATCGCGGCCAACGCGCTCAAGGCGCTCGACGTCCTGGGCCTCGGCGACGACATCCGCAAGCTCGCCACGGCGGACGGCCCCATGGCGCTGCGCCGCTCCGACGGCCGTTCGCTGGTGCAGACCACCGAGGAGCAGGCCGACGCCGAGTACGGCGACTCGGTGGTGGTCCTGCTCCGGGCCGCGCTGCTGGAGGTGCTGGCCGGCGCGCTCGGCGGCGACCGCCTGAGCCTCGGCACCACCGTGACGGGGGTGGACGCCGAGCGGGGCGTGGTCAGGACCGACGCGGGCGATCTCGACGCCGACCTCGTCGTGGCGGCCGACGGCATCCACTCGGCGACCCGCAGGGCGCTCTTTCCCGGGCATCCGGGGCCGGCGTACTCGGGGGTGACCGCGTGGCGCGCGCTCATCCCCCGCGGCGGGCTGAGCGTCCCGAGGTCGGAGAGCTGGGGCAGGGGCACGGTGTTCGGCATCCACCAGCTGGCCGGCGACGTCGTCTACGTGTACGCGACCGACGTGCTGCCCGCGGGGACGGTGCTTCAGGACGAGCGGGAGGAGCTGCTGCGCCGGTTCGGCGACTGGCACGATCCGATCCCGGCGCTGCTGCAGGCGGCCGACCCGGCGCGGATCATCCGCGGCGACATCTACTCCTTCGCCGAGCCGCTGCCGGCCTACCACCGGGACAGGGTGGCGCTGGTGGGCGACGCCGCCCACGCCATGGCGCCGAATCTCGGGCAGGGCGCGTGCCAGGCGATCGAGGACGCGGTCGTGCTGGCGCACCACGCGGACGGCGACCTGGCCGCCTACACCGCGGCCCGCCTGGAGCGGACGATGAAGGTCGTCCAGCGGTCGATGACGCTGTGCCGGCTGTCCAAGCTGCGTAACCCGCTGGCCGTGTGGCTGCGCGATGCCGGCATCGCGACGGCGGCCCGCGTCAGGCCAGATCTGATGCTGCGGTCGATGGACGAGGTGCTGCGCTGGCGTCCACCGGTGGAAGCGTGACCGTACGCTCCATGGGCGGCGCGACCGGCCGGGCGTCGGGGGCGCCGTGGTCGGGGGCGAGACGGCCCAGGGTGATCGTGCCGGCCACGGTCAGGGCGGCGGCCAGCAGGGCGGGCACGGCGGTGGACGGGCTCGTGGGCAGCGGCTCGCCGAGCAGGATCGCCCCGGCGAGCACGGAGGTGATGGGGTCGATGACTTGGACGCCGGCGTAGGCGATGCCGAAGTAGCCCACGGCGTACGAGCGTTGCAGCAGCACCACCGCGCAGACCAGCAGCACGGGGACGGCGAGGGTGAACCAGTGGATCAGCCGCCCCCAGTCGCCCTGCATCCCGCCGCCGACCACCCGGACGAACGTGGACACGCTCGCGGTCATGACGCCCGCTCCCACGGACAGCAGCATGGCCTTGGCCGCGCCGTGGACGCGGCCGGCGAGGAGCTGCGTGACCAGCGCGATCACGGCGATCACGGCCACGAACGCGAGCGCCGCGCCGTCGCCCAGGTGGGGCGGGACGTTGTGCGAGGGCACCAGCAGCATGAGCCAGAGCAGGCCCACGGCCACGGCGACGGACCCGAGGATCTCCGCGCGGTACGGCCTGCGCCCGTACATGAACGCGGCCAGCGGCACGGCGAACACCAGCGTGGCGACGCTGATCGGCTGGACGACCACCAGCGGGGCCAGGCTCAGCGCCACGGCGTGCAGGCAGGCGCCGGAGAAGCTGATGACGCCGCCGACCCACCAGCGCGGGCGCCGGACGAGCTTGAGCGAGGCGCCCTCGGCCACGGCCTCGTACTGTTGCAGTGCCGCGCCGAGCGCGTATCCCAGCGCCCCGACGAGGGCGATCAGCATGCCGGCCCAGGTCATCGCGGCCCGCGCAGGTGCAGGGATCCTTCCAGGAGCATTGCCCCAGCTTATGAGGTCACTGAGGTTCCTGAATCATCCTTTAGATTGATAAATCGGGTTAAGTTGGTCGCGACCTGCACGGACACGTGGCCCATCTTTGGCGTCCGGCAGACGCCGGAAGGGCTACGACGTCTCCGGGCAGACGCAGAAGACGTGACCCTCCGGATCGCGCAGGACGACCCACCGCGTGCCCTCCTCGGTGACCCCCGGCTGGAACTCGGGCCTGGTCGCCCCCAGCGCGAGATAGTCGGCCACCGCCCGCTCCACGTCGGGCACCCGGAAGTCGAGGTGGAACTGCTTGTCGGGGCTCGGCCACTCGACCGGCGCGCGGTCGGGGACGCGGCCGAAGTAGATGCTGGTGGTGCCGTCGGTGATGGCGGCGTACTCGTCCTCGGCGTACGTGATCTCCATGCCGGTCACGTCGTGGTAGAAGGCGGCCAGACCCTTGGGGTCGGCGCAGTCGATGGTGAAGGCCAGCAGGCGTGCTTTCGTCGTCATGCGGCCCAGACTCCCAGGCTTACCTGACACCTACTGTCACGTACGCGGAAGGGCCGCGCCCGATGTGGGCGCGGCCCTCCTCGCCGGACGGGATCACCCGGGGAAGCGGCCGTAGTAGTCGCCGACCCGCGTGCGGTACTCGGTCTCCTTGAACTGCGCCGCGTCGAACTCCGGCGCGTCCTTGATCTCGGCCTTCGTACGCGACACGAACACGTTCCGCTCCTGCGGATCGATGTTCGTGATCAGCCGGGCCGGGAGCAGGACCTTCTTCCCGAAGATCCACGGACCGGTGTCGACGATCACGTAGCTCTCGCCGACCTCGTACGTCGCCTCGTCGACGGATCCGATCTTCCCGTCGGTGGCCTGGACGTGGTAGCCCACGAGGTCCAGTGCCTGCCCGCGGTCATAGACGTCAGGACGGTAATCCCAGAGCTCCATTTGGGCTCTTCCTCTCTGTTCCGTCTTGCTCGGGCAAAGACTCCGCTACCCTGGTCAATCGTTGTAAACCGGGACACCTGGTCACCGTCACCTTGATGCAGTCCGCTCGGCGGACCCGGAAAGAGCATGCGAAACCGGACTGAGCGTCTCTACGAAATCGACGGGCTGCGTCTGCTTGCGGCACTGGCCGTCGTCCTCTTCCACTACCTGTTCTCGGGATGGTCGGGTGGCAAGACCACCGTGGCCTTCCCCGCCGAGAGCGCGTGGGCCAAGTACGGCTACCTCGGCGTCGACCTGTTCTTCTTGATCAGTGGCTTCGTGGTGCTGATGAGCGCGTGGGGCAGGACCCCGCGGCAGTTCGTGGTCTCACGGATCGTGCGGCTCTACCCCGCCTACTGGCTGGGCATCGCGCTCACCGCCCTCGTCACCGTGGCGCTCGGGCACGGCCTGTTCGAGGTGTCGTTACCGCAGGTACTGGCGAACCTGACGATGTTCCAGGCGGTGCCCAACATCGCGGACGTGGACGTCGTCTACTGGACGCTCTGGGCCGAGATGCGCTTCTACCTGATCGTCTTCGCGCTCGCCTGCATCGGGATGACGCGGGGCCGGATCATGGCCGCGCTGTGGTGCTGGCTCGGACTGACGTTCCTGGTCGAGGCTGGCCTGCTGCCGCCGATCGCGGACCTGGTGGTGCAGTCGGAGTTCTCGCACTACTTCATCGCCGGGATGGCGCTGTACATGCTCTACCGGTTCGGACTGAACCCGCAGATCGCCCTCCTGGTGCCGATCTGCCTGGGCAACGCCGTCTACCGGGCCATCGGGTACGCGGAGGCGGTCGGCGAGCGTTACTCCGTGACGTACTCGCCGGTCGTGATCACCGCCGTGGTCGTCATCATCTTCCTCGTCATGACCTTCATCGCGCTGCGGGTGACGCGCGTGCTGGCCAGGCCGTGGCTGGTGACGGCGGGTGCGCTGACGTACCCGCTGTACCTGCTGCACGCGCACATCGGGTTCATCCTGTTCGTCCGGCTGGGCGAGACGGTCCCCAAGTACGTGCTGCTGGTCGCGGTGATCGCGGTCATGCTGGGCGCGGCCTATCTGGTGCACCGGTTCGTGGAGCGGCCGCTCGCGCCCCGGCTCAGAAGCCTGCTGTCCGGACGGCAGCCCGCCCACAAGCGGAAAGTCGCCGCTCCGGTCGGCTGAGAAATCCCGAGGCGGCCGCCGGCGTGCGGCCGCTAGGGTGTCTCCCGTGCCGCGACGTCTGATCTGCTCCCCGCCGCCCGCCCACTAGCGGGCGGCCTTTCCTGATATTTCCGGGTCTGACAGATCCGGGGGTGGTTGCTGCCCGCACACCGGGCCCATTCCGACCACTCCTTCCGGAGAACCCCTGTCATGACCCATGTCTCCGCCCGGCGGGGCGCCGTCTACATGTCCGTGTCCGCCGCCGCCTGGGGCACCGGCGGCGCCGCCGGCTCACTGCTCTTCGAGACCGCCGGCCTCGGCCCGATCGCCGTCTCCCTCTGGCGTTACCTCCTCGCCGCCGCGTTCCTGCTCGTCTGCGTTCCGTTCCCGCGCCGGTTCGGCGGCCGTACGCTGCTGGTCGGGCTGGGGATGGCCGTCTACCAGACGGCCTACTTCGCGGCCATCGCCCACTCCGGGGTGGCGCTGGCCACCGTGGTGACGATGGGCGCCACCCCGGTCCTCACCGCGCTCGGCAGCCGGTACCTGCTGCGCGAACGGCTCGGCGGGGTGGCGCTCGGCGCGCTGGCCGTCGCCCTGGCGGGGCTGCTCCTCCTCACCGGTGAGCAGGCCCTGCAGTCCCGTACGGCCTCGCTCGCCGGCCTGGGATACGCCCTGGCCTCCGCCGCCGGGTACGCCGGGGTGACGCTGTACTCGCGCCGCCACAAGGACGACGACCCGGGCGCGGCGGCCGTCGGCGGGTTCGTCGTCGGGGCGGCCTGCCTGGCGCCGTTCGCGCTCGCCGAAGGGGCTCTGCCCGAGGTCAGCTGGACGTCGCTGGCGCTGCTGGCCTATCTGGGCGCGGTGCCGACCGCGCTGGCGTACGCGCTGTTCTTCCGCGCGCTGACCGCCCTGCGCGCCACCACGGCGTCGGTGATCTCGCTCGGGGAGGCGGTGGGCGCGGCGGTGCTCGGCGTCGCGCTGTTCGGCGAGCGGCTCACGCCTGTGGCCTGGGGCGGCTGCGTGCTGCTGCTGGCCGCCGTGGCGGTGCTCGCCGCCCGCTCCGACGCGGGATGATGTGACGGCGCGGACGACGGAATGAGTTAAGGTCCGGTACGGCGGCGCCCGCCGTATCGTCGCTTCGTTCCCTCGACACGGGGGCCTCGGCCGAGGCATCGCAGGGAACGGTGGCAGCGAAAGGTGCGTTGGAGGGACTGTGGCCTCAATCAAGGGAATAGTGCGGAACCTCCTGGACCGGCCGGGAGGCGTCCCCCTGGCGCCGTACCAGAAGATCGTCAAGGCGGCGGGTGGCCGGGCCGAGCGCGTGCGCGGGCTCGACAAGCTGCCGGCGCCCGACATGACGGATCTGGCGGAGTTCTGCGCGGTCGCGCGCGAGGCCGCCGACCGGACCCTGGGGCTGCGCCCCTACGACGTGCAGCTGCTGGGCACGCTCGCCCTGCTCGACGGCAAGGTCGCCGAGATGGCCACCGGTGAGGGCAAGACCCTCTCCGGGGCCATGGCGGCGGCCGGCTACGCGCTGCAGGGCAAGCGGGTCCACGTGATCTCGGTCAACGACTACCTGGCCCGGCGCGACGCCGAGTGGATGGCCCCGTTCTACGAGGCGCTCGGCGTCAGCGTGGGCTGGATCGACCAGAACTCCACGCCCGAGGAGCGCCGCGAGGCGTACGCGAAGAGCGTGACGTACGGGCCGGTCAGCGAGATCGGGTTCGACGTGCTGCGCGACCGGCTGCGCACCGACCCGGAGGAGATCATCGTCCCGGCGCCCGAGGTCGCGCTCGTGGACGAGGCCGACTCGGTGCTCGTCGACGAGGCCCGCGTGCCGCTGGTGATGGCCGGCTCGACCGACCCGGGCAACGCGGTTCCGGAGATGGCGGCGCTGGTCAGGCAGCTCGTCCGCGGCTACCACTACGAGATCGACGAGCAGTCCCGCAACGTCTACCTCACCCCCAAGGGCGCCGACAGCGTCGAGAACCTCCTCGGCGTCGAGCTCTACGACGAGCACGAGCCCGGCACCCTGATCGAGCTCAACCTCGCCCTGCACGCCCACGCCCTGCTGGCCCGCGACGTCGACTACATCGTGCGCGACGGCAAGGTGCAGCTGATCAACCCCTCGCGCGGCCGGGTGGCCCTGCTGCAGCGCTGGCCCGACGGCCTGCAGGCGGCGGTGGAGGCGAAGGAGGCGCTGCCGCCGAGCGAGAAGGGCGAGATCCTCGACTCCATCACCATCCAGGGCCTGATCCGCCGCTATCCGCAGATCTGCGGCATGACCGGCACGGCGGTGGCGGTGAGCGAGCAGCTCGGCGAGTTCTACGGGCTCAAGGTCGCGGTGATCCCGCCCAACCGGCCGTGCGTGCGGACCGACGAGCCCGACCGCATCTACCCGACCGTGCCCGACAAGGACGCGGCGCTGGTGGAGGAGATCCAGGCGGTCCACGAGACGGGCCGGCCGATCCTCATCGGCACGCTCGACGTCGCCGAGTCGGAGAACCTCGCGAAGCTGCTGCAGCGGCGCGGCATGGAGCCGGTCGTGCTCAACGCGAAGAACGACGCAGAAGAGGCCGCGATCATCTCCCGGGCCGGCGAGCGCGGCGCCATCACGGTCTCCACCCAGATGGCCGGCCGCGGCACCGACATCCGCCTCGGCGACGGCGTGGCCGAGCTCGGCGGCCTCTACGTGATCGGCTCCGGCCGCCACCCCAGCAGCCGCCTCGACGACCAGCTGCGCGGGCGGGCCGGCCGCCAGGGCGACCCCGGCGGCTCGGTGTTCTTCGTCAGCGTGGAAGACGCGCTGATCACCCAGTTCGTCCCCGACGAGCGGCCGCCCGCCGCCGACCCCGACGGCGTCGTACGCCACCGGCGCGGCGCCTACCTCGTCGGCCATGCCCAGCGCGTGGCCGAGGGCGTCAACCTGGAGATCCACCGCAACACCTGGCGCTACACCCGGCTGCTGGAGCAGCAGCGCGAGCTCATCCTCGAGTGGCGCGACAAGGTGCTGCGCGGCGACGCCGCCGCGCGTGCGCTGGAGGCGGCCGACCCCGAGCGGTGGGCGGCGATGCCGGAGGAGACACGCGACGAGACGGCCCGCCAGATCGTGCTGCACGCGATCGACCGCTGCTGGACCGAGCACCTGGCGTTCCTGACCGACCTGCGCGAGGGCATCCACCTGCGCGCGCTGGGCCGGATGAGCCCGGTCGACGAGTTCCAGCGGGAGGCGGTGGCGGAGTACAAATCGCTGCTGGCCGAGGTGGAGCGGCGCTCGCTGGAGGCGTTCGAGGCCCCGGAGCCCGATCTGCGGCGGCCGGCGGCGACGTGGACCTACCTCGTGCAGGACAACCCGTTCGGCACAGAGTGGGACCGCATCCTCAAGCGGGTGTCCTCGGCCACCCGGCGAGGCTGACCCAGCTGACGAGTCACGGCCACTTGGGGTCGCCGGACGGCACGACGGGCCCGGTGAGCACGCCGAGCCGCTCCAGCAGCGTGATGAAGGTGGTCGCGTACGGCGAGTCGGCCGTCACCGCGGCCACCCGCGGCCAGTCGACCTGCTCGCGCAGCGCGCGCACCTGCGCCAGCAACGCGCCGTAGTCGCAGGCGTGCTCCGACAGGGGCAGCAGCCACGAGATCACCAGGTCGGTGGCCTGCAGCACGGGGACGATCACCGCCGACGCCTTCAGCGGCTCGGCCCGGTCGAGCAGCTCGTCGGTGATGGGCAGGTCGGACACCCGGAAGATCAGGTCCACCAGCCGGCCCTCGTCGTACGCCTTGACCAGCCAGTCCTCGGGCGGCTTGGCCGTCTGGAAGCCGAGCGCGCGCAGCGCCTCCAAGGCGGCCGGCACGTCGTGCTCGGTGACCACGAAATCCACGTCGTGCAGCGAGGGAGCGGCCCCCCGGGCATAGGCTGCGCAGCCACCGGCCAGCGCGAACTTCACCCCGGCGTCCTTCAGCCCGGAGCTGGCGCGCTTGAGGGTGTCCAGGATCGCGTCCGTGACAGCGTGCCCATGGCTGCTCATGTGGACGGGCTACCCAAACGATGGTCAAGTAGACGTTGGAAACAGGTGCTTCCGGGTAGCGCCCCAAGTTATGACCGAAATTCTAGATAAGACAGAACAGGAGTACTCCAACGGCCATGATCGGCCGCTCAAGAGCTACACCGGAATCCTCACCGCGTACGGCGGTACGGTCGCCGTGGC
This sequence comes from Nonomuraea terrae, assembly GCF_004348995.1. GTDB lineage: Bacteria > Actinomycetota > Actinomycetes > Streptosporangiales > Streptosporangiaceae > Nonomuraea > Nonomuraea terrae. The sequence goes on from NZ_SMKQ01000039.1 coordinate 39,414, forward strand.
CACCGCCGCGGCGCTGGTCGCGGGCCGGCGGGCGCCCGATCACGTCGGCGTGATGGACCTGCTGCTCATGGCCGCCTGCACGCACAAGGTCTCGCGGCGGATGGCGAAGGACCCCGTCACCAGCCCGCTGCGCGCCCCGTTCACCCGGTACGAGGGACAGGGCGGCCCCTCCGAGGTGCGGGAGGAGCCGCGCGGCGCGCTGGGCGAGCTGCTGGCCTGCCCGTTCTGCCTGGCGCAGTGGGTGGCCACCGGGTACGCCGCCGGTCTCGTGCTGGCCCCCCGCGTGACCCGGCTGGTGGGCGCGACGATGACGGCGGTGGCGGTCTCCGACTGGTTGCAGCTCGCCTACGCGAAGATGATGAAGTCCGCCGAGTGAGCTAGCGGACCCGCGGCAGCACCTCCCGGGCGTAGAAGTCGAAGAACGCGTCCTGCTCGGGCCCGATCTGGTTGACGTATACCTCGTCGAACCCGGCGTCCACGTACTGGCGGATGGCCTGGGCGTGGACCTCGGGGTCGGGGCCGATCGGGCTGCCCGCCACCGCCTCCTCCTCGGTGACCGACTCCGCGAGCTGGGCGAAGTGGCGCGGCAGCGGCAGGATTTGCGAGGCCTCCCCCTTGATGCCCTGCGTGGGCCACAGGCGGTGCACGGTCTTGCGGGCCGTCGCCTCGTCGGCGGCGTAGCAGGCCTTGAGCCCGCCGAGGGTGGGCTTGCCCGCCCCGCCGGACTCGCGGAAGGAGCGTACGGAGTCGGCGTTCGGGGCCGTGGAGATGTAGCCGTCGGCGATGCGCCCGGCCAGCTCGGTCGACTTCTGTCCCAGGCCCGACATGAGGATGGGCGCGGGCTCGTCCGGCAGCGTGTAGAGGCGGGCGGTGTCCACGGAGTAGTGACGGCCCCTGTGCGTCACCAGCTTGCCCGTGAAGAGCTTGCGCATGATCTCGACGGCCTCTTCGAGCATCTCCAGCCGTTCGCTGAGCGGCGGCCAGCGGGACTCGACGATGTGCTCGTTCAGCGCCTCGCCGGTGCCGACGCCGAGCCGGAAGCGGCCGCCGGTGAGCGCGGCCGTGGTGGCGGTGGCGTGGGCGATGACGGCGGGGTGGGTGCGGACGAGCGGGCACGTCACGGCCGTGGCGATGGGCAGCGACGTGGCCTCGGCCAGGGCGCCGATCACGGACCAGACGAATGGCGACTGTCCCTGCTCGTCGAGCCACGGGTGGAAGTGGTCGGAGATCCACAGGGCCTCGAACCCGGCGCGTTCGGCGGCTTTCGCCTGCCGTACCAGTTCTTGCGGGCCATGTTCCTCGCACGACAGGAAATAACCGAATGTCGTCATAAAACCCCACTGCCCGTTAGTACCGGGGAAAACATGTTAAGCACCGGTTGCCTCGGGCAGTAGTTGACGCATGGCTACTTTGCTCTGGATCATCGCCGTCATTCTCGTCATCGCCGGGATCTACGTCATCCTGGCCAGGCGCGACATCCTCTGGGGGATCGTGCTGATCGTCCTCGGGTTCCTGGTGGGGCCCGGTGGTGTCAGCATCTTCAATGTCTAAAGGCGTCGCGGCACCGGTTCATCGTCCGACACGACAGGCACCGTCGCTGGGCCGATCTCCGAGAACGGCCCAGCGGCATTGCTACTTTTGCTGAAATATCAGCGTCTAACCTTCTTATTTCCCCCATCAAGGGCATGAGTGGCGTGTGACCGAATACGCGCCGCTCAGCCGTTACGAATCGGGCGCCGCCTCGGCGAGGATCCGCGAGCAGCTCGCACGGTTGCGGCAGCACATGCGCGGCGAGGCCATCGTCGCGGAGGCCACCGCCAGGCTGGCGATCAGGCTGAACATCCGTCCCGGCGAGGCGGCGCAGGAGCTCGCCAGGACGGCGCAGCACAGCGGGCTCGACCTGGTCGACGTCGCCAGGGGCGTGGAGCCCCCGCAGGAGAAGACCGAGAAGCCACCCGAGCCGCCCGGGTGGCTGCAGGGCGTCCTGGACACCGGCCACGCCTCGGTCGCCTATCTCACCCCCGTCCGCGACGCCACCGCCCGCATCGTCGATTTCCGGATCCTCGCCGCCAACGAGAGCGCCACCACCGTCGCCGGCATGAAGGGGCCGGACGTGGCCGGGCGGCGCCTGCTCTCCATCAGCCCAGGAAGCGCCGCGGGCCTGCTGGACGCCTGCGTCCGCGTCTACGAGACCGGCGAGCCCTTCTTCCGGGAGCCGCTGGAGTACGTCGAGGTCATGGACTCCGTGCTCTGGCCGGCCACGTTGAGCGTGCGCGTGGCCAAGATCGGGGACGGCATCCTGGCCACCTGGCGCCTGCTGGACGAGGAGGAGCTACTCGTCTCGGGCTGGGAACGCGCCCAGCGCCTGGCCGAGTTCGGCTGGGCCGAGTGGAACCTGGCCTCGGACCACACGCTGTGGACGCCCCAGATGTACGAGATGTTCGGGCGCGACCGTTCCGAGGGCCCGATGGCGCTGGAGGACCTGCCCACGGCGGTGATCCCGGACGACGTGCCCGTCGTGGAGGAGCAGCTGCGCTCGCTGCTGGAGTTCCGTGAGGCGGTCGAGACGGAGTACCGCGTCCTGCACCGGCACGGGGTGCGGCATCTCAGCATGTTCAGCGAGCCGATCCTCGACGCGAACGGCGTGCCGGTCAAGGTGCGCTGCCTGGCCAAGGACGTGACCCGCTGATCGACTGCCTGCTGCGGGAGCTGGGGGTCGAGACGGCCGAGGACGACCAGGCGCACAAGCAGCGCCAGCGGGCCGAGGAGGAGCATCAAATCACCGTCCAGGCCGCCTGGCCACCTGGCTGAACGACCTCATCGGCTGGGCGGCGCGCCCGTGTACGCCAGCCCGGCCAGGCCGGCGCGCGTCTGGAGCATGACGCTCGCCGCGGTCAGCCCGTGCCCCATGGCGTCGCCGATGGCGACGAGCACCCTGCCGTCGGGGATCTGGCCAACCTTGAACCAGTCGCCGCCCAGCCGCCAGAGGTCCTCGCCGGGCAGGTAGCGCACCGCGGCGGTCACCCCGGGCAGGTGCACGATGCCGCGCCGCATCGGCAGGATCGTGTTCTGCAGACAGCCGGCGCAGGGAGCGCGCCCTGGCCGTGGCGCACCAGACATCTGCGTCCTCGCCCTGCGCGTGTTCTAGTGCTGGTGCTCGTCGTGTGAGGGGCTCTCGGCGCAGGTCAGGCAGTAGACCGCGTACGCCCTGCCGAGCACCGGCAGGGCCACGTTGCGGACCCTGATGCCGCCCGGCGTCATGCCCTTCTCGCTGCCCTTGTGCGCGTGGCCGTGCAGGATGAGGTCGGCGCCCGCCGTGTCGACCGCCTCGGCCAGCAGGTAGCTGCCGAGGAAGGGGTAGATCTCGTGGGGCTCGCCCTCCAGCGTCTCCTTGATCGGGGAGTAGTGGGAGAGCACCACGCGCTGGTCGGCCTCCATCTCCTTGAGCGCCATCTTCCAGGACTCGGCGATGCCGCGCGTGTGGGAGACGAAGTTCTTGATCTCGCGCTCGCCGAACTCGCTGGCGCACTTGCCCGCGAAGCCGCCGCCGAAGCCCTTGCCGCCGACCACGCCCAGCTTGTGCTCGCCGCACTGGATCACCACGCCGTCGTCGTTGAGCACGATGACGCCCGCGTCACGCAGCTCGTCGGCGATCTCGTGCTCCAGGTCGGAGTGGTAGTCGTGGTTGCCGAGCACCGTGACGACGGGGATGGGCAGGCCGCGCAGCTCGTCGGCCACGAGTTTGCCCTCCTCGAGAGTGCCGTGCCGGGTCAGGTCGCCCGCGAGCATGAACACGTCCGCGCGCTCCTCGATGCCGACGAGCTTCTTGCGGTACTGGCCTCTGACGTCCTCTCCCAGGTGGATGTCGCCCACGGCCGCTATGCGCAGGTCAGTCAAGGTGCTCATCCTCCCCCGGCTCGGTGGCCTCGACGACGTTGATCTCGTTGTGCACGTGGAGCTCGGGCGCGGTCTCGTGCGCGACCTGGCCGAGCCTTTCGCGCTGCTCGGACCCGCTGACCTGGCCGCGCAGGAACAGCTGGTCGCCTCTGATGTCGACGCGAATTCCGAGCTCGTGCGTGCGTCCGTCCTCGGCCAGCGCCTGCTGGACACGGGCCGCGACGTACTGCGGAGCTTCCATCGGCTCGCCTCCTTCCTCAAGTCGCCGCATGCCCGGGGACGAACAGCTCAAACGACTTCAAATACCGCGTATCAGTTCTATGACCGCCCGTTCGACGGGACCCGCCGTGGCGAGCTGCCCGAAGTCCGCGTCCGCCCCCAGCTCGGTCAGCGCCGCCGCGATCGTCCGGTCCCGGTCGTACGCCTCCACCACGCGCGGATCCACGTACGACGCCCTCGCCACGGTCGGCGTGTTGCCCAGGTATTCGGAGACCTCCCGCATCACCCGGGTGATCGCCCGTTTCCTGCCGCCCGGCCCCGTCCGGCCCGCCGGCCGGGACACCGCGAGGCCGACCGCCGCGAGCACCGTGGCGTGCCAGGTGCGGAAGTCCTTCGCGGTGACCTCGTAGCCGATGATCTCGCGCAGGTACTCGTTGATGTCCTCGCTGCGCACGTCGTTCCAGCCGCCGGCGTGCCGGTAGCGCAGCAGCTCGCCGTCCACGCCCAGCGCCTTGAGCGAGCGCAGCACCTTGCACGCGCCCGGGTCGGCCACCTCGACCTCGCGCGGGATGTCGCCCTTGGCCTGGTAGGAGCAGACGACGATGCCGTTCGCGCAGGTGACGTGATCCATCCTGAGTGTGGCCAGCCCGTAGGTGTCGTAGCTCTCACCGCCGATGCGGAAGAAGCCGATGTCGAGCAGCCGGGCGGCGGCGGCCAGGACTCGCTGCCGGGTCAGCCCGCGCCCCTTGAGCTGGTCGTCCACGGTCTTCCTGAACGCGGGCAGCCGCTCGGCGACCTCCAGCACCCGGTCGAACTTCGCCCGGTCCTGCTGTTCACGCCAGGTGTCGTGGTAGCGGTACTGGCGCCGCCCGGCGGAGTCGGTGCCGACGGCCTGCAGATGGCCGTGGGGCGAGGCGCAGATCCAGACGTCCGCCCAGGCCGGGGGGATGGCCAGGGACCTGATGCGCTCCAGCGTCTCGCGGTCGCGCACGGGCCGGCCGTCGGGGCCGACGTAACCGAACCCGCGCCCCCGCCGACGCCGGATGATGCCCGGCTCACTCTGGTCGCTGAGGTGCAGGTCGACGTCGTTCCGGACAGCTTGCTCGGGCACGTTGCGCGGCTACCCACGACGTTAGGCCGCAAACGGCACGGGCAGGTGATGCGGCATGCATGACAACGGAAAGTGGCACGAGGAGCGGGATTCCCGAGGGCACGCCATGGTGCCCGCCACCCCGCGCGACGTGGTGCACATCAGGGTGGGCTCCTTCCTGCTGGTGTTCCTGTTCGCGTTCGCGGTGCTCGGTGTGATCACCGGGGCTGTGGTGTTGAGCGGCATCGCGGTCGTGCTGGCCGTCCTGACGGTGATCGACATCACCCTGGCGGTACGACGGCAGAAACGGCGGAGCGACGGAGAGGCGGGCTGACCCGGCATGGCACCACTTCGAGGGCGGGTGGCGGTGGTGACGGGCGCGAGCGGCGGTGTCGGGCGTGCCGTCGCCAGGGAGCTGGGCGCGCGCGGGGCCAAGGTGGCCCTGATCGCCCGGGGCACGGCCGGGCTCGGAGCCGCGGCGGTGGACGTCGGGGCCGAGGGCGGCACGGGCCTCAGCTACGAGGCCGACATGGCCGACTACGACCAGGTACGGAGCGCGGCCGAGCGCATCGAGGCGGAGATGGGGCCGATTTCCGTATGGATCAACACTGCTTTTTCATCAGTTTTCGCGAAATTCTCCGACATATCCGCCGATGAGTATGAACGTACGACCGCGGTGACCTACCTGGGCTACGTCTGGGGCACCAAGGTGGCCCTGGACCTGATGCGTCCGCGCAACGCCGGCACGATCGTCCAGACCGGCTCCGCCCTGTCGTACCGGGGCATCCCCCTGCAGTCGGCGTACTGCGGCGCCAAGCACGCCATCAAGGGCTTCACCGAGTCGGTCCGCACGGAGCTGCTGGCCGACCGCAGCGGCATCGACATCACCCTCGTGCAACTGCCCGCGGTGAACACGCCCCAGTTCGAGTGGGTGCTGTCCAAGCTGCGCCGCCACCCCCAGCCTGTTCCCCCGATCTACCAGCCGGAGGTCGCGGCCCGCGCGATCGTGCACGCGGCCGAGCACCCCGAGCGCAAGGAGTACTGGGTGGGCGCCAGCACGGCCGCCACCCTCCTGGCCCAGCGCGTGGCCCCCGCTCTGGTGGACCGGTACTTGGCGAGAACCGGCACGAAGTCGCAGCAGACCGACGAGAAGGAGCCGACCGGCGTGGCCAACCTGTGGCAGCCGGCCGACGAGTCCGCCGACTACGGCGCCCACGGCGCGTTCGACGACCGCTCGCACGGGCGCAGCGTGCAGTTCTGGCTGTCCAAGAACCGCCGCCCGGTGCTCGTGACGCTGGCGGGGGGCGCGGCGGCGGCCGCTCTGGCCGCGCTGCGCGCCAGGCGCGCCTGAAACCGGCTCGGGCCTCCTCGGGCCTCCTCCGGCCTCCTCGGGCCTCCTCGGGCATCGGGACGGCCGCGTTAAGCCCGCCGGGCGCGGGTAGGCGTGGCTGGAATCCGTATCGAGGAGGTCCATGATGCCCGAACGCGATCTGCAGTACCTGGCCGACCTGGCGGCGCAACTGCGCGTCGACTCCGTACGGGCCGCGGACGAGGCGGGCTCCGGCCATCCGACCTCGTCCATGTCGGCGGCCGACCTGATGGCCGTGCTGTTCGCCCGGCACCTGCGCTACGACTTCACCGAGCCGGGCAACCCGGCCAACGACCACCTGATCTTCTCCAAGGGACACGCCTCTCCCCTGCTGTACGCGCTCTACAAGGCGGCGGGAGCGATCTCCGACGAAGAGCTGCTGTCGTTCCGGCGCAGGGGCAGCCGGCTGGAGGGGCACCCCACGCCCCGGCTGCCCTGGGTGGACGTCGCCACCGGCTCGCTCGGCCAGGGCCTGCCCGTGGGAGTGGGCCTCGCCATGGCCGGACGGCTGGAACGCATGCCGTACCGGGTCTGGGTGTTGTGCGGCGACAGCGAGCTGGCGGAGGGCTCCATCTGGGAGGCCGCCGAGCACGCGGGCACCGAGGGGCTGGACAACCTGACGGCGATCGTGGACGTCAACCGGCTCGGCCAGCGCGGCCCCACCCGCCACGGCTGGGACACCGGCGCCTACGCGCGCAGGTTCGCCGCGTTCGGGTGGCACACGATCGAGGTCGACGGACACGACCCCGCGCAGATCGACTACGCCCTGGAGGATGCTTGCGGCACCCGCCGCCGGCCCACCGTCGTCCTGGCCAAGACCCGCAAGGGCGAGGGCGTGCAGGACGTCGCCAACCGCGAGGGCGCCCACGGCAAGCCGCTCAAGGACGCCGCCCAGGCCATCGAGGAGCTCGGCGGCGTTCGCGACGTCCGCGTCCAGGTGCGGGCGCCGGAGGCGAACGGCTCGCCGTTCCGGTTCGAGGACGGGAAGCTGGAGCTGCCCGCGTACGACATGGGCGACGAGGTCGCCACCCGGACGGCGTACGGTCAGGCGCTGGAGGCGCTCGGCGCGGCCCGTGGCGACGTCGTGGCGCTGGACGGCGAGGTGGCCGACTCCACCAAGGCCGAGGCGTTCGCCAAGGCGTTCCCCGAGCGGTTCTTCGAGATGTTCATCGCCGAGCAGCAGCTCGTGGCGGCCGCCGTCGGGCTGCAGGTGCGCGGGTGGAAGCCGTACGCGGCGACGTTCGCGGCGTTCCTCACCCGGGCGTACGACTTCATCCGGATGGCCGCGGTGAGCCGGGCGTCCGTGAAGCTGGTCGGCTCGCACGCGGGCGTCGCGATCGGCGAGGACGGGCCGTCCCAGATGGGGCTGGAGGACCTGGCCATGCTGCGGGCCGTGCACGGCAGCACCGTGCTCTACCCGTGCGACGCCAACCAGACGGCGGCGCTGACGGCCGAGATGGCGGACCTGGAGGGGATCTCCTACCTGCGGACCACGCGCGGCGACACGCCGGTCATCTACCCGCCGGGCGAGCGGTTCCCGGTGGGCGGCTCACGGGTGCTGCGCCAGTCCCCCGCTGACCGGGCCACGATCGTGGCCGCCGGGGTCACCGTGCACGAGGCGCTGGCGGCGGCCGACGAGCTGCGCGCGTCCGGGGTGCCGGTCGGGGTCATCGACCTGTACTCGGTCAAGCCCGTGGACACGGCGGCGCTGGCTGAGGCGGCCACCACCACCGGCAACCTGATCACGGTCGAGGACCACCGGATCGAGGGCGGGCTGGGCGACGCCGTCATGGACGCGGTGAGCGAGCTCGGTCCGCGGGTGGTGAAGCTGGCGGTGACCGACCTGCCCGGCTCGGCGACCCCGCGGGAGCAGCTCGCCGACGCCGGCATCGACCGCAACGCCATCGCCGGGGCCGTCAAGCGGCTGCTGTGACGAGCACGAAGAAGCCGGCGACCCGGCCGGCCGGGCGGCGCGTCCACGAAGGAGCCGGCGAGCGGGGCGAGCGGTGGTGCGCCCACGAAGAAGGAGCCGGCGAGCGGGGCGGGCGGTGGTTCACCGCCGCCCCCTCGCCGGCTCCTGACGGCCGGGGCTCCGGTCAGCGGGACTTGGCCGTGGCCTTGCGGTTCGCCTTCTTGATGGCGTCGACCAGCTCCTGCTTCTTCATCTTCGAACGGCCCTTGACGCCCAGCTTGGCGGCCACGTCCTGCAGGTGCTCCTTGCTGGCGTTGGCGTCGACCCCCTCGGCGGTCCGGCCCGACCGGTCCGTCGCGCCCTTGTCCGAGGGGCCCTTCTTGGACTTCGGCTCCCAGTGGTCTCCCACCTTCTCGAAGGAGTGCTTGAGCGCCGCGAAGGCCGTCATGTGGGCGCGCCGCCCCTCTCCGTACTCCTTGACCGCGGAGTCGTGCGCCTTGATCCACGTGTTCTGCGCCTTCTTCGGCGAGCGCTTGATGGTCGAAGGCAGTTCTTCGACTGCTGGCATTCCGTTTCACCTCCTACAGCGGCGGTTCGTCGTAGTGCCTCCGCTCCTCGTACACGGTGGTGCGGCGAGCCTCGGGCTCCTCGTAGATCTCGTGGCGGTGCACCGGCTCGTCGATGGGGCCGACCGCCCTGCGCGTCACGCTGATCCGGTAGATGCCGAACCCGAGTCCGACCAGGCCACCGAGCATGAGGATCACGCCGACTACGTTGATGTCGAGGCCGGCGAGGTCGAACTCGACGGCCCAGGTGAGGATCGCCCCGAGCATGATGAGGATGATGCTTCCGGCGATGGTCATCAGATTTACCTCCTTGACACGAAGGACACCCCTATCCACATGTCGAAAAACAAACCCGTCGTGGTGATCGGACTGATGGGCTCCGGCAAGACGACCGCGGGCCGGCTGATCGGCGAGGCGCTCGGCCTGCCGTTGAGCGACAGCGACCCGTACCTGAAGGCCAGGCACGGAGGGACGGCCGCGCAGATCGCCGCCGGGGAGGGCGCCGAGGCATTGCACCGGTACGAGGCCGAGCACGTGCTGCACGAGCTTGGGGGCGAGCCGAAGGTGATCGCGGCGGCGGCCAGCACGGTGGAGGATCCGCGGGTGCGCACGGCGCTGAAGCAGGCGTTCGTGGTCTGGCTGGACGCCGCCGACGAGGTGCTGGCCGAGCGGATGCGATCCAGCGACCACCGGCCCGACTTCGGCCCGGCGGCGATGCGGGCCCGGCGCGAGCCGTACTTCCGTGAGGTGGCGGACGCGGTCTACGACGTCGGCGAGCTCCGCCCCGAGCAGGTGCGCGACGCGGTGCTGCGGGACCTCGGTTCGCCCGCCGCCGATCAGGCGTGATAGACCACGGGGGATGTTCGCCGACAAGCCCACGCTCACGGGAGAGCGCGTCACCCTGGTCCCGGTCGGCCCCGAGCACGCCGAGGGCCTGGTCGAGCTGATCTCCGACCCCGAGGTGCGCAGGCTGAGCGGCTCGCACGCCGGGGTCGACGCCGGCCTGGCCCGCCAGTGGTACGCCACCCGCGCCGGCCAGCCCAACCGCCTAGACCTCGCGATCACGGCCGGCGGCGCGTACGTCGGCGAGGTCGTGCTCAACGAGGTCGACACCGCCAACCTGTCGTGCAACCTGCGCATCGCCCTGATCGGCCCACGGGTCTTCGGCAAGGGCTACGGCAGCGAGGCCATCGAGCTGGTCCTCGCCCACGCCTTCCGCACCACGCCGCTGCACCGGATCAGGCTCAGCGTCTACGCCTTCAACGACCGCGCCCGGCACGTCTACGAGAAGGCCGGATTCGTCGCCGAGGGCGTCGAACGCGACGCCCTGCTGTGGGACGGCGCCTGGCACGACTGCGTGCTCATGGCCGTCCTGCGGCCGGATTGGCAGGCAAGATCCGGAAGGCTGGCATAATGATCATGGCGCCGGGGTCCCCCGAGGCGCGCGGGGGACCTGTGGCGTCGTTTTTGCCAACCATTGGGTGGTGTCGTGCATCTAAGCTGCAGTGACGATGCGCTTGGTGCCTGGTGACCCGGAAAGGCTTGGCGGCCTCTGGCTGGCCGCCAGGCTGGGCGCGGGCGGGAGCGGCGTGGTCTACGACGCCTACGACGACGAGGGCCGCAGGTTCGCCGTCACCGTCCCTCGGGGTGAGGCGAGCGCTCAGGAGTTCTCCGGAGTGCCCTGCCGGCACCTGGCGGAGGTGGTCGCCGTCGGCGTCGACGGCGGCGTCCCGTACGTCGTCAGCGAGTTCGTCGACGGCCCCGATCTGCGGCGTGCCGTCGAGCTGCACGGCCCGTACACCGGTGACGAGCTGGTGGCGCTGGCCGGGGCGCTCGCGTCCGCCCTGGACGCGTTGCACGCGGCCGGGCTGGCGCATCGCGGGCTGAACCCGGGCAACGTGCTGCTGGCCCCCGGCGGGCCCAAGGTGATCGAGCTGGGGCTCCCGGCCGGGGAGACGGTCGGCGGGGCGTACACGTACCTGGCGCCCGAGGTGGTGACCGGGCAGGAGGCCGAGGCGGCGGCTGACGTGTTCGCGTGGGGCGCGGTGGTGCTGTTCGCGGCCACCGGGCGCGACCCGTTCCGCGGCGAAAGCCTGGGCGGCGTGATGAGACGGCTGCTCACCGCCGACCCCGATCTGAGCTGCCTGCCGGCGCCGCTGGGCGAGCTGGTCGGGCGGGCGCTGGCCAAGGATCCGGCCGAGCGGCCGGCGGCGTCCGAGCTGCTGGTCGAGAGCGCCGTCGAGCTGGGCCCGCCCGAAGGCCACGTACGCCCGCCGTCGCTGGGCGAGACGGCCGAGCGGGTCTACCTGTCGCTCACGCCCGCCCAGCAGCAGGAGGTGCCGGGGCTGCTGCTGCGCCTGCTCGACGGCGACAGCCCCCACGACGAGGGTGACGTGCTGGCCCCGCTCATGGAGGCCGGCCTCGTCGTACGCCGCAGCGTGCGCGTGCCGCCCGCCGAGACCGCCGTCGGCAAGCTGGTGGCCGTCAGCGACGACCGGGTGGCGCCCGCCAGCGCCGCGCTCTACCGCGCCTGGCCACGGCTGCGCGGCTGGGTCGCCGACGAGCGCGACGGCCTGCCGGTGCACCGCCGCATCCGCGAGGCCGCCCGTCACTGGTCGGAGCACCGCCGCGGGCGCGGCCACCTGCTGCGCGGCGCCGAGCTCGACACGGCGCTCGGCTGGGCCGCCACCAAGCGCCGCCACCTGCGGCTCAACCAGCTCGAACGCGACTTCATCGCCGACAGCGTGGCGCAGTCCAAGCAGCGCAGGAAGCTGCTGGCGCCGTCGATGGCGACGCTGGGTGCGCTGCTGGCGGCGGCGGTGACGATGTCCGTGGTGTCGGTGCAGGGGCAGAACGACCTGCGCGTACGCGTCATCGAGGCCGACGCCCGGGCCGTGGCCGCCAGGGCGGAGTCGCTGCGGACGTCCGACCCGCGGACCGCGATGCGGCTGAGCGTGGCCGCGTGGCGGCTGTCGCCGGTGCCGGAGGCGCGAGCGGCGCTGCAGGCCTCGCTCGTGCAGCCGGAGCTGGCCGTCTTCACCGCTCCCGGGGCCGAGCCGGGAGCCCGCCACGTGCTCCGCGGTGACGAGCTCGTCAGATGGGACACCGGCGGGGTCACCGTCTGGGACGTCGTCGGCGGACGGGGGCCGGCGTCGTACCGGCTGCCGGCGGGCAGCGCGGCGCTGAGTGGCGACGGCCGGTACGCCGAGGACGCGGACGGGCGGCCGTTCGAGGTGGCCACCGGGCGGGCGCCCGCCGGGACGACGGTCTTCGCGATCGGGCGGGGCAACCGGACCAAGGTGTATCGGGGCACGCGCGTGCTGTTCGACGTGGCCGACCGGAAGGCGGCGATCTCGCCCGACGGGTCCAGGGTGGCGTTGTCGGGGCTGGACGGCCGGGTGGAGCTGTGGGAGGTCGCGCCGCGGCGGGCGCGGGTCGGGGTCGTGAAGGTCGAGCCGCTCACGGGCGCCGACGTCTCCGCGCCGGCCGTGGCGTTCAGCCCGTCGGGCACCACGCTGGCCGTGGCCGGGCGCGACGGGGTGACGCTCGTGGAGGCCGGCGTACGCGGCGTGACGCCCTCTACCAAGTATCCCCACCCCGTCACCGCCACCCGCACTCCTCCGGACTCCGGCCGGACCCTCGACCGCCTCTCCCC
>NZ_SMKQ01000003.1 GCF_004348995.1 Nonomuraea terrae
GTCGTCCACACCCCCGCCCACGCCAGGTACCGCTGATCGCCAGCACCGATCAGCACCCCGTCCAGCACGAACACCACCCCGCACACCGGCTGGAACAACGCCACCGGCCACAGCACGGCCAGCAGCAGCCCGGCGACGTGCGGATCGGCGTCGAACAACACCGGCAGCACCGGCCGCGCGGCGATCACCAGCAGCCCGAGCACCGCCCCCGACCAGACGCCCCACTGCACCATCCGCTTGGTCGCGGCCCGGGTGGCGGCGACGTCCCCTGCCCCGAGTGAACGCCCGGTGATGGCCTGCCCGGCGATGGCGATGGCGTCCAGGGCGAAGGCGAGCAGTGTCCACACCTGGGTCGCGATGGCGTACGCGGCCAGCTCGGCCTCGCCCATCCGGGTGGCGATCACGGTGGCCACCACCAGCACGACCCGCAGGCACGCCGTACGGATGAGCAGCGCGAACCCGGCCGTGCCCGCCTGCCGGATCCCGCTCAGGTCGGGCGTGAGCGGCGTGCCGAGCCGCCGCGCGCCGCGTGCCACCACGACGAGGTAGACGGCCGCGCCGAGGGTCTGTGCCAGCACGGTTCCCCACGCGGACCCGGCGATTCCCCAGTCCAGCCCGAGCACGAACCACGCGTTCAGCACCGCGTTCAGCGCGAACGACCCCACGGCCACCGCCAGCGGCGTCACCGTGTCCTGCAGCCCGCGCAGCACCCCCGTCCCGGCCAGCACGACCAGCATCCCGGGCGTGCCGAGCAGGCTGATCCGCAGGTACGTCACCGCCTGCTCACTCTGTCCCGGGTTCGCGCCGAACAGCTCCACCACGGGCGGAGCCAGCGGCCAGAACACGGCGATGAGCGCGACGCCGATGCCGAGCGCGAGCCAGATGCCGTCCACACCGCTGCGCATGGCCCGGTCGTGGTTGCCGGCCCCGCTCTGCCGCGCCACGGAGGCCGTGGTGCCGTACGCGAGGAACACGCACAGGTTCACCAGTGTTGCCAGAACCGCCCCTGCGACGCCCAGGGCGCCCACCGCCGTGGTGCCGAGGCCGTGTCCAACGATGGCGTAGTCGGCCAGCAGGAAGAGCGGCTCGGCCACGAGCGCTCCGAACGCGGGCACGGCCAGGCGGAGGATCTCCCGGTCTCGGGCGGTAATAGGCATCGGTCCATTATGCCCATTACGCGGCGTGTCGCGGCAACTTTCTTTCCTCCACAGCCGGTGGACACTGTCTGACCAGGTCAGAGCGCATTCAGTGGATCTCCGCGAGAGTTATCCCCAGCCTCCGTCCACAGGCATTTCACACCCTGGGGGCCGTCGTCCACAGTTCGTCCACAGCTTGACCACAGAGTTGTCCACAGGCCACGTTGCCGTCGGCCCGAGACTCCGCGAAACTGTCACACCGGTCGGCTACAAGTGGGGGTGGTGCGACCGCCTGCAAGTGTGTTCTAGGGGGCGCCGTGACCATTGACGAAGAAGAGGCCGGTGCAGGCCCAGGATTCGAGCGCACGCCGCCCCACAACATCGAGGCGGAGCAGTCGGTGCTGGGCGGCATGCTGCTGTCCAAAGACGCCATCGCCGACGTCATCGAGATCATCCGGGCCGACGACTTCTACCGTCCGGCCCACCAGATGGTCTACGACGTCGTCACCGATCTCTACGGCCGGGGCGAGCCCGCCGACGCCGTCACCGTCTTCGACGAGCTGCAGAAGCGCGGCGAGATGGCCCGGGTGGGCGGCGCCGCCTATCTCCACACCCTGACGGCCGTCGTCCCCACCGCCGCCAACGCCGGCTACTACGCCAAGATCGTCCGTGAGCAGGCCGTCCTGCGCCGCCTCATCGAGGCCGGCACCCGCATCGTCTCCTACGGCTACGGCGGCCAGAACGAAGAGGTCGACGACCTGGTCGACCGCGCCCAGGCCGAGATCTACAAGGTCACCGAGCGGCGCACGTCCGAAGACTACGCGCCACTGGCCGACATCATGCCGGGAGCCCTCGACGAGCTTGAGGCCATCGGCAGCCGCGGCGGCCAGATGGTCGGCGTGCCGACCGGCTTCCAAGACCTCGACTCCCTCACCAACGGCCTCCACCCCGGCCAGATGATCGTCGTGGCAGCCCGGCCCGCCATCGGTAAAAGTACGCTAGGTCTGGATTTCGCCCGTTCTGCGGCGATCAAGCATGGGATGGCCACGGTCATCTTCTCGCTGGAGATGTCCCGCAACGAGATCACCATGCGTCTGCTGTCCGCCGAGGCGCGTGTCGCGCTCCATGCCATGCGCTCGGGCACGATGAGCGACGACGACTGGACACGCCTGGCCCGGCGGATGAGCGAGGTGGCGGAGGCGCCGCTGTTCATCGACGACTCGCCCAACATGTCGATGATGGAGATCAGGGCCAAGTGCCGGCGGCTCAAGCAGCGCAACGACCTGAGGTTCGTGGTGATCGACTACCTCCAGCTGATGAGCTCCCCGAAGAAGACCGAGAGCCGCCAGAACGAGGTCTCGGAGATCTCGCGTGCCATCAAGCTGCTGGCGAAGGAGCTCGAGGTGCCCGTCATCGCGATCTCCCAGCTCAACCGCGGCCCCGAGCAACGCACCGACAAACGCCCACAAGTCAGCGACCTCCGCGAATCGGGCAGCATCGAGCAGGACGCCGACATGGTCATCCTGCTCCACCGCGAAGACGCCTACGAGCGCGAGTCGCCCCGGGCCGGCGAGGCCGACCTGATCGTGGCCAAGCACCGTAACGGCCCCACCGCCACGGTGACGGTCGCGTTCCAGGGCCACTACAGCCGCTTCGTCGACATGGCCCAGCACTGACACGCTCCCCGGGTCCAGTACGCGAGGCCGGCGACCCGGCAACACTCGGCTCCTGGGTCGCGGCGCCCCCAACAGCCGCAGGAGAGGAATAGGCTCAGGCGGAAGTTCGGCGGCCACAGGAGTCAGGAGGGCATGTGAGCGACTCGTTCGTACACCTGCATGTTCATACCGAGTACAGCATGCTCGACGGGGCGGCCAAGATGAAACCGCTGGTCGCAGAGGCCGAGCGGCTCGGTATGCCGGCGATCGCGATGTCCGATCACGGCAACATGTTCGGGGCGTACGACTTCCAGTCGGTCGCCAAGAACAGCTCCGTCAAGCCGATCATCGGGATCGAGGCGTACGTGGCGCCCGGCTCCCGGTTCTTCAAGAAGCCTGTCTTCTGGGGTTCACGCGCGGAGACCGGCGTGGCCGACGTCGAAGGCGGCAAGGACGTCTCCGGCGGCGGCCGGTACACCCACATGACGATGTGGGCGAAGGACGCGACCGGGCTGAGGAACCTGTTCCGCCTGTCCTCACTGGCCAGCTTCGAGGGCTACTACGGCAAGCCCCGCATGGACCAGGAGCTGATCTCCCAGTACGCGGACGGGATCATCGCCACCACCGGCTGCCCTTCCGGTGTCGTGCAGACCCGGTTGCGGCTCGGCCAGTACGACGAGGCCGTCAAGGCCGCCGGCGAATACCAGGAGATCTTCGGCAAGGAGAACTACTTCCTGGAGTTGATGGACCACGGCATCGACATCGAGCGGGAAGTGCGCGCCGACCTGCTCAAGCTGGCCAAGCAGCTCAACATCCCGCTGCTGGTCACCAACGACTCCCACTACGTGACCGAGGACCAGGCCGACGCGCACGACAGCCTCCTGTGCGTCGGCGTCGGCAAGAACAAGGACGACCCGAATCGGTTCAAGTTCAACGGGTCCGGCTACTACCTCAAGACCTCGCAGGAGATGCGGGCGCTGTTCCCCGACATGCCGGAGGCGTGCGACAACACCCTGCTCGTCGCCGACATGATCGGCGACTACAGCGAGGTGTTCGCCGAAGTGAACCGGATGCCGGACTACCCCGACGTTCCCGAGGGCGAGACGCAGGAGTCATGGCTGCGCAAGGAGGTCGAACGCGGCCTGGTCATGCGGTACGGCGACCCGGTCCCCGCCGAGGTGACGGAGCGGTACGAGACCGAGATGAAGGTCATCGGCCCGATGGGGTTCTCCTCCTACTTCCTCGTGGTCGCCGACATCTGCCGGCACGCCCGGGAGAACGGCATCGCGGTCGGTCCCGGCCGAGGATCCGCCACCGGCTCCATCGTCGCCTACGCCACCCGCATCACCGAGCTTGACCCGCTGGAGCACGGTCTGCTGTTCGAGCGGTTCCTCAACCCCGAGCGCATCAACCCGCCGGACGTCGACCTCGACTTCGACGACCGCCAGCGCGACCGCATGGTGGCCTACGTCACCCAGAAGTACGGCAGCGCCATGACCGCCCAGGTCAACACGTTCGGCACGATCAAGGCCAAGGCCGCCGTCAAGGATGCCAGCAGGATCCTCGGTTATCCGTTCGCGGTAGGCGACAAGATCACCAAGGCGATGCCGCCGGACGTCATGGGCAAAGGCGTCCCCCTGGCGGAGCTGTTCAACGAGGACCACCCCCGCTACAACGAGGGCACCGAGATCCGCGCCCTGTACGAGTCCGACGTCGACGTGCGCAAGGTGATCGACACCGGCCGCGGCATCGAAGGACTCATCCGCGGCACCGGCGTGCACGCGGCCGCGGTCATCCTGTCGTCGGACCCGCTGCTCGACCTCATCCCGATGCACATGCGGGACAAGGACAAGGTGATCATCACCGGGTTCGACTATCCGTCGTGCGAAGCGATGGGCCTGGTGAAGATGGACTTCCTGGGCCTGCGAAACCTCGGCATCATCGACCACGCCATCAAGATCATCAAGCAGAACCGGGGCGTCACCCTCGACACCCTGGAACTGCCGCTCGATGACAACAAGACGTACGAGCTGCTCGCCCGCGGCGACACCCTCGGCGTGTTCCAGCTCGACGGCGGCCCCATGCGCCAGCTGCTGAAACTCATGGAGCCGACCCGGTTCGAGGACATCGCCGCCGTGCTCGCCCTCTACCGGCCGGGCCCGATGGCGGCCAACGCGCACACCAACTACGCGCACCGCAAGAACGGCCGCCAGGACATCGAACCCATCCACCCCGAGCTGAAGGACGCGCTGGAGCCGATCCTCGGCCCCACCTTCCACCTGCTCGTCTACCAAGAGCAGATCATGGCCGTCGCCCGGGAACTGGCCGGCTACTCGCTCGGCGGCGCCGACCTGCTCCGCCGCGCCATGGGCAAGAAGAAGCCCGAGATCCTGGCCAAGGAGTTCGCCAACTTCCAAGCCGGCATGCGCGGCAACGGCTACAGCGACGAGTCCATCCAGGCGCTGTGGGACGTCATGCTGCCGTTCTCCGGATACGCGTTCAACAAGTCGCACACCGCCGGGTACGGTCTCGTCGCGTACTGGACCGCCTACCTCAAGGCCAACTACCCCGCCGAGTACATGGCCGCCCTGCTCACCAGCGTGGGCGACGACAAGGACAAGGCGGCCGTCTATCTGGCCGAGTGCCGCAAGATGGGCATCCAGGTGCTGCCGCCCGACGTCAACGACAGCCAGCTCGACTTCGTCGCGGTCGGAGACGACAAGGTCAGGTTCGGCATGGGCGCGGTCCGCAACGTCGGTGAGAACGTCGTCGACGGCATCGTCAAGGCCCGCACGGAGAAGGGCGCCTACCGCGACTTCAACGACTACCTCGACAAGGTGCCGCTCGTCGTCTGCAACAAACGCGTGATCGAGTCGCTGATCAAGGCCGGGGCGTTCGACTCGCTCGACCACCAGCGCAAGGCCCTGCTGATGATCCACGAGCAGGCGGTCGATTCGGTCATCGACATCAAGAAGAACGAAGCCCACGGCCAAGACTCGCTGTTCGGGGGCATCGACGACGACGGAGCCGGCGAAGCGTTCTCCGTCCAGATCCCGGACATGGAGTGGGACAAGAAGACCAAGCTCGACTTCGAGCGGGAAATGCTCGGCCTGTACGTGTCCGACCACCCGCTGGCCGGCACCGAACGGCTGCTCGCCCGTAACCGGGACACCACCATCGTCGACCTGCTCGACAGCGGCCGGGAGGACCGCGGCGACGTCCGCGTGTGCGGCCTGATCACGAAGGTGGACAAGCGCGTCAACAAGGCCGGCAACCTGTGGGCCATCGCCACGGTGGAGGACATGGACGGTGCCGTGGAGTGCCTGTTCTTCCCGAGGTCGTACGAGCTGTACTCGCTGGAGCTCCGCGAGGACGCCGTGGTGTCGGTCGCCGGGCAGATCAACAACCGCGACGGAGCCATCTCGATCTTCGCGACCGAGCTGACACCGATCGACGTGTCGGGAGTCAGCAGCGACTCCGGGCATCCGGTGACCCTGCAGCTGCGTGAGGAACGCATCAATCAGCAGCTGGTGGAAGAACTGCGCAATGTGCTGAAGCAGCACGAAGGACCGGTGCCGGTGCTGGTGAACCTGCGCCGCGCGGCAGGGAAGACGGTCGTGTTGTCGCTGCCGGGATTCCGGGTCAATCCCGAACCGTCGTTCGCCGCCGACATCAAGCAGTTGTTCGGGCCGGAGGCGATCTCCCTTTGACCCAGCGGCGGATCGACATCGTCTCCAGCCAGGAGCCGCCGACGTGCCCCCGCTGCCGTCAGGAGGGGCTGCTGCTGGCGCGGGTGCCGTACGGCTGGACGAACGCCGGCGGCGCCGCGGTGGAAGGCAGGAACGAGGTCGTGCTGTGCGCCGCATGCGACACGAACGCCCCGCACGCGGCCCCGCTCATCGCGTGGTTCCACGTGCGGGGCACCGTCGAGCCCGACTACAGCGAAGAGTTCCTCCGCCTGCTGGCGGGGTGGGCCGAACAGGTTTCTGTTCCGCCGCTCGACCGGCAGCGGCTCGAGACCGAGATCGAGCAGTGGCGGCGCGGACGTACGGTAGCCCGCCGTACATGAGAAGGGGCTCCCCGGCGAGTGGACCCTGGATGTGACAGAACAGACAACCAACACGGGATGAGGGCTGATCGTTTCGGTGCTCTAGCGAGGGACTGAAGCGAAAGGGAAAGAACGCCATGACCATCCTCGTCGCCTACGACGGCTCGGCAGACTCGCGGGCCGCCATCGAGTTCGCGGCACAACACCTCGCGGCCGAGCCCGCGGTCGTCATCACGGTGTGGGAGCCGCTGCTCGTGCAACTCAAGAAGTATCCGCTGGCGGCCGGCTCGATCGACCCCGCCACCGAGGACGAGGCGCACGCCGAGGCCGAGCGGCACGCCAAGGAGGGGGCCGACCTGGCGCTCGCCTCGGGGCTCAGGGACGTCACCTATCGTGCGGTGGCCGACAACGAGTCGATCTGGAAGACGATCGTGGACGTGGCCGACGAGATCGACGCCTCGGTGATCGTGACCGGTTCGCGCGGCCTGGCCGGCGTCAGGTCGGTGCTGCTGGGCAGTGTCTCCAACCACGTGCTGCACCACGCGCACCGGCCGATGCTCATCGTGCCGCCGGCGAAGGCGTGACGCGGCAGTCCTGAGGCGGGCACAGCCGGGTGTCGATGCGCCGCGCACCCGGCCCCTCCTCGCCCAGCCGGTCGTGCGGGTTGGCGACCGGGCACAGGTCGAGCGACAGGCAGCCGCAGCCGATGCAGTCGGTGAGGTCGTCGCGCAGCCGCTGGAGCTGCTCGATGCGGTCGTCGAGCTCGCCACGCCAGGCCGCCGACAGCCGGGCCCAGTCGGCGCGGGTGGGGGTGCGCCCGTCGGGCAGCTCGGCCAGGGCGTCCTTGATGACCTTCAGCGGGATGCCGATGCGCTGGGCGAGCCTGATGAAGGCGACCCTGCGCAGGCTGTCACGGCTGTAGCGGCGCTGGTTGCCGGCCGTGCGCCGGCTGCTGATCAGACCCTTGGACTCGTAGAAGTGCAGGGCGGAGACGGCCACGCCGCTGCGTTCGGCGAGCTGGCCGACCGTGAGTTCCTTGGTGTTCCACGCGACCTTCGACATACCTGAACATTACTTAAGAGTTCGCTCGACGAGCGTCTCCAGGACGACGATCGTCTGCGTCCCGGTCACGCCGTCCACCTCGAAGACCCGGCGCAGGAGGTCCTGCAGCTCGCCGGTGCCCGACGTGCGGACCTTCAGCAGCAGTGACGCCGGCCCCGCGATGACGTGGGCCTCCTCGACCTCCGGGATCGCCGCCAGCGCGGCTCTGCTGCCGCCCATCCACGCGCCGCCGTCGACCAGCACGTACGCCGTCACCGTACGCCCGAGCGCCGCCTGGTCCACCTCGACCGTGGTGCGCCGGATCACCCCGCGTTCGCGCAGTTTCCGTACCCGCTCGTGCGCCGCCCCGCCGGACAGCCCCACGGCCTCTCCCAGCGCCGCGTACGACCGGGTCGCGTCCTCTTGCAGCAGGCCGATCAGCATCCTGTCGATATCGTCCACAACCGAATGATATCTGGCAGTTTTACCAAGACACCGAACAGCGTATGGTTTGCCGTATGGAAACGATCGCCACCGAGTTCGAGGTGCTGGACGAGCGGTTCGCCGGAGTCGGCGGAGACGACCGGATGGAGGTGCTGCACAGAGGCGCCCGCTGGGCGGAGGGGCCGGTCTACTTCCCCGCCGGCCGGTTCCTGGTCTGGAGCGACATCCCCAGCGACCGGCTGCTGCGCTGGGACGAGATGACCGGTGCGGTGGGCCCGTTCCGCAGCCCGGCCGGTTACACCAACGGCAACACGCTCGACCGCGAGGGCCGCCTCGTCTCCTGCGAGCACGGTGGCCGCCGCGTCACCCGCACCGAGCACGACGGCTCGATCACCGTGATCGCCGACCGCTGGCAGGGCAGGCGGTTCAACAGCCCCAACGACGTGGTGGTCCGCTCCGACGGCTCGATCTGGTTCACCGACCCGCCGTACGGCATCCTCAGCGACTACGAGGGGCACGCCGCCGACCAGGAGATCGACGGCTGCCACGTCTACCGGGCCGACCCGGTGACGGGCGAGGTGCGCATGGTGGCCGGCGACTTCGACCGGCCCAACGGCCTGGCCTTCTCGCTGGACGAGCGGCGCCTCTACATCGCCGACACCCCCGGCAAGCATGTGCGGGTGTTCGACGTGGCCGACGACGGCACCCTGTCGGGAGGCAAGGTCTTCGCCGAGGCCGAGGACGGCTTCGACGGCCTGCGCCTCGACAACACCGGCCGCGTCTGGGCCTCGGCCGGCAAATCCGTGCTCTGCTTCGACCCCGACGGCACCGTGATCGGCCGGCTCCGGTTCCCGGAGCCCACGTCCAACCTGGTTTTCGGCGGCCTCAAGCGCAACCGGATGTTCATCACGGCGTGCACCTCGCTCTACTCCCTGATGACCAACGTCACCGGCGCCCGCCCGATCTGGGCACGTCGCTGAGAATCAGACACACGGAGACTGACCAGCGAAAACGTTCGGCGGGTCGTCAGCGGTTCCAGCCTGTCCCACCCTAGTCTGATCATGCACGCCAAGGCAGCCGTGTAATCGAAAGTCACGAGGGCTTCCTCGCGGTGCAGGCGGTCATCCCCTCTGGCCGAATTTCTTTCATTCGGTGATATTCGGTAGGAGGACACTTGTCCGCGCCGTATGCAGACTTCATACCGCTACTCGTGCTGGCCGTCGTCGCGGCGGCCTTCCTCGCTCGCCGGTCCCGCAACCGGTCCTGGCCTCTCAAGGTGCTGCTGGTCACCGGTGCGGCGCTGTGGATGGCCCTGGCCGGAGGGTCGATGTGGCTGATGAGCCACGCGATCGCCGAGAGGCTGCCCAGCGCTCAGGTACCCACACGACACCCCTGCGCCGGGCAGGAGCCCAGGAGATTCGACGTCTCCCTGATCAACGTGCCGCTGTTCGTCAACCGCTTCGGTGACGTGGTGCCCGAAGGACGCATGTACGTCCTCGACAAGAACATCGCGGAGGTGCGCGCCACCTATGCGCAGGCCGCCGACCCGCGACAGGGATCGCTGAACGACCTGATCGAGCCGCTCACCCTGCGCGCCAACCAGGGCGACTGCATCAAGGTGCGCTTCACCAACCGGCTCAACGAACCGGCGCCGCCACTGAACAGGGAGATCCGCGACAACGCGATCTTCACGCTGCCGGGTGAGATCCTGCGGCCCCCCGGTACGGTGACCCGCAGACCGCGGGAGTTCGCGCCCGCCCTGAGCGTTCCGGAGATCGACTTCGACCCCGCGAAGGCCCCGAACGCCTCCATGCACTTCGACGGCCTCGACTACGACGTCAAGCGCTCGGACGGCACCGTGGTGGGCAACAACCCGGACTCCACCGCCCGGCCCGGCGAGACCATCACCTACAGTCTGCACGCCAACACGCAGGGGCAGTTCCAGTTCAAGGACGGGGCGGACTTCACCTCCCAGCAGACCCGGCCGATCGACCGCAACGGCGACGTGCGCTTCATCGGCTCGCACGCGTTCGGCGCGTTCGGCGCGTTCGTCATCGAGGAGCCCGGGGCAAGATGGGTGGACTCCCACACCGGCGAGCCGCTGGAGTCCGGGACGCGGGCCGTCATCAAGCGGCCGAACGGCGTGGACTTCCGTGAGCACGTGCTGTTCATGCACGACGAGGTGGAGGCAGAGCCGGGCATCCTCACCCGGCTCTGCCGCGCCAACGACGATGTGGCACCGTCCAGCTCGGAGTGTGTGCGACCCACGAGAGCGCAGCTCAGGCTGCTGACCAGAGGAACGCTGCCC
Source organism: Nonomuraea terrae (assembly GCF_004348995.1). GTDB lineage: Bacteria > Actinomycetota > Actinomycetes > Streptosporangiales > Streptosporangiaceae > Nonomuraea > Nonomuraea terrae. The sequence continues at coordinate 10,633 of NZ_SMKQ01000003.1, forward strand.
GGTCTCGGCGGCGGCGACGCCGACGCCCTGGTGCAGGGCGAGATCCCGACCAAGCTCGAGTGGTTCGCCTTCAACTACCGCTCCGAGCCCGCGCACAACCGCGAGGAGGTGGGCTGCCCGGCAGCCAGGCGCGCCGCTCAGGGGTTCGACGCTGAGCGCTGCATCGGTGAGGAGACGTCACTTTCCTCGTGGGCGTACGGCGACCCGGGAGGCGGCGACCTGGTGTTCGAGAACTACCGGGCCGAGCCGACCCAGATCCGGCTGCTGCATCCCGGCGAGTTCGAGACCCACACCTTCCACTGGCACGTCAACCGCTGGCTGTTCGACCCGGAGGACGAGGGCGGTATCGACGAGATCAGCCGGCCCGACCACCTCACGAGGAGGACCAACATCCTCGACGTGCAGGCGGTCTCCCCGGGAAGCCACTACGGCCTGGTGGCCCAGGGTGGCGCGGGGGCGGAGCGTGAGGGCAAGCCGGCGACCTTCGGCGACGTCATCTTCCACTGCCACCTCTATCCGCACTTCTTCGACGGCATGTGGGGTCTCAACCGCACGCTGGACAAGCTGTCGGACGGAACACGGAAGAACCCTGACGGCACACCCGTGCCGCCACTGTTCCCGCTGCCGGACTTCGACTACCAGCTCGATGTCCCCGGGGTTCAGCCACCTCCGGCGCCCACGCCGGAAACCCCGGGCTTCCCGAACTTCGTCCCGGGGGTGTTCGGCTTCAAGGCGCCGAAGCCGCCGCTCGGGGTCGCCGATCGGTCGCCGGGCGGAGTCTTCCCGCCGACCCCTCTGGAGAGGGCGGCGGCCGACCCAGGCGGGCAGCTGCCGGGGGCCTTCTTCCAGGATCCGTGTCCCCCGGGACGTCCCGTCAAGACGTTCAAGGTCGCGGTCATCCAGATCGAGCAGCAGTACAACCCGGAGTTGGAATGGACCAACCCGCAGGCACGTGTCTATGTGCTGCAGTCCGACAAACAGGCGGTGCTGAACGGCAAGAAACCGGAGCCCTTCGCGCCCATCCTCAACGTCGGCGACTGCGTGGTCTACAAGATGACCAACGAGTTGCCGCGAAGATTCGGCGGTACGGTCTTCGACCGCCTGCAGATCACCAATGAAGTCAGCATTCATCAGCACATGGTGCATTTCGACGTGCTGTCGTCCGACGGAGCCGCCAACGGCTGGAACTACGACGAGGGCGCCGACACAGGTCAGACGATCATCTACCGCAATTACGTGCACGAGAACGTGAAGACGAACTCGTTCCACGACCACTTCTTCCCGAACATCCATCAGAAGAACGGGCTTTTCGGCGGCGCGACCATCCACCCGGCCGGGTGCGTGCCCGCACTGCCGCACTCCAGAACGAGGCCGGCCATCGGCACCGTCTTCGACGTGCACTGCGAGCCGACGGTCGACGTCAACAACCGGCCCACGGACGGCGTCGACTACCGCAACTTCTCCCTCTTCATCGAGGACCACGTGCCGTTGTTCCAGCCGAACGACCCGAGGACGCGTGACGACGACAGGTTCGAGACCCCGTTCGGGGTGCCGATCTTCCCGGCCAAGTTCCCGTCGAGCGTCGATGACCAGGGCGGCATGGGGGTCAACTACCGGTTGGAGCCGTTCGAGGCCCGCAGGGACAGGGATCCGGCGACCTTGTTCGACTCGGCGGTCCACGGGGAGCCGTTCACCCCGCTGTTGAAGGCGTTCCAGGGCGATCCGGTGAAGTTCCGGCTCTTCCAGCTCTCGCAAGAGGAGTCGCACGGATTCAACCTCGACCAGTTTCGGTGGAGGTTCGAGCCTGAGGATCCCGCGTCGAACGTCGTCGGAGCACAGCACATCGGCATGCTCGAATACTTCGACGTGGTTCCCCCAGCGGACGAACCACCGCCGCCGACACGGGACATGCGGGTGCTCGACTACCAGTACAACTACGCCGGCGCGGATGACTGGTTCCTCGGGGACTGGGGACTGTTCCGCATCTTCTCCTGCTCCAATCCGAGCTCCGGGAGGGCGCCGATCCGCGAGCTGCCGGACTTCCCGCGGGACACCTGCACGGGTGAGGACGGCGAGCGCGACGACCGGCTGACCGAGTTGGTGTCGGCTCGGCACCAAGCCCGGCCGACACATTGCCGGACCGGCCAGAACCGGACCTTCGACATCATCGCCATGAACAAGGACATCACCTACAACAAGTCCGGCGATCATGACCCGAACGGCCTGATGTACGCGCTGGCGTCCGACGAGCAGGCGCTGCGTGACGGCACGAAGCAACCCGAGCCACTGGTGATCAGAGCGAACGCGGGCGACTGCGTGACGGTCAACTTCACCAACAAACTCGATCCGCGGAAGATGAAACCGCACTGCCACGAGGCGCTGGAACCGGGGCAGCTCGGCTTCAAGGAGAACGAGGTGCGCTTCCCGCAGTGCCTCCAGCGACCGCCCCAGGACGAGGAGAACGTGCCCGGCTTCAAGCCCTTCCCGGTGAGCGCCAAGGCGTCGATCAGCCCGCAACTCGTCCAGGCGCTGCCACCCAAGGCGGTGGCACCCGGGCGCAGCATCCGGTACCACTGGACGCTGCCCAGGGACACGATCGGGATGGCGCTGCTGCGGGATCACGCCGACGTACAGAACCATCTGCACCACGGCCTGTACGGGGCGCTGATCATCGAGGAGCCCGGCTCCGCGTATCTGGACCCGAAGACCGGCCGGCCGCTGAGCAGCGGCACCAGCGCGGTGGTCACCCACCCGGCGAAGCCGGACTTCCGGGAGAACATCGTCCTGATGAACAGCGACCTGGCGCTGTTCCGCAAGGACACGAACAACAACCCGATGGACGACAAGCCGGTGCCGGACAACTTCGACCTGGTGCTCGAGCCGAGCCGGGAGGCCGACGACCCGGAGGACCAGGGGGAGTTCTCCATCAACTACACGAACGAACCCTGGTCCCACCGGTTCGCCGTGGACCAGAACATCACCAACATCTTCAGCTCCATCGTGCACGGTGACCCGGCCACGCCGGTGTTCCAGGCGTACGCCGGCGACAGGACGGTCTTCCGGGTCGGACAGGCCGTGGGCGACCCGCGCTCCACGAGCTTCGCCCTGCACGCGCACACCTGGCGCCGGTCGCCCGCCGACCCGCAGTCCCAGATCGCGGCCACCCAGGGGCAGTTCAACCCGGGCAGTGTCTACAACATCGTTCCGGGAGTGGTCTACGACATCGTCGCCGACCCGGCGAGCACCGGCGGGGCCGGCGGGTACCGCCACGTGCCGGGCGACTATCTCTACCGCTCCAGCACGCTGCCCCGTCACCTCAACGGTGGACAGTGGGGGCTGTTCCGGGTGCACGCCACGCTCCGGCCTGACCTGATCCCGCTGCCCGACCGCCGGACGCGGGAAGGAGACCGGGAGCGGGTCGAGCAGCGGCCGCCGTACGAGCGGGACGATGGCCATGAGCCCACCGAGTCGGAGCTGCCGTACGCGTGGTTCGGCGCGGCGGGGCAGAGTAACGGGCGGCGGTCGCGATGAGGCTGATGAGCAAGCTCAGGCCAGAGCACGACCGGCAGCCCGGTGCGCCGGCGCCGGCCCGCCGACCGGCCCCGGCCGGACGACGCCGGCCGCGCGCATCCGCGGGGCTGACGCCGTTCCGCCACGGCCTGCTGCTCGGCGGCTGCGTCGGGATGACGTTCGCCCTGGCCATCGGGGTGGTCGGCTTCCTCGTCACCCGGCCGACGGCGCCGGTCGCCGGCCCGGCGGCCGGTGCGCAGCCGGCGGCTCTGGGAGCGGCCGCGGCCCGGTCGGCGGCGGCGATCGATGTGACCGCCACCCACCTCGGTGACCTCCAGGTACGGATCGAGGCCCAGGTGAGTGCGCCGCGCACCTACGACCCGATCACCAGGGCGCAGGTCGTCGCCTGGACGGACATGGTCGCCATGCCGATGGCCCACCGGGAGGGGCCCATCGTCATGACCGAGGTGCCCGGGCGACCCGGCACCTACCAGGCGCTCACGAAGGTGGCGATGGTCGGGGAGTACAACATCACCGTCGAGACGCGCCAGCCGATGGCGTCCAAGGCCGACAGGCGGCTGGAAGTGCAGGAGGTGAGTAAGGGGGCTGAGGCCCGCACGCGCTGATGGCGCCGTGGCCGGCCACGGCGCCCTTCTGCTCCGGTCCGTTCCGGGCGCGAGGGCCGCGCCCGGAACGGCTGGGCGCGGGGTGTCAGCGCAGGGTGACGGCGGTGACGCGCCAGGGGTCGCCGCGCTGGTCGCGCTGCAGGGCGACGAACGCGGTCATGGTGAGCGGCCGGCCACGCCAGCCGTCGGCGCCGATCGGGGTGACGGCGAGCTGCCACTGGCGGTAGGCGTGGGTCGCGGTGTCGGGTGGCCGCGTGTCACGGCCTGCGGTCAGGGTCGGCCGCGTGCGCGCGCGGTGGGCGGCCCACGTGGTCCAGGCGGCATCCGTGCCGACCCGCGGTCCGGTCCGCAGGTCCGCCAGGTAGGCCGGGGTCAGCCAGCCGGCGGCGCGCAGGACGGCATCGCGCTGATCGCGGTCGGTGGTGGTGTCGATGCTCCACATGGTGGTCAGGACGGCGGTGCTGACGGCGTCGGCGTCGCGCTGGTCGATCGTGCCGGGATCCGGGGCGGCCGGATCCGGGGCGGCGGTGGTGGCCGCGTGGCCGGGCGCCGCCGAGGGCTGCCGGGCCGGCGTCTCCCGTACGAGGGCGGACTCGGTGGCGACGCATCCGGCGAGCGTGAGTGTCACGGCGGCGACGACGGCCGTGACGGTGGGCGGTACGGCACTTCGGGGCTGCGGGCTCATGCGTACCTCCGGATGGTCCAGGCGGCTGAGGCGAAGGCGCTCAAGGGGGCGATGCGGACGACGTCGCCGGGGCGGGGCGCATGGATCACCTGGCCACGGCCCATGTAGATGACGATGTGGCTGATGCCGCGGCCGTCGCGGTGGTCGATGCCGATGACGTCGCCGGGCAACAACTGGGCGCGGGGGACCGGGGTGCCGTACTCGGTCGCCTGGGCTGCGGCCAGGTGGGGGAGCTGGACGCGACCGCCGGAGGCGGCCCAGACGGCATGGAGGACGAGGCCGCTGCAGTCGAAGCCGACGATGCCGCTGCCCCCGCCGATGCCGGGGGTGGGACCGCCTGGGCCGCCGCCGCCCCAGGAGTAGGGGGTGCCCAGCCAGCGCTGGGCGGTGGCCACCACGGCGGCGCCGAAGCGGGTGGCGCCGATCACCGTGATCGACGTGTCGGTGTAGTGCGCGACGCGGGCGAGGACGCGGCGGACGTACTCCTGGGTCTCCGGATAGTGCGGGATGCCCTTGTGGCGCAGAACCGCGGCGGGGCCGGCGTTGTAGGCGGCGAGCATGTTGGAGGTCACGTCCCCGGGCAGCCGCGCGAGGGTGCGGGCGAGGGCGCAGTCGTACCGCGCCATGGCCATGATCGCATCCTCGGGGTCGTCGGGGCTGGTGACGCCGTCCCCGTCGGCGTCCCGGCCGTAGCCGGTCCAGGTGGCGGGCATGAACTGCGCCATGCCCTGCGCGCCCACGCTGGATCGGGCCGTGGGCCGCCAGCCGCTCTCGGCCTCCACCTGGGCGGCGATGAGCGGTGGGCTGACCTGCGGGCACAGCCGGCCGGCCCGGCTGATCCACGCTTGGTAGGCGGCGGGGACGGTGCCGGGACGCAGCGAGGCCGCCGGGCCCGGCCCCTGCGGACCACCGCTCAGAAGGATCACCAAGCCGATCAGGAGAGCCAGGAATGCGGCCGTCGCCACGATGGCCAGTTTTCCACCCTTATTCATGACGAACGCGCCCCGATGCCTCTTCTCGCCACAATTTCAATTTCATCAACGCGGACTGCCGGCCATTGTGGATGTCGCATCGAAAAAGGTGTCGCTAATGGCCGACCGTGATCCCGCGCAGTAAGGTTTTACCTGGTCAACGGCCCATGTGGCCGGTTATTCGGATGGTCGGCCGCTGCGGGCGCCCCAGTTTTGGGAGAAATAGGGCGGGGCTTGGTCACTTCTCTACAAGCATGGACCCTGGGACACGGTCATGGGGCCGGCGAATTGCACCAGATCATCGCATCTGATCACACCGGAGGACCTTCATGACGTATGTGCTGTCCGATCTGCTCCTGCTCACCGGCGTCCCGGACCCGGGCGTGGGAACGCCGCCTCCCGGATCGGAGAAACTCCTGACGGCGCTGGGCTGGGCGGCGTGGATCGTGACCGGGGTGTGCGTGGCCGGGGTGATGGGCGTGGCCGCCCGGATGGCCCTGGTCCACCACCGCGGCGAGGGCGGCCGGCACGCGGCGGGGTTGGCGTGGGTGATGGCCGCCTGCGTGCTCCTCGGCTCGGCCTCCGGCCTGGTGGGCGCCCTGCTGTCATGACCTCGACCAGCCGAAGATCCGCCGAGTCGCCCGATCTCTCCACCCCGGCGTCTCCGCACGGTCGTGGGGTCTCGCGCGGCGCGGCGTTCTGGGCGGCGGCCGTTTTCGTGGCCCTGCTGGCGGTGCCGACCGTGATCGTGCTCGTACTGCCCGACCGAGACTCCACCGCGGACCGGCCGTTGCCGCCCGCTCCGTCCGGCTCGACCGCGTCGGCGTCGGCGGCGGCGTCGGCGGCCGCCCCGCCGCCCATGCCCTCCACGTCGTCCACCACGGGGCCGGGCCGGTGCCCGGCCACCTCCGGGGCGGCCTCCCGGACGTTGCCGACGCAGCCACCCGACGACGTCGTGTGGACGGTGTTCCACGGGGTCGCCGAACCTGCCTCACGCGAGCACGGCCCGCACCGCAAGGAGGGCGACGTGAACCGCTGCCACACCCGTACGCCGACCGGCGCGCTGATCGCCGCCTGGCAGATCGCCACGAGATTCGTCCTGGCCGATGACTGGCGGCGCGTCGTCAGGCTTCAGGTGATGCCCGGCCCCGGCCGGGACGCCTACGTCGCTCAGCGAAGCCGGGTGCGCACCGACACCGGCCGGACCGCCGGCGGCTACGGACAGCTGGCCGCCTTCGCGATCGCCTCCTACACCCCTGACGTCGCCACCGTCCAACTGGTCTCCCGCTTCGCGGCCACGGGACATCTGCAGGTCAACACCGTCACCGTGGTGTGGAGCGGCGACGACTGGCGATTGCGGTTGCAGCCCGACGGGTCGATCAGCCCGAGCCTGCAGGCGGTGACCTCGCTGGCGGGGTTCGTGCCCTGGGGAGGGGTGTGATCGCGATGCGGTCCGTGCCGGCACTCGCCCCGGACCCGGGCCTGTGCGACCTGCCCGGGGCCGACGCGGTCTGCGCGGGGATCGGCGGCGCCGGCGAGGGCGGCGCCGGCGGCGGCGTGATCGACGAGCTCGCCGCGGCGCTGCAGGAGGCCCAGGTCAAGGTCCTGAGCATGATGGCCGATTTCTCCGCGAGCACCGCCCCGGGGCCGCCCCTGTCCGACAGCGTCGGTCCGGTGGCTTGGCTGCAGGAGCGTACGCACTGGTACGTCGCCCTGCTGGCGGTGCTGGGGCTGATCATCGCCGCGGGCCGGCTCGCCCTGCGGCGGCGGGCCGAGCCCGCCATGCGGGCCATGGCGGGCCTGCTGACCCTGACGGTGGTCACCGGCTGCGGGACGGCGGTGATGTCGCTGCTGGTCGAGGCCGGGGACGCCTATTCCGGTTGGATCATCGGCCAGGCGCTGTCCGGCGCCGATTTCTCCGCCGCGATCACTCGGCTGGCGAGTTTCCAGAGCCTGACACTGCCCCCAGGTCTGATGATCATCTTGGCCTTCGTCTCGATCATCTCCTGCGTCCTGCAGATCATGCTGATGCTGGCGCGCGTCGTCGTGCTCGGGCTGCTGGCCGGGATGTTGCCGATGGCGGCCGCCTTGAGCGGCACCCGGGCAGGGCGCGTCTGGCTGACCCGCATCGCCGTCTGGGCGCTCGCCTTTGCCCTGTACAAGCCCGCCGCCGCGACGGTCTACGGCTATGCCTTCCTGGCGATGGGGACTCCGGCCTCCGAGCTGGCGCAGATGTCCGGGATGTTGATGATCATCCTGGCGGTCGTGGCGCTGCCGGCGCTGATGCGGCTGCTGTCCCCGGCGATCAGCGCGGTCGGCTCCGGCGGCGGCGGTTCCGGCGCCGCCATGACCGTCTGGGGCGTCGCCACCGGAGCCCGGGTCCTGCCCGCGCTCGGCAGGAACCACTCCGCCACCTCCGGCGTGGACGCGGACAGGGGCGGCCGCCCCGCCGGGCCGTGCGGCGCGCGCGCCACCGGACCCGCGACGGACCCCCTGGGCAACGCCCCGGACGCCGCCACGACCACGAAGAGCACCCAGCCACCCGCACGAGAAGGAGGACCGGATGGCGACCACTGACTCCGAGCGCACCTACGGCAACTGGCGTCGCCCCGCCAGCCCGGGGATCGGCGAGCTGGGGTTGATGGGCACCCTGCTGCTCCTCGGTGGCCTGGTCGCCTGCCTGATCACCATGATGGTCTCGCTGCGGGCCGCGTTGGTCCTCGCGGCGGCCATCGCCTTCGTCCTGGCGCCGATGTTGCTGGTGCGCGATCGGCATGGCCGTACCGGCCTGCAGATCGCGGTCGCCCGCCTGTCCTGGCTGCGTGGTCGCGGCCGCGGCCGGCACCTGTACCGGTCCGGGCCGCTCGGCTTCACCCACGCCGGCGCCTTCCAGCTGCCCGGCCTGGCCGCCTGCTCGCACGTCGTGGACGCCACCGACTCCCGCGGCCGCGACTTCGGCCTGATCGTCGTGCCGACGACCGGTCATTACACGGCGGTGTTCGAGGCATCCGTGGACGGGGCCGCGCTGGTCGACGGCGACCAGGTCGACACCTGGGTGGCGCACTGGGGCCAGTGGCTGGCGGGCCTCGCCTACGAGCCGTCCCTCGTGGCGGCCACCGTCACCATCGAGACCGCGCCCGACCTCGGCACCCGGCTCCAGCGCGAGGTCGCCGACAACCTCTCACCCGACGCCCCGGCACTGGCGGCGGCCGTCCTGAACGACGTCGTACGGACCTACCCCGCCGGATCCGCGCAGGTCTCCACCCGGATAGCCGTCACCTATGCCGCGAACCCGCGCGGCGGCCGGCTCCGCACCGCCGACGCCATGACCCGCGAGATCGCCACCCGCCTGCCCGGCCTGACCGCCGGGCTCAGCATGGCAGGCGCGGGCGCCGTCCGGCCCATGACCAGCGCCGAGATCGCCGAGGCCATCCGTATCGCCTACGACCCCGCGAGCCACCGACTGCTGGACGCGGCCCGCTCCGGCGGCGAGCCGCTCGCCCAGCCCTGGGACCAGATCGGCCCGGCCGCCGCCCAGGAGGCCTGGGACCACTACCGGCACGACTCCGGGGCCTCCGTCACCTGGGGGATGAGCGAAGCCCCCCGGGGAGAGGTCCTCTCGCCGGTGCTCACCGATCTGCTCGCACCGCACCGCGACATCACCCGCAAGCGGGTCTCCCTGCTGTACCGGCCCTACGACCCGGGCAGCGCCGCCCGCCTGGTCGAGCGCGACCGCAAGGACGCCCGCTTCCGCCTCGGCGGTGCCAACGCCGCCGCCCGCGACACCGTGGCGGTGGCCGCCGCCGACCAGAGCGCCCGCGAGGAGGCCAAGGGGGCGGGCGTGGTGCGCTTCGCCATGCTCGTCACCGCCACCGTCGCGCGGCCGGAGGACCTGCCCGCGGCCGTCGCCGCGATCGACACACTCGCCCCATCGGCGCGGGTCCGGCTGCGCCGCATGTACGGCGCCCAAGCCGCCTGTTTCGCCGCCGCGCTGCCCCTCGGCCTGGTCCTGCCCGACCACCTTCGGATCCCCACCTTCGTCCGGGAGGCGATGTGACCTCCGCTGAGACCCCAGTCTGGAGAGGACGATCATGCCAGGTACGAAGCACACCTCCCCGCCTCCCGGCCGACGGCCCGGCGCGCGCGGGTACGGCGGGCGCGGCGGCGGCCGCGTACCGTACGTGGAGGCGCCGCCGGAATGGCGCGGCACCACCGTCCAGGTGTGCGGGTTGTGGCCGTTCGGGGTCGGGTCCAGCACACCGGCGATCGGCGTGCCGCTCGGGCGTGAGCTGACCGGCGGCGCGACCCTGTGCTGTGACCCGATCTCGTGGTTCGCCCGCGCCGGGCTGATCCACAACCCCTCCGAGCTCGTCCTCGGCAAGCCAGGCTTGGGCAAGTCGACCCTGGTCCGCCGCCAGGTCGTCGGCCTCGCCGGCTACGGCGTGATCCCCCTGGTGCTCGGCGATCTCAAGCCGGACTACACCGATCTCATCGCCGCCATGGGCGGGCAGATCATCAAGCTCGGCCGCGGACTCGGCGCGCTCAACGTGCTGGACCCCGGCGAGATCGGCGCCGCCGCCGCACGGCTGTCCGGCCTGGACCGCGAACGGCTGCTGGCCGACGCGCACGGCCGGCGTCTCAACGCCGTGGCCGCCCTGATCACCATCGTGCGCGGCCGGCCCGTGGCCGACACCGAACGCACCATCCTGTCGGCGGCGTTGCGGGTGCTGGACGAGCGCCACCAGGGCGTGCCGATCCTGCCCGACCTGATCCACGTCATCGACGTCGGCCCCGACCCGGTACGGGCGGTCACCCTGGCCCGCGGCAGCGACGAGCGCTATCGGCAGGTCGTCGACCCCCTGCACGCCTCCCTGCTCGGACTGCTGGACGGGCCGCTCGGCGACGCCTTCGCCCGTGCCACCACCACCCCGATCCGGCTGGACACCCCGGCCGGGATCTGCATCGACATCTCCGGGATCGACGAAGCCGATCAGGAGCTGCAGGCGGCGGTGCTGCTGGCCTGCTGGTCGGAGGGGTTCGGCGCGATCGAGGCCGCGAACGCCCTGGCCGATGCCCAGCTGGCGCCACAACGACGCTTCTGGGTGGTGCTGGACGAATTGTGGCGCGTACTGCGGGCCGGCCGCGGCCTGGTCGACCGGGTCGACGCGCTCACCCGCCTGAACCGGCAACGAGGCGTCGGCCAGGCGATGATCACGCACACCATGAGCGACCTGCTGGCCCTCACGGAGGAGGCCGACCGGCTCAAGGCCCGGGGCTTCGCCGAACGCGCCGGCATGATCATCTGCGGCGGGCTGCCCGAGGCCGAGATGGCCTCGCTCACCCAGGTCGTGCGGATGTCCGCGCACGAGCAACGCATGATCGTGGACTGGTCCACCCCACCCAGCTGGGACAGTGCCCGAGATCGCGACGGCGAGCCCCCGGGCCGCGGGAAGTTCCTGGTCAAGGTCGGCGGCAGGCCCGGCATCCCGGTCCACATCGACCTCACTCCGGCCGAGCTGGCGGTCAACGACACCAACAAACGCTGGGCCCTCTCGACCCTCCGCTAGGTGTGAACGTCACAGAAGATGTGGTGCTAGGTACAGTGACCTGGAATGTCCGGTTGCCGCACACTGGAGAGCATGCTTCGGAGGTTCGGTCAGCTCGCGGTCCTGCTCGCGCTCGCCGGCGTGCAGGTGCCGGTGGCGGCCCTGGCGGCCGTCATGCTGCTGGTGTCGTTCGCGCTGGGCATGGTCTTCCTGTTCCCGCCACAGGTGAGGATGGTCAGACGGCTCGCCCAGCTGCACCGGCGGCTCGTCGGGCGCTGGACGGGTATGGCCATCGAGCCTCCCTACCTGCCCGCGCCGCCGCCTCCTGTGCCGCAGGCCGACGGGATGTACCGCTCCGACCGTACGCTCTACAAGACGCCCCGCGTGCCGGCCTGGAGCGAGCGGTGGAGATGGATGCTCACCGACCCGGCGACCTGGCGCGACGAGGCCTGGCTGGTGCTGGACCCGCTGGTGAAGGTCGCGCTGGTGCCGTTGTTCCTGGTGATGCCCGAACGCGGCATGCGCGTCTACGCGCTCTGGGCCGACCTGCTGCTCGGCGCGACCGCGGCCAGCCGGCTGGCCGGCCAGGTGACCCACCTGAGGCGCACGCGCACCCTCGCCGCCGACTCCCAGGCCGCCGAGATGCGCCGCATCGAACGCGACCTGCACGACGGCACCCAGGCCAGGCTCGTGGCGATCGGCATGACCCTGGGCGCCGTCGAGCAGCTCGTCGACACCGACCCGAACGCCGCCAAGGCGCTGCTGGCCAAGGCCCGTGACGCCTCCTCCGAGACCCTCACCGAGCTGCGCCGGGTCATCCGCGGCATCCACCCGCCGGTGCTGGCCGAGCGCGGCCTGTCCGACGCCGTACGCGCTCTCGCCATCGACAGCCCGCTGCAGGTCACGGTGGACGTCGACATGCCGCACCGGCCCGACCCGCCTGTGGAGGCCGCGGTCTACTTCGCCGTCAGCGAGTTGTTGTCCAACGCCGCCCGCCACGGGGACGCCCGTACCGCCACCGTGGACGTCAGCGCCAACGGCGGCGCCCTGCGCGTCACCGTCACCGACGACGGCTTGGGCGGCGCCGATCCGTCGAAGGGCAGCGGCCTGGCCGGCATCGAGCGTCGGCTCGCCGCGTTCGACGGCGTGCTCGCCCTGCACAGCCCTCCAGGAGGCCCCACCACGGTGACCATGGAGCTGCCGCGGGTGCTGCCCGAATACTGGGCCGGCGAGCCCGACCTGCCGCGCTGGAAGTCGGCACTGGTCATCGCGTTATGGGCGACGGCCTGGTGCCCGACCTTTCCGCAGGGCCTCGTGGCCGGTGTAATCAAAGTCGCCGGGTACGACGGCGACCCGAGCTGGTTCCTCGCCCTGCGCCTGCCCGAGCCCCTGCAGTGGCCGACGATTCTGGGAATGACCGCGCTCGGTGTCATCATGCATGTCATGGCCGTCCGCATTCCCGCCAGTCACAACCGCGACCACTGGGTCGGACGACTGTTCCCCGGGCCGATCTGCTGATGAACCGCGTACTCGTCGCCGAAGACCTCTACCTGCTCCGCGACGGCCTGGTGCATCTGCTCCAGGCCCACGGGTTCGCGGTCGTGGGGGCCGTGGAGAGCGGCCCCGAGCTGCTGAAGGGCCTGCTGGAGCTGCGCCCCGACGTCTCCATCGTCGACGTACGCCTGCCGCCCACGTTCACCGACGAGGGCCTGCAGGCCGCGCTGGCGGCCAGGAAGCAGGTGCCCGGCCTGCCCGTCCTCGTGCTGTCCCAGCACGTCGAGCAGCTCTACGCCCGTGAGCTGCTGGCCGACGGCTCGGGCGGGATCGGCTATCTGCTCAAGGACCGCGTCTTCAACGCCGACCAGTTCGTCGACGCCGTACGCCGCGTGGCCGCGGGCGGCACCGCCATGGACCCGGAGGTGATCGCCAAGCTCCTGGCCAGCAACGCCCGCAACGAACCGCTGGCCGCGCTCACGCCCCGCGAGCGCGACGTCCTGGAGGCCATGGCCGAGGGCCGCTCCAACGCCGCCATCTCCCAGCGCCTCTTCCTGAGCGAGAGCGCCGTCGCCAAGCACACGGCCTCCATCTTCGCCAAACTCGGCCTGGCTCCTTCGGAAGACGACAACCGCCGCGTCCTCGCCGTCCTCGCCTACCTCAACAACCGCTGATCGCCGGCAGGCGCCCGCCCATCTCCTCCGGACGGCGGGGAGTTGTCGGTGGCACCGGCTATTTTCATAGAGCACGGCGCGCGACGAAGAGGTGGTATCAGGTGAAAATCCGGGTTAACCGCGATGTTCTGGCTGATGCGGTGGCATGGGCCGCCCGCGTCCTGCCGAGCCGCCCCGTCGTCCCCGTTCTCTCCGGGTTGCTGCTGGAGGCGGGCGACGAGTTGACCCTGTCCGCTTTCGACTACGACGTCTCCGCGCGGGCCGCGGTCGACGCCGACGTGGCCGAGGAGGGCAGGGTGCTGATCCCCGGCCGGCTGCTGGCCGAGATCAGCCGCAGCCTGCCCGCCGACGACGTCGAGATCGTCACCGACGGCCAGGAGGCGGTGCTGACCTGTGGGAGCGCGGAGTTCGGCCTGATCACGATGCCGGTCGAAGACTTCCCGACGCTGCCCACGATGCCGCCGGTCGTCGGCGCCGTCGGCGGCGGGGTGTTCGCCTCCGCGGTCGGCCAGGTCGCCCCCGCGGCCAGCCGCGACGACACGCTGCCGATGCTCACCGGCATCCGCATCGACATCGAGGGCGAGTCGGTGGCGATGGCGGCGACCGACCGCTATCGCATCGCCGCCCGCGACTTCACCTGGCGCCCGGTCGGCCCCGACGTCGCCGTCTCGGCCATGGTCCCGGCGAAGGTGCTGGTCGAGGTGGCCAAGTCGCTGCGCGGCGGCGAGGTGGCGGTCGCGATGGGCGACGGGGTGGCGGGGTTCGAGAGCGTCGGGCGCAGCACGACCGTGCGCCTGCTCGACGAGCAGTTCATCGACTACCGCTCGCGGCTGACGTCCGACTGGTCGATCAGGGCCGATGTGGCGGTGGCGCCGTTCGTGGGCGCGATCAAGCGTGTCGCGCTGGTGGCCGAGCGCAACACCGCGATCCGGCTGTCGTTCAGCCAGGGGCAGGTGCTCATTCAGGCGGGCGGCGGCGACGTGGGCCGCGGCACCGAGGTGGTGCCGTGCGAGCTGCGCGGCGACGACATCCAGATCGCCTTCCAGTCGCAGTTCCTGCTCGACGGCCTGACCGGCATCGACACCGAGCTGGCCCGCATCAACCTCGAGTCGCCCACCAGGCCCGCCCTCGTCCAGGACGTCCCGGGCGACGCCCAGCCGGTCTTCCGCTACCTCGTCATGTCGCTGCGTCAGACCTGAGCCCCGCCTGGCGCTCGGCGACCAGCCGGAAGACCCTCTTGAACTCCGCGTACGCCTCCTCGCCCACGGCCCGGGCGTGCTCCGTCTCGATGGCGGCGAGGACGGCGTCCGTCGCGGCCGTCAGTTCGCGCCCTCTCGCAGTGGGCACGACCAGCTTGGCCCGCCGGTCGGCCGGATCGGGCCTGCGCTGGACGTAGCCGAGCGCGACCAGCTCGTCGACGAGGGTGCCGATCACCTGCTTGTGCTGCCCGGACTGCGCGGCCAGGTAGGTGGCCCGGCTGCCGGCGTCGTCAAGGTAGGCCAGCACCGCGCCGTGCCGTGGCCGCAGCCCCGCGTAGCCCAGCTCAGAGATCTTGGTGAACAACTCCCGCTGCAGGCTGAACAGTGTCCGGCTGGACAGGATGCCGAGATCGGGATCCTGCCGCTTGCGTCGGCTCCTGCCCACGGGTGAAGGGGTCAGGCCTCGGTGAGGGCGATGAGGATGTGCTCCATGCAGGCGTGACCCGCCCGCTCGGCCGCCGCCGCGTCGCCGGCCGCGATGGCCCGGGCGATCGCGTCGTGCGGGATGTAGCTCTTGTTCAGCGACGTGCCGGCCGCCGTGATGCTGGCCCGCAGCGCCGCGGAGAAGTCTTCGTACAGGTCGATCAGCACGAGGTTGTGGGTGGCGTGCGCGACCGCCATGTGGAAGGCCAGGTCGGCCTCGACGAAGTAGTCGGGGTCGTCGAGGTCCCAGGCCCGCTCGCGCTCGGCCAGCGCCTCCTCGATGCGGCGGATGTCCTCGTCGGTGCGACGCGTGGCCGCCAGCCGCGCGGACTCGACCTCGAGCGCCCGGCGTACTTCGAGGATCTCGAGCTGCTCGGCCTGGCGCAGCCGGCGCAGCATCGCGCCGGACAGCTCACTCGTCGCCCGGACGTATGTGCCGTCGCCCTGACGGCACTCCAGCAGCCCGGCGTGTGTGAGCGCGCGCACGGCCTCGCGAACGGTGTTACGCCCCACTCCCAGCTGCTCCGCGAGGACAGTCTCCGTGGGGATCTTGCCGTTCATGTGCCAGGATCCTGATGTGATCTGCTCCTTGAGCTGATCGATCACCTGGTCGACGAGCGAAGCCCGCTGCGCCGTACGCAGACTCACAGTCCGCCTCCTCCGGGAAAGCCAATCATCCTATGAGTCAATGACTGGGGGATCCTCATTATTCCAGACTCAATGGGGATTAAATCTGGAGCTCCCGGAGGTTAGCGAGAAACTACGGCGTCGATCGTCACCCCTGCCATGGCGGAGCGAACTCCGGCAGCTTCGAGGGCCTTACGATATGTGGCGGTCTGCTCTGCTCGGCACGCGGCCCTGCCGTAAAGGTCGCCGAGCTCGCGCCAGCAGCGCGCGGCCGGACGGTCGGATCCGAACACCGGGCGGTCGAGCGCGTCGAGCACCTCCTGCGCGCTGCGCAGGTGGCCGAGGGCGTCACCGCCCCGGTCGAGCGTCACCGTGGCCAGCACGAGGTGGGCCTCGGCCGGGGTCGTGCCGGAACGGTCGTGGGCGAGCCCCAGCGCCGAGACGGCCAGCTCGCCGGCGCCCACGGGGTCGCCGGCCCGCAGCCTGACCCGCGCGTGGACGATCAGGCTCTCACCATGCTCGCCCGTGGTCGCGGAGAACGCCGCGAACGCCTGTGCCGCGGCGCCGACGAGCCGCTCGGCCTCGTCGATCTCGACCGTGGCCAGCCTGGCCCAGTGCATCGCCGTACGGGCCAGTCGCAACGCGATCCGGGACTCCCGCCCCGCCATGATCGCGTCGTCGGCCAGCCGCACTGCCAGCGCGGAGTCGTCACCCGCGGCGGCCGCCGAACTCGCCTGCCACAGCGCGGTGATCTCCGCGGAACGGTCCATAACCACGGGGACACCGGCCGCGCCGAGCACCTGCCCGACGTAGGTCATCGCGGGGGAGTCGCCCTCGCGTTCGCTGCGCGCCTCGACCAGGGCCGCGGCCAGGTCGACGGCGATCTCGCCGTGCGTGATCGACAGCCGCTCGGCCTGAGCCAGCGCGGTGGCGGCCAGGTCGCGGGCCCGCAGCCGGTCACCGGCCTGCTGGTAGCAGCGGCTCAGCGCGATCGTGAGCGGCAGGTCGGCCAGCCGCTCGGGGTGGGCCGCGGCCTCGCGGCGCAGCCGTTCGAACGCCTCCACCGCCTGCCCGAGCCGGCCCTGGGCCTCGAACGCGCGCGCCCGGCCGAACCGCGCCTGCGCGGTCAGCATGGCGTTCTCCTCGTCGGCCACCTTCACGATCTCGGTGAAGCGCTCGGCGGCCACGGCCGGGTCGCCGTGGTGGAGCTCGAGCTCGGCGTGACGCAACCCGAGCTCGGTGTCGATGCGCTGCCGAGGCTCGATCCCGTGAAGGAGGAACTCGGTGGTGCATCCGAGCCGCTCGGCGAGTAGCCGGGCGACCACCGGAGTGGGCGTGCGCTTGCCGGACTCGATGAGCGAGACATAACTGTCCGACAGGTCGGGTCCGGCCAACTGGGCCTGAGACATCCGCCTGTTCAGCCGCAGTCCGCGGACGCGGTCACCGATGGTTCCCTGACTCGGCATCTCATCTCTCAAGGCGGGGAAGGGTCAACAACAGGCAATGATTGCATGAAGTAGCCGAATCTGGTATCCCCACATGAAGAATTTGCCACGGGGAGATTAATCGTCGCCGTCGTCCTTGCCGGGGAAAAGCATCTGGCAGACCTCGAGATACAAGGTCTCCGGATACGGAATGTATTCGACCGTTGACAGAGCCTGGTCTTGACCGGCGGACTCGAGGATGAACTCACCGTAACCGAGCATGCGCCCGAGTAGAGATCTTTGGAAGCTCATGTCGGTGACCTTCGCCAAGGGCATCATCGCGACCTTGCGCGTGATCAGCCCGGTGGTCAGCAACATGCGCTTGGAAGTCACCACAAAGTAATCGACCGACCACTCGGCGACTTTCCATACAAAGCGGATCAGCAGCAGCAGCCAAAGCCACCACACGACCACGAGAGCCGTGCCGCCGCCTTCGTTGCTGCCGAAGAACCTGCTGAGCAGCCCGGCGATGATCAGGCCGCCGAGCACCTCGGCGACCGGGCGGAGCAGGATGGCCGGGTGCCGGCGCACCATGATGACTGATTGTTCGTGGGGGAGGAGGTAGCGGTTGACCGACGATGGAGCGGAGTCCCCGTGGGTCACCAGTCTCATGAGAGGTTGTTCACAAATTGAGCCAGCGAGTCGGCTGCGTTGAACACCGTGTCGAACGCTCCTCTCACCGCGTCCGCGGCATCAGCTGGTCGCGCGAACAGGTAGTACGCCACAAACGCGATACCACCGTATGTGAGGACTTTTTTGACCTGCACCGTCGCCTCCGTGCCACTTGCCACTCCACCCGCCAACTACATTACCCACCTGCAAGCCGGGGTAAAGGTAACTTGGCAGGTTAGTTCTGATCTTGCTTAGCCACGTTCGCTGGCCACCAGAGCCAGCACGTGAAGGTGCTTGCGCGCGATGCGCTCCACCAGGCTGGGATGCGCGTAGCCGGTGACCTCCAGCGCGCCGTAGTGCGCTGCTTCCACGCAGCGCGTTACGGTGGCCGCCGAGTGAATGCCGGCGAACTCATCGCACAACACCGCTTCGACCTCCGCGTACGGAGTCGGATCCGGCTGTGTGTGATCGCTCATCGTCGCCCCCAACGCGCGTGCGGAAGTTGCCTTCCGGGTCTGTTCGTACCCACTCAACCACAGTATGTAACGAAGTGGTGACCCCATGTGACGGGAAAGGGGCTTTTCCTGTCAATCGGCCGGGTCAGACGACGCCGTAGAGGCGGTCGCCCGCGTCGCCCAGGCCGGGCACGATGTAGCCGTTCTCGTTGAGGCGTTCGTCGAGGGCGGCGGTGACCACGCGGATGGGCTTGCCGGAGTTGGCGAACACCTTGTCCATGTACGCCAGGCCCTCGGGCGCGGCGAGCAGGCAGATGGCCGTGACGTCGACCGCGCCCCGGTCGAAGAGGAACTGCACGGCCGCCGCGAGCGTGCCGCCGGTGGCGAGCATCGGGTCGACGACGTAGCACTGCCGGCCGGACAGGTCGTCGGGCAGGCGGGTGGCGTACGTCTCGGCCTGCAGCGTGGACTCGTTGCGGATCATGCCGAGGAACCCGACCTCGGCCGTGGGCAGCAGCCTGGTCATGCCGTCGAGCATGCCGAGCCCAGCCCGCAGGATGGGCACGACCAGCGGGTACGGCTTCGCCATCCGCACCCCGCGGGCGGTGGAGACGGGCGTGTCGACGGTGACCTCGGCGACCCGGACGTCCCGCGTGGCCTCGTACGCGAGCAGCGTCACCAGCTCGTCGGCGAGCCTGCGGAAGGTCGGCGAGTCGGTGCGGACATCGCGCAGCGTGGTGAGCTTGTGGGCCACGAGCGGATGATCGACGACGAGGGTCTCCATGGAGGCCAACGCTATCTGGTGCCGCTCTCGGTCGCACCCTCGCCTACCTGCGCGAAATGCGGAATATGACGTGCCGTACGTTGGGCGGGGTGAGGCATGGGAAGGGGCCGTGCGGCTCACGCCATGGGTTTTGATCACAATTTGGTCGGAGAGGCACACGCCGAGTGGCGGGTTCTGGAACGATTGGGTGCTGGTGATATTTGCCGTGTCAGAGGTCGGTTGGAGATGGCGATGACAGACGAAGACGCTCTCGACTTCGCCATCGTGGTTTATCGCGAGGACGACCGCTGGGATGCGGAGATGCTGCCTGTCGCGCTCACGTCGGATCTGAAGGGGCTCATTCACGCCCTGAAGCAGCAGCCGAGTGAGAGCGGCACGATCGGTCTGGTCGCGGTGGGCGACGAGTTCTTCGTGGCGCTGCGGGTGCTGGGCGAGCGGGTCGACGTGTTCCTGTCCGACATCGCCGCCTCGTGGGACTTCCCGCTGGCGCGGGAGGTGCTCGACTATCTCGACGTCCCCGTGCCGGACGAGGAGGAGCTCGACGAGATCCTCCAGGACGAGGAGACCGTGCTCCCTGCCGGAGATCTGTCGATCTTCGCCGATCTCGGGTTGGACGAGATGGAGCTGGGCATCCTCTCCGGCGACATTGACTTGCTGCCCGAAGACGTGTTGTCCAGCATCGCCGCGCGGCTCGGCTTCTCCGAGCCGTTCGAGCGGGCCATCGAATCGGTCTTCGGCTGACCCCCCTGGAGCGCGGACATGGCGTCCAACACCTTCTCTGCGGCGTTCGTCAGGACCACCGACGGCTGGAGCGGCGCCGAAGTCGATCTGACGGATGCCGAGATCGTCGACGACTTCGGTGACGCGGTCACGGAGACGCTGGGGCTCACGGGCGACGAGCTGGCCTTGCTCTGCGTCGAGGTCGAGGACGAATGGTTCGCCATCGTCCGGTACCGGGGCGACGACGAGCCACGGGTCTTCCTGTCGGACGCGCACGCGGTGCCGTCCAACCGTCTGGGCGAGTTGTTCGCCGAGTTCGCCGGCGTGGTGCCCGACAAGGAGGCCAACGAGCTCGGCGTGCGTCCCGCGGGCGACTTCGAGGCGCTCAGCGACCTCGGTGTGAGCAGCGAGGAGCTGCTGGAGCTCAGCATGGAGGAGGGCGTGCTGCCGGCTGACATCCTGTCGGTGATCGCCGAGCGGCTGTCGTTCGCCGACGAGCTCGACCGGCTCAGGTGACCCACGCGGAGGCCATGCGACTGGCCCTGGCGGAGGCCGCCGCGGCCGGCGACAGGGGTGAGATCCCCGTGGGGGCGGTGGTGCTCGGCCCTGACGGCGAGGTGCTGGCCGCCGCGGGCAACGACCGCGAGTCCGCCGCCGACCCGACCGCCCACGCCGAGGTCCTCGCGCTGCGGCGGGCCGCCGCGCGCCGCGGCCGGTGGCGCCTGAACGGCTGCACGCTCGTGGTGACCTTGGAGCCCTGCACGATGTGCGCGGGCGCGGCGGTGCTGGCCAGGGTCGACCGCATCGTGTACGGCGCCGTCGACGACAAGGGCGGTGCCGTGGGCTCGCTCTGGGACGTCGTGCGCGACCGCCGGCTCAACCATCGGCCCGAGGTTGTGATGGGCGTTTTGGCCGAGGAATGCGGTGACGTACTGAAGCGGTTCTTTGCCACTCGCAGAATCCGGTAAGCTCGTGCGCGGTGGTGTCGCCTAGTGGCCGAGGGCGCACGCCTCGAAAGCGTGTGATGGGGCAACTCATCCGTGGGTTCAAATCCCACCACCACCGCCACAGCCGAAAGGGCCCCCGAGATCTCGGGGGCCCTTTCGCTTTCCTTGCTCAGGCGGGCAGTTCGAGGACCCTCGCGTGCAGGATCGAGCGCTGGTGCAGCGCGGCGCGCAGGGCGCGGTGGAGGCCGTCCTCCAGGTAGAGCTCGCCCTGCCACTGCACGACATGGGGGAACAGGTCGCCGTAGAAAGTGGAGTCGGCGGCCAGAAGAGAGTGCAGGTCCAGCATGGCCTTCGTGGTGATCAACGAGTCGAGCCGGACCTGCCGTGGCGGGATCTGAGCCCACTCCCTGGGGGTCAGACCGTGGTCGGGGTAAGGGCGTCCGTCGCCGACAAGCTTGAAGATCACCCCCCTGATTTTAGGAGAGAATCCGACGACTTGCGTTGTCCGATGGCATCAGCCCAGGTCATTGAGGTCGCAGTCGGCTGGGGAGCCGTTCTCGTAGCCGCGCTCGAACGCGTTGACGCGTTGCGCGGAGCTGCCGTGGGTGAACGATTCTGGGTCGACTCTGCCCATGGTGCGCTGCTGGATCCTGTCGTCGCCCACGGCCGCCGCGGCGTCGAGGGCCTGGGCGATCTCCGTCTGGGTGAAGGGTCTTTCGTAGAAGCCGGTCGTGGTCGCGTTGTGCGCCCAGACGCCGGCGTAGCAGTCGGCCTGCAGCTCGACGGGGACCGAGCTGCCCGCGTCGAGCGCGCCGAGCAGGTTCTGCACGTGGTGGCCGTACTCGTGGGCGATCACGTACGCCTGGGCGAACGGGCCGCCCTGCGCGCCGAACTGGCGGTGGAGCTGGTCGAAGAAGCTCAGGTCGAGGTAGACGCGGCGGTCGCCGGGGCAGTAGAACGGGCCGGCGGAGGAGTCGGCGGAGCCGCAGGCGGTGCGGACCTGGCCGGTGTACAGGACGGTCTTCGCTAGCCGATATTCGGATATTTCCTGCTTCCAGTAGTCCTGGATGCTGTTGACCACGCCCACCACCCGGCACCGCTCCGACTGGTCGGCGTCCTTGCCGGTCTGGCACTGCTGCGACAGGTTGGACGGAGGCCGCTGCTGGGCGGGCTCGGCGCCGCCGCCCACGTTGTTCAGGACCATCACGAGCACGAACACGATCAGGCTGACGATGCCGCCACCGCCGATGATCATGCCGCCTGGTGGGCCTGAGAAACCGCCGCCGCCGCCCGCGTCCTCGACCTGGGAGGAGTCGAGGTCGGCCTGGTCCCTGAAGTCCATGTTGACGTCCCTTCTGGGTCATCGTCGCAAGGACGACTTCCCAGAAAAGCCGCGAAATGACGTCAGATGCGGCCGGTGAAGGTGTCGCAGCGTGTCGGGTCGCCGGTGTCGTACCCGATGCCGAACCACCTCGTGCGCTGCTCGGAGGTGCCGTGCGTGAACGCGTCGGGGGTCACGCGGCCCTGGGAGCGGCGCTGGATGCTGTCGTCGCCGACCGCCGCGGCGGCGCTCAGCGCCTGGTCGATGTCGGCCTGCGTGAACGGCGCCTCGTAGAAGCCGGTCTTGACCGCGTTGTGCGCCCAGACACCGGCGTAGCAGTCGGCCTGGAGTTCGAGGCGTACCGACGGGCTGCCGGCGCCGGGACGGTTGTCGCTGCCGACCCGGTTCATGGTGCCGAGCAGGTTCTGGACGTGGTGGCCGTACTCATGGGCGACGACGTACGCCTGGGCGAACGGGCCGCCCTCGGCCCCGAAGTCGCGCTGGAGCGTGTTGAAGAACGACAGGTCCAGGTAGACCTTGCGGTCGGCCGGGCAGTAGAACGGGCCAACGGCGGAGTCGGCCATGCCGCAGGCCGTGTCAACCGCCTGCGAGAACAGCACCGTCCTGGCCGGCGTGTACGTCCGCCCCTGTTCGGCGAACGCCTGCCGCCAGTACGACTGGATGCTGTTGACCGTGCCGACGATGCGGCAGTCCTCCGACTGGTCGGCGTCGGCGCCCGTCCGGCAGCGTTCCGCGAGGTTGCCGGTCGGGGAGGGCGCGGAGGTCGGCGGCGGGCTCGGCATCCGGCCGCCGCCCTGCTGGCCGTCCTCCTCGCCGGGGAACGGTGAGGGCACCACCCCGAACAGCAGCATCCCGACCGCCGCGACGATCAGGATGAGACAACCGCCGCAGCCGCCCCGGCGGCCGATGGGCAGCATGCAGCCGCCGGGCATTCCGCCGGGGCCGCCGCGTGGCGACGGACCGGAGGCCCTGGCGTCCTCGACCTGCGAGGGATCGAGCCGCGCATCGTCGTCGAACTGCATTCCGCGGTTCTTCCCCGTAGTGGGATGAATACGCAGGGCAATAATAGTTGCATGATTTTTTGGGATTTGTCGGATATGTGCCGGTATGACGGGGGGATTGATCGGATCGCGCTGGTTTCTCTGGGCATGGTGCTCACGCCCGGGCCGAACATGATCTATCTGGTCTCCCGGTCGATCACGCAGGACCGCCGCTCGGGGATGATCTCGCTGACGGGGGTCTTCCTCGGCTTCACCGTGTACCTGACCGCGACCTGTCTCGGGCTGACGGCCGTTTTCGCGTACGTGCCGGCCGCGTACACGGCGCTGAAGCTCGCCGGGGCCGCGTACCTGCTCTGGCTGGCCTGGAACGCCGTCAGGCCGGGCGGCGCTTCGGCGTTCGAGCCGCGCGAGCTGCCCGTGGAGCGGCCCGGCAGGCTCTTCTCGATGGGGTTGCTGACCTGCCTGCTCAAACCCCAAGATCGCGATCCTGCACCTGTCGCTGCTGCCGCAGTTCGTCGACCCGTCGATGGGACACGTGTTGCTGCAGAGCCTCGCGCTCGGGTCCGTGCAGATCGCGGTCGGCACGCTGGTCAACGGCCTCATCGTGATCTCGGCGGGTGCGCTGGCCGCCTTCCTGGCCCGGCGCCCGGTCTGGCTACGCGTGCAGCGTTACGTCACCGGGACCGTGCTCGGCGCCTTCGCCGTCAGCATGGCGACCGACCGTTCCAAGGCCGTCGTCAGCGCCTGAGCACGTTCACCGGTCGAACCATGTCGCCGACGACGGCCGGCACAGCAGACCGAACACCGCCCCGGCCATGATCGCGCCCAGCAGGTTGCCGATCGTGACGTCCTGCACGAGCTGCCAGAGACCCAGCAGGGTGATCAGCAGCTCCACCACCAGCCCGGCCGTACGGACCCAGCCGCGCCGCGAGCGCATCCGCAACGCCAGGAACGCGATCAGCAGCAGCGTCGCCAGCGGGACGGCCAGTCCCGCGACCAGCATGCCGGCCAGCGCGACGGGAAACGCGCCACCCAGCAGGACGACCAGCAGCAACACCCCGACCAGCCCCAGGATCGCCTGCACCCACATGCAGAACCGGGCGACGGCGACGGACGGCGGCATCACCTCGACGTCATACGACTCGGACATCTCGCCTCCTCCCTCGGGATCGTGAACGGGAGTGACGAGGGCGGCAAATGCGGACTGGGTATGTGCCGACGTCACGGCGCGGTCGCATAACCGGCCGGCATCAGGGCCTGACGCTTTCACCGGAAAGGGCCCCGGGGAAACTCGTCACAGGGCTATGAGGCCCGCGTTCGTCGGCCGGAACCCGCAGGCGCCGAAGTAGAAGTCCTTCAGGTCGTCGTCGAAGTCGACGTGCAGCCACTCGCAGCCGGCCTCCCGGGCGTTCGCGGCCGCGAGGGCGACGAGCCGCGCGCCGACGCCGGCCCGCCGTAGCCCGCGCGCCACGAGCGTGTCGAGGACGAAGGCATGCACGCCGCCGTCCCAGGCCACGTTGACGAAGCCGACCAGCCTGCCGGAGTCGTTCGCGCACACCCACCCGAGGCTGTGCCGGTTGACCTGACCCCACCAGTCGTCGCCCAGTGGCTCATGGCCGAAGCCTTCGGCGTGCAGCGCGTTGAGCGCGGCGTTCTCGAACCGGCCCCGCCAGGCGTACTCCACCGTCATGCGGCGACGGTAGACGCCGCGCGCCCGCGTGCGCAAAGAGATTTCAGGACGTGGAGTGAGGCGGCGGTATGGCCACCACGCCGAGCATGAGCTGCCGGCGGTCAGGTCCGGGCCCGTTGTCCCTGAGCGACTCGACCAGCTCGCGCATCACCGTGTGGATGCGGGCTACCTCCTCGGCATCCACCAGTGCCTTGGTCAGCAGCTGGCCCGCGTCGAGATGCGGGTCGCCTTCGCCGCGCTGGTCGAGCGCTTCCCCGGCCTGCGCCTGGCCGTACCGCCCGAGGACGTGCCGTTGCGTACCAAGTCGGACTTCTTCGGCGTGCATGCGCTTCCGGTCGCCTGGTAGGGAGCCGGTCTCGGGGGTGCTGTCAGGGGGCGTTCAGGGACGTCCCGGACGCCGTCCCGGCCTGCTTCCTGGAGACTCATGCGCATGAGGAGCTCAGGTGTGGTGGCGGGTTCGGTGGCGCTCGCGGCGGTGTTGACGGGGTGCGGCCTCGCCGGCGCGCTCGAGAAGGACACGGTGTCGTACGACGTCACCGACAAGGTGAGCGCGATACGGATCGAGGCCGACTCGGGCGGCATCGAGGTCGTCGAGTCGGACCGGCAGGGCGTCCACGTGACCGAGCGCCTCACCTGGCGCAAGGACAAGCCCGAGGCCACGCATGAGACGCAGGGCGACACGCTGGTGCTCGGGTTCAGCTGCCCCGGCGGCTGGCTGGGCGGCGGGAGCTGCGACGTCGGCTACGAGGTCGAGATCCCCAAGGGGCTGCGCGTCACCGCCGTCAGCGACTCCGGGAACGTGACGCTGCGGGACCTGTCCGGCGACGTGGACGTCACCAGCGACTCGGGCTCGATCGAGGCCGGCGGGCTGGCGTCCCGGCAGGTCGTCATGGAGAGCGACTCGGGCGCCATCACGCTGGCCTTCACCGCTCAGCCGGACAAGGTCGAGACGTCGGCCGACTCGGGGAGCACGGAGGTGCGCGTGCCGGGCGGGCCGTACAACATCACCACGACCACCGACTCGGGCCGCAAGGAGATCGGCACACCGCACGACGCCTCGGCCCCGCGCTCACTCACCCTGTCCAGCGACTCCGGCGCCATCAAGGTCACCGGATCCTGAACGACCCTTCCATGGCGGACGTGCCGGGGCCGCTTCGGAGGTCTCCGGCATGGTCCCTCCTTTGAACGCGTGAGCGATACGGGGCGGCCGACAGCTGAGCGCTGAACCGGCCGAAAGTACGTGCGAGACCCCGACTTGTGGTCGGTGTCCGCACCGGGCCACATCTCCAGGATGAGGCCCATGCTTCATAAAGATCACGCTTTAGGACTGAACGCCGGAGGTCTGGCCCGCGGTCCCGGTGTCCCCGCCGCCCGCGCCGAGGCGACGGCATGGGAGGCCCCGCGATGACCTCCCCGGGCCGAGCGCGTATCGCCGCGCTCGACGTCCTGCGCGGGTTCACGCTGTGCGAGATCCTGCTCGCCAACATCCAGCTGATAGCCAACGACGGCACCGCCGTCGTGACGCAGCCCATGGGCGACTGGGACCCCTGGCTCGGGCTCCCGATCTTCTCCCTGCTGTTCGGTATCGGGTTCTCGCTGCTGCTGGACTCCGCCGCGAACCGGGTCACCCGCCCATGGCTGGTCCTGCTGCGCCGGCTTGTGGCGCTCCTCGCGATCGGCCTCGTGCATATGCTGCTGTGGCCGGGCGACATCCTGACCAAGTACGCGATCGTCGGCATGCTGGTGTTGTTGCCCTCGACCTGGCTGCCGCGGTGGGCCGTGGCCGGCCTCGCCGCCGCACTCGTCCCGGCCGCGCTCGTCTTCGGCGGGGGTGGACCCTTGCTCATCGCCGGGCTGTTCCTGCTGGGCTCGGCACTCGTCCGATACGGGGTGATCGAGCAGATCGACCGGTCCGCCCGAGGGCCGTTCCTGCTGGGCCTGGTCTTCGCGGCGGGGGCTGTCTCTGCCCTGTGGGTACAGGCAAACGTGCGAACGGGGGCGGACACGGCGCAGCCGTCTTTCACGTCCAGCCTGGCGGATCTGCTGCTCGCCGGTGTGTACGTGTGCGCCCTGCTGCTCCTGCTCAGAACACCGCTGCGACCGGCGCTGCGGGCCGTCTTCGTGCCACTGGGCCGGATGGCACTGACCAATTACCTGACCGCCACACTCCTCGTCCTGGCGGCCACCCACATCCTCGGCCTGCCGATCGGGCGATCCTTGACGGCGGCGTACCTGGTCGCGGGAGCCATCCTCACGGCCCAGTGGCTGTTCGCCACCCTCTGGCTGCGCCGCCACCGCCAGGGCCCCATGGAGTGGCTCTGGCGGTGGGCCACCTGGGGCCACCGCTCGGTCCTGCGCATCCGCACGAACTGAGCCCATTCACGGCGCTGGTCAAGACGCATGCGGGGAGACCGGGAACAGCAGCGATCGTCGAAGTCGGTGCTGTCGAGGTGCTCCGAGCAGGGCGTATCAACGTCGCGACAGGTAATCGCCGAATTGGTCCTCCATGAGATCCCAGCACGATCTGTAGCGGATCTCGCTCGGACGCCAGGACGCGACATCCCATGCCTCCCACGCGCCATCCGGACCGATGACGTGCGGGTTGAGCGGGTACACCTGGCCCTCGTTGTGCTCGGACAGGTAGAGGCTGTCAGACATGGACTCTTCGCCCATAGGGCTGAGGCCCTGTGAGCTCTCTATGTGATCCCAGGACCGGGCGAGTTCCGGGTCGACTTCACGAGTCCAGTCGACTTCGGCCAGGCTGCGCCTGCCGTGGTCCGGCGCTCGGCGTGGCCCCAGGAGAGGTCGTCACCACCGTCGATGCACGGTTGCCTTACCACCGGTCACCAGGCTCGCCGGCGGAACGTCATCGGCCACGACCGCGCCGGCGGCGACCACGGCATCACGGCCGATGCTGACCCCGGGCAGGATCGTGGCACCGGCGCCGATCCACACGTTGTCCGCCACGTCGATGGGCGCGCCGCTCAACCACCCCCGTCGCTCCTCAGGATCGACCGGGTGACCGACGGTGATGAACGTGGCCTTTGGTCCGACCATCACGCGCTCGCCGAGCCGGATGCCGGCGTAGTCGAGGAACGTGCAGTTCTGGTTGATGAACACCTGCTCGGCGAGGTCCAGGTGAAGGCCGTGATCCGTGTAGAAGGGCGGATAGATCGTGACTCTCGCCGGCAGCGGCTTGCCGAGGATCTGTTCGAACAGTTCCGCCTTGCCCGCTTCGTCCTCGAAGGGCAGGACGTTCAGGCGGGAGGTGAGCTCGGTGGCCCGCAGGACCCTCTCGGCCATGGCCTGGAACTCGGCGCCATGGATGCGCATGAGACGGTCACTGGACATGCCACGACCCTTTCTGGTGTACCGGTTACTGGATAAGCGCTGGTGGAGGCTGCTGTCCGCAGCCGGTCGAGTCGCCTCTGTCGGGTTAGGACCTGTGAGCGTGTGCGCTGTCGCCGCGCCGCGGCGTCGTCGCCCAGGACGGGAGCCAGACCGTCTCAGGACAGCCTCGGCAGGCTTCCGAGGTGGGTGATGAGTCCACGGAGTCCTGGGTGTGGATTCGTTCTGGGGAGGATGAGCGAGAGCGGGTAGGCGAGGGTGGGATTCACGATGGGGATGCGGCGCAGGTCGTGGTTCGTCGGCCAGATGTACCGGTCGCGTGCCCCGACGAGGGTGGCCACGTCCGCGGATTCCGCGAGGGTGTCCAGGAGCACCTCGTCTCCGAAGTGCGGGCCTACCGCGTCGATGCGTAGGTCGAATTCGGTGGCGAGCTGATCGTAGAACTCCGCCCATTCGCTTCTGGGCGCGATACCCGGCACCCAAATCCGGTGCTTACGCAGCTGCGGCGGCGTCAGGCTTCGCGCGGAGGCGAGCGGATGTCTCGGGCCGACGAGAAGCTGCAGCGGAGAGCCGAACGCGTGAATCATCCGCACGTCGGGCGGCAGTGTGTGTGGGGCGGTGACGGTGCGGAACGAGGCGTCGATATCGCCTGCTTCGACGGCCGCGGCCGCCACGCGCGGGTCGTCGACCCGGAGAATCACCACGTCGAGGTTCGTTTCGGGATGTAACCGCCAATAGTCGTGCAGAACAACGGCCTGCGCGCTCCGCAGGCCGAGAACGTCGATCCGAAGGGCCCGGAAACCCGGCATGACCGCGGTGATGGCGCGATCGACACCCGCGACGATGCTCCGCGCGTGGGGGAGAAACGCCTGACCGTCGAGCGTCAGCTCAACCCCTCGGGCGGTACGTGTGAACAGACGGACTTCCAGCTCGCGCTCCAGGGCGGCGATCCGCTTGGAGACTGCCTGCTGCGTCACGCCCAGCTCATCGGCCGCATGTTGCAGCTGCCCGAGCCTGGCCGCCCGGACGAACGATCGCAATGCCTCGGTGTCCACCGGCTCACCCTAGGCGCGCACAACTGATCGTTGTGGCTCGCCGTGGATCGGTTGTTTGATCACGCTCCGGCGTGACCGATGTGGTTCGAGCCACCGAACCGCCGGTTGTCCGTCGCGAGTGGCCAAGTGCGCGTAGCAGCACGTCACTCGGTTGTCCGGAACACGGTGGCCATGCGGGTTGACCGCCTGGCCGGATCCGGCCGCAACGTTGGGCGCCCGCCGGCTCCTCGGCCCAGACGACGCTCCTCGGGCAGTCGGAAGATTTGACACAGCCTTGTCACGATGTCGGTAACTATTGGTTGCCGCGTACTCATGCTCTGTTATGGTCCCCACTTGTCCCCAATTGGGGCAACCTTTACTCCTGAGGAGGAACATGAGGAACGCGAAGAAGGTGGCCGTCCTTACCGCTGCCGTGGCGACCGCTACCGCGCCCCTGCTGGCACTCGCCTCCCCGGCGATGGCCGCCCAGCCTGCCACGACCGCTCAGGCCGTGCAGAGCCAGTCACTGGACTGGCTCTCCCTCGACGCGCTCAGCGGCTCGAAGCTGATCCAGCGTGTCAAGGACCTCCTGGGCAAGGGCTACGTTCCCACGGCTCTGAACGTGACCAACGCGGCCAACCCGCAGTACACGTCCCTGTGGACCAAGGACGCCACCCGCAAGGTGAACGTCCTGCAGGGCCTGTCGGCCACGGACCTGCCCAAGCGCATCCAGGAGCAGGCGGCGGCGGGCTTCCAGCCCAAGCTGATCACCGCCACCGGTTCCGGTTCGAGCGCGGTCCTCGCGGCGGTTTTCGAGAAGACCGCTCAGCTGGGCAAGTCCCAGCTGAGCATGAGCAGGGAGACCTTCGTGAAGGTCAACACCGAGCTCACCGCCGCCGGTTACAGCCTCGCGTCGCTGGACGTGTACGGCACGGTCGAGAAGCCCCTCTACGCGGCCGTCTGGGTGACCGGCGCCGTCGCGGGCACCGTCCAGGTGACGCTCGGCCAGACCGTGGAGCAGCGCGGCAAGGAACTGCTGGAGAAGACGAGGCAGGGTCTGCGCCCGGTCCTCATGGCCGTCGAACCCGGCAAGCTGTACACCACCGTGTGGAGCAAGGGCAGCTCGACCGGCCTGAAGGAGTACCTGGGCCTGTCCAAGGTGACCTACACGGTCAAGTCGGCCCAGATGAAGGCGCTCGGTTACCAGCCGCAGATCCTGAGCGCTGAGGACGGCGTCATCGCGTCGGTCTGGAGCAAGAGCTAGAAACCGGAAACGCCGCGACCCGCGATCTTGGGCTGAGTCCGGCACAGGATCAGTGTGCCGGACTCAGCTCAACGGTAGCGCAGGTCAGCGGCGGCTCCGCCGAGGCTGCTCGGCGTGCGAAGCACCGTCGACCGGTCGTGGATGCGGTTCGTGCGCCTCGCCGAAGCCGGCCCGGCCGCGACGGCGTCGGGGCCGCGTCGGTAGCGCTGTGCACGGCGGAAGAGGAAGTCGTCGATGGTCGTGCGGATGACGTCGCGGTCCTGCGCGCAGGAAGACGGCGAGCTCGTCGGCCAGCGTGGTCTGGATTCCTCAAGCCGACAGCGCGGGTTCGACGGCCCTGGGGGATCCGCTCGTCCTGGTGCGTGGAGGGCTCAACTGAGACCCAAACTCGGACGGAAAACCAGAAGGGGTGTGCCGTGATCACGGCACACCCCTTCTGGACTGGCGGAGGATGGGGGATTTGAACCCCCGAAAGGTTGCCCTTTACACGCTTTCCAAGCGTGCGCCCTCGGCCACTAGGCGAATCCTCCGCCGACGAGCTTACCGGACTTCTCGGGGTGTGCGGACCACGATTTCCAGTGGCTTCAGGGTGGAGCGAGCACTGCGCCGTCCGGCTAGACTGTCACTGGACCCCTCGCGCGGCGTCATCCTGTGAACCTCCCCAGGGCCGGAAGGCAGCAAGGATAAGCGGGCTCTGGCGGGTGTGCGGGGGGTCTCTTCGTTGGGAGCCCCCTCGCAGGCGGGATGGTCGCATGAGCCTTGCGCTTTACCGCAAGTACCGACCCGGGACCTTCGCCGAGGTCAAGGGTCAGGAGCACGTCACTGACCCGCTCCGGCAGGCACTGCGTACGGGCCGGATCAACCACGCCTACCTGTTCAGCGGTCCCCGCGGCTGCGGCAAGACCTCCAGCGCCCGCATCCTGGCGCGCTCGCTCAACTGCGAGCAGGGCCCCACGCCCGATCCGTGCGGTGTGTGCGAGTCGTGTGTCGCGCTGGCCCCGACCGGGCCCGGCCACCTCGACGTCATCGAGATCGACGCCGCCTCCCACGGTGGTGTCGACGACGCGCGCGACCTGCGTGAGCGGGCGTTCTTCGCCCCCGTCTCGGCGCGCTACAAGATCTACATCATCGACGAGGCGCACATGGTGACCCGCGAGGGTTTCAACGCGCTGCTCAAGCTCGTCGAGGAGCCCCCGCCGCACCTGAAGTTCATCTTCGCGACGACGGAGCCGGAAAAGGTCATCGGCACCATCAAGTCGCGCACGCACCACTATCCGTTCCGGCTGATGCCGCCGGCGACGCTCCGGGCGCTGATGGAGGAGATCCTCACCTCCGAGAACGTGCCGTACGAACCGACTGCGCTGCCCCTGGTCGTACGCGCCGGGGCCGGGTCCGCGCGTGACACGTTGTCCATCCTCGACCAGCTCCTCGCCGGGGCCGACGACGGCGGCATCACGTACGCCAAGGCCGTCTCGCTGCTGGGCTACACCGACGGCGACCTGCTCGACGAGGTCGTCAACGCGTTCGCGGCCCGTGACGGCGCGCAGGTCTTCCACACGGTCAACCGGGTGATCGAGGGCGGCCACGACCCCCGCCGCTTCGCCGCCGACCTGCTCGAACGCTTCCGCGACCTGGTGATCCTGGCGAACGTTCCGGAAGCGGCCTCCAGCGGGCTGCTCGACCGTCCCGCCGACGAGCTGGAGCGGCTCGTGCAGCAGGCCGCCTCGATGGGGCCCGCCGAGCTGACCCGCGCGGCCGAGGTGTTCAACGCCGGGCTCACCGAGATGCGCGGGGCGACCTCACCGCGTCTGCTGCTGGAGCTGATGTGCGCGCGCGTTCTGCTCCCGGGTGCGGCGCAGGGCGAGGCGGCCCTGCTCGCCCGCATCGAGCGTCTCGAACGCGGCGGCGCCGTCGCCCAGATGGCCGCCCGCGCGCCCTCGTCCCAGGCCCCT
This sequence comes from Nonomuraea terrae, assembly GCF_004348995.1. Taxonomy (GTDB): domain Bacteria; phylum Actinomycetota; class Actinomycetes; order Streptosporangiales; family Streptosporangiaceae; genus Nonomuraea; species Nonomuraea terrae. The sequence continues at coordinate 43,081 of NZ_SMKQ01000003.1, forward strand.
GCTCCTCAGCCGCCTGCGCCCAGCGCCCCCGTCATGAACGGCGCGTCGCAGCCTGGTCAGCCGGCAGGTGTTCAGACGCCGGCCGCCCAGGGCGGGCAGCCGGTCCCGTCCGGTACGGCGTCCCATGGCGGCGGTGACGCGGACGGCGGTGGCGCCGCTGCGCCCCGGGCCGCGGCTTCTCCTGGGGCGGACGACTGGCCGGAGGCGGTCAGGCCGGGGAGTCCGGCGCCGGCCCCGAGCGCTCCCGTCCCGTCTCCTCACAGTGGCGCCCCTCAGGGGGCTCCGGCGTCGGCCGGTACGGGTGGCGTTCAGGCTCAGTGGCCCGCCGTGCTCGCCGCGCTCAAGCAGCGCAGCATCGTCGTCTGGGCCAACGTGAGCACCAACGCCCAGGTGGTGGGCGTCGAAGGCAACATCGTGACGCTCGGCTTCACGCAGGTCGGCGCCATGAAGAACTTCACCGGCGGCGGCAAGGACGCCGTGGTGGCCGGGGTGCTGGGCGAGGTGCTCGGCGGCACCTGGAAGGTGGAGGCCGTCGTGGGCGGCTCGCCGGCGCCCTCCGCGTCGCGGGGCCCCGTACGTCCTCCGTCGCACGGAGGTGCGCCCGCAGGGCCGGTGCCCGGCGCCCAGACGGCCCCGCCGGCCGCGGGCCAGGGGACAGCCGGCCCTCAGGGGCGTACGGCGTCGCACGGCGCGCCCCACGACGACAGGGGCGGTGAGGAGGCCGCACAGCCGCCCGCCCCTCCGCCGGGACGTGCCACCACGGACGAGTCCTGGCCTGACGCTCCCGACGATCCCGGTCCTGCCGCCCCGCCCGGCCCCGACCCGACCCGTACCGTCGCCGCCGCTCCGGCGGGAGGCGGGGGAGCGGGTCGCGCCGCCGCGCGTTCGGCGGCTCAGGCGGCCGCCCAGGCGGGCCCGCGCGTGCCCTCCGCACGGGCCGGCGCCTCCGCCCGGGGCGGTGCCTCCGCCTGGCCGGAGGCGATCCCGGGACGCGACAAGAGCGCCGACGTGGACGACGTCGACCCCCTCAACGACGCCGACGCCGACGTGGACGCCGTCTCGGGCATGGCCTTGCTCGAACGCGAGCTGGACGCCCAGGTCATCGGCGAGATCGACCACACCTGACGCACCCCTGAGCGGCGAGCACCCGCCCGTCGTCTCCAGATGAGGCGTGGGCGGGGTCGCGCGCCGCACGGTGGCCATGCGCGCCGCCGTCGATCGACCACGTCCACGCCACGGCACCGCCGAGGTGATCCCCTCTGGCGTCTGACCCCGTCTGCCCACACCGGGTTGCGTCACAGGCACGGCTGTTCCCGCGTACACGGGAACAGCGGTCAGGAGATGCGTTCCGCAGCCGAAGCGGCCGGCCAGCCGCGGCTCGGGTCCGGTAGGTACGGGTGCGCGGCGTTCGCGAGGTCAGGGGAGGAGGCGGGTGCGGGCGGCAGCCGAGCGGAGGTCGGTCGGGGGGAGTTCGGCGAGGCGTTCCAGGATTTCGTAGTCGTCGCGGCCGTTGCAGGTCTGCGCGTACGCCCACAGGTCGTCTGGGGAGCCTCGGCGGAGTAGGCAGGCGCGGACCTGGGCCTCCAGCTCGTCGCGTTCGCGGCGGATCTCCGGTGACTCGGAGCGAGGGAGGAGAGGGCCGCCGTAGGCGGCGGCGACCCTGGCCGGGTCGCCCCCCGCCAGCAGGCGGCGGATCTCCAGGAAGTCGGCCTCCACCGGGCAGGTCAGCCGGTACGGCTTGGCCGCGATCGCGTTGCCGAGTTGGCCGCGCAGCCGGTGGATCTCCGCCCTGATGGTCACCGGGTTGCCGGCGTCGCCGTACAGGTGGAAGGAGAGCTGCTCGGCGGTCAGGCCGTGGCGGTGGAGCGCCAGGAGGGTGAGGATCTCGGCGTGGCGCAGTGACAGGGGACGCTCGATGTCGGCGAGTGACGCGGTCGGCGTGCTCTCCCCCAGGAACGACAGCCGCAGCGACGACGGCATGGCGGCCGGCGCCGGACGCAGCAGGTAGCCGTCGGAGAAGGGTTCGAGGAGGGCGACCGTGCCGTCTCTGAGGATCATGCGCTGGCCGGGCGCGAAGGTCGTCCCGGCGAGGGTGACGCGCCCGCCCAGGCCGCCCGCCGGGTCGCCGGAGATGACGCGGCCGGTGGACGACAGCAGGATGCCGGGCCGGCTGCGCAGTGACTCGTAACGGCGGCGCAGGCGTTCGTCGCGCTGGTGCATGCGCAGGGCGAGCTCGGTCTCGGCGAGCTTGGCCGTCGCGGCGACGAGGGCGACGGTGGCGGGGTGGAGGCTGCGGGAGGTGCCGCTGACGTCGACGCAGCCGATGATGCGGCCGGTGTCGGGGTCGGTGATGGGCGCGGCGCTGCACGACCAGATGTGCAGCGCGCGCATGAGGTGTTCCTCGGAGTAGACGTGTACGGGGCGCCCGACGGCCAGGGCGGTGCCGATGCCGTTGGTGCCGACGCTGTGCTCGGTCCACTGGTGGCCGGTGGCCAGGCCGATGTCGTCGGCGCGGCGCATGATCGAGTGGTTGCCCTCCCGCCAGAGCACCCGGGCGTCGCCGTCAGTGACGATCATGACGTGGCCGGTCTCCTCGGCCAGCCCGGACAGCGTCTTGGCCATCAGCGGCAGCAGCGGCTGCAGCGGATGGTTCTTGCGGATGTCGGTGATGAGCGAGGCATCGTAGACGAGCGGGGCGGACGTGCCCTCCGGATCGATCCCGGCGTCGAACGAACGGCGCCAGGATGCCCTGATGAGTTGTCTGGGCGACTCGGGCCAGAACCGCCCGGACGCTGCGGATTCGTACGCTCCGCGCAGGAGTCGGGAGTAGGCGTCGAGGTGGGCGTAACTCATCGGTCACTCCAAGTAGTCATGTAGAGCATCCGTCTTATGCCCGTTGTGCGCAACCTGTTCAGGGGGATTGCGGAGGGTGATTGAATGAGCGCAACGTGTGTGCAACGTAGGGTGAGTAATTTTTTTGACCAACACGTCGGCGTGGTGCGGCCGCTCCGCCGGCGTGATGGCCGGGTCTCGGGCGCTGGAGGGGGGCCGAGACCCGGCCAGGACATCACGGTTCGCCGCCCCGGCCAAGGGCGCCGGGGCGGCGTTCGCCGGAGGGCCGCGAAGTGGCAGCTGTCCCGGTAAGCGATCCCTGCACGAAACATGGTGACTCCACCAGTACATGACGGCGCCCAAACACCGTAGGCTCGTGGCAGTCAAGAACGCGGAGCCACGAGGAGCGCACGACGGTGAACCCAGGGGATGTCAACCTGCAGCAGCTGCTGGAGCAGGCCCAGCTCATGCAGCAGCAGCTCGTGAGCGCCCAGCAGGAGCTCAACGACGCGCAGATCGAGGGCTCATCAGGCGGCGGCCTGGTCACGGCCGTCGTCAACGGCTCGGGCGAGCTGCTCGAGCTCAAGATCGACCCGAGCGTCATCGACGGCGGTGACCCGCAGGACACCGCCGACACGATCGCCGACCTGGTGATCGCGGCCGTCCGCGACGCCGTGCGCGCGGCCGCCGACCTGCAGCAGGAGAAACTCGGGCCGCTGGCCCAGGGGCTCGGCGGCGGCGGCCTCGGACAGCTGCCAGGGTTCTAGGCGATGTACGAAGGGGTCGTCCAGAATCTGATCGACGAGCTGGGGCTGCTTCCCGGCGTCGGTCCCAAGAGCGCGCAGCGGATCGCGTTCCACCTGCTGGCGGCCGACCCGGCCGACGTGAAACGGCTGGCGCACGCTCTGCTGGAGGTCAAGGAGAAGGTCCGCTTCTGCCGGGTCTGCGGCAACGTGGCCGCCGAGGAGGAGTGCCGCATCTGCCGCGACGCCCGCCGCGACACGCATGTGATCTGCGTGGTCGAGGAGTCGAAGGACGTCGTGGCGATCGAGAAGACGCGCGAGTTCCGCGGCACCTACCACGTGCTCGGCGGCGCGATCAGCCCGATCGACGGTGTCGGCCCCGACGACCTGCGCATTCGCGAACTCATGACGCGGCTGGCCGACGGCCGTGTCACCGAGCTCATCCTGGCCACCGACCCCAATCTGGAGGGCGAGGCCACGGCTACCTACCTTGCCCGTCTGGTCAAACCGATGGGCATCAAAGTGACACGACTGGCCAGCGGTCTGCCTGTCGGCGGTGACCTCGAATACGCTGACGAGGTGACCTTGGGCCGGGCGTTCGAAGGACGGAGGCTGCTGGATGTCTGACGACTGGAGCGCGCTGGCGGAAGAGATCGCCGGGCACGCGCAGGACTACGTGGACGGCATGACCCGGGTGGCGGGCGGCGAGGGCGGAGACGCCGTCTGGTCGCTGCTGCTGGTGGAGGTCGCCCAGGTGTGCCTGGCAGGCGCCAAGCTGGGCGCCCACCGCGACGTGATCCTCGCCGGCAACTACGAGCCGCCCATGAGCGAAGACCCCGACATCGACGGCGTGCGCACGGCGCTGGCCGAGCGGCTGGAGGCGGTCGACGACTACGCGGAGGTGTTCGACCCGTACAAGGACACCGGGGTGACCCCGTACCGGCTGTCGGACGACCTGACGGCGGTCGCCGCCGACCTCATCCACGGCCTGCGTCACTTTCACGCCGGCCGCCCGCACGAGGCGCTGTGGTGGTGGCAGTACTCCTACTTCAACACCTGGGGCAACCACGCGGGCGCCGCGATGCGCGCGCTGCAGGCCCTGGCGGCGCATTCCCGCCTCGACGTGGCCGAGGAAGTCACCACGGCCTGAGCATCCACATAGTGGTACGAGCCATCTGACCCATGAGAAGCCCCCAGTAGACTGGCACCTCACAGTCCAAACCGGGAGACTCTCGTGGCGCTCGTTGTGCAAAAGTACGGTGGTTCGTCCGTCGCCGACGCGTCCTGCATCAAGCGGGTCGCGCAGCGGATCGTCGCGACGAAAAAAGCCGGCAACGACGTGGTCGTGATCGTCTCCGCCATGGGTGACACGACGGACGAGCTGCTCGACCTGGCCGAGCAGGTGTCTCCGCTGCCGCCGGCCCGTGAGCTCGACATGCTGCTGACCTCGGGTGAGCGCATCTCGATGGCGCTGCTGGCGATGGCGATCGCCAACCTGGGTCACGAGGCCCGTTCGTTCACCGGCTCGCAGGCCGGCGTGATCACCGACTCGACCCACGGCAAGGCGCGCATCATCGACGTGACGCCCAGCCGCATCCAGGAGGCGATCGACCAGGGCCACATCGCGATCGTGGCCGGGTTCCAGGGCGTCTCGCAGGACACCAAGGACATCACCACGCTGGGCCGCGGGGGCTCCGACACCACGGCGGTGGCGCTGGCGGCGGCCCTGGAGGCCGACGTCTGCGAGATCTACACCGACGTCGACGGCATCTTCACCGCCGACCCCCGCATCGTGCCCGCGGCCCGCCAGATTCCCCGCATCTCCTACGACGAGATGATGGAGATGGCGGCCTGCGGTGCGAAGATCCTGCATCTGCGCTGCGTCGAGTACGCCCGCCGGTTCGACCTGCCGATTCACGTACGCAGCTCGTTCAGCACCAAGGAAGGCACGTGGGTCGTGTCCGACCCTTACACCGAAGGAACCGAGATGGAGCAGCCGATCATCTCCGGCGTCGCGCACGACCGGAGCGAGGCCAAGATCACTGTTGTCGGGGTGCCCGACAAGGTCGGCGAGGCTGCGACGATCTTCAAAACGCTGGCCGAAGCCGAGATCAACATCGACATGATCGTGCAGAACGTCTCGGCCGCCGCCACGGGCCGCACGGACATCTCGTTCACGCTGCCCACGGCCGACGCCCAGACGGCGCTCGCGTCGCTGAAGAAGATCCAGGCCCGGATCGGTTACGAGTCGTTGCTCTTCGACGACCAGATCGGGAAGGTGTCGCTGATCGGTGCGGGCATGCGGTCGCACCCCGGCGTCACCGCGACGTTCTTCGCGGCCCTCGCCGACGCGGGGGTCAACATCGAGATGATCTCCACCTCGGAGATCCGCATCTCTGTGATCGTCGGGCAGGACGGCGTCGACGCGGCCGTGGCGGCCGCGCACCGCGCCTTCGATCTCGACGCCGACCAGGTCGAAGCCGTGGTGTACGGAGGTAGTGGACGATGAGCATCGTGTCGAGGACGCGTCCAGGAAGAAACGTCAATCTCGCCCTGATCGGGGCGACAGGAGCCGTAGGCTCCGTCATGCGCGACATCGTGTCGACGCGGGAGGACATCTGGGGCGAGATCCGTCTCGTCGCCTCGCCCCGCTCGGCCGGCAAGGTCCTGAGGGTACGCGGCGAGGACGTCGTGGTGCAGGCCCTCGCGCCCGAGGTGTTCGACGGCATCGACATCGCCATCTTCGACGTGCCCGACGAGGTCTCGGCCGTCTGGGTGCCGATCGCGGCCGAGCGCGGCGCGATCGCCATCGACAAGTCGGGCACGTTCCGGATGCAGCCGGACGTGCCGCTGGTGGTGCCCGAGGTCAACCCGCTCGACGCGCGCGACCGCCCGCGGGGCATCATCTCGACGCCCAACTGCACGACGCTGTCGATGATGGCGGCCATCGGCGCGCTGCACGCCGAGTACACCCTCACCGAGCTGGTCGTCGCCTCCTACCAGGCGGTCTCCGGCGCGGGCGTGGCGGGCTCGGCCCGGCTGTACGACGAGGTTGAGGCGCTGGCCGGCGACCGTACGATCGGGCAGGCGGCCGGTGACGTGCGCAAGGCGCTGGCCAACAAGCTGCCCGCCGAGTCGCCGTTCCCGGCGCCGATCGCGTTCAACGTGGTGCCGTGGGCCGGCTCGCTCAAGGACGACGGCTGGAACTCCGAGGAGCTCAAGCTCCGCAACGAGTCCCGCAAGATCCTCGGCATCCCCGACCTGAAGGTCTCCGCGACCTGTGTCCGGGTGCCGGTGATCACGACGCACTCGCTGGCCGTGCACGCGCGCTTCGAGCGCGAGATCACGGTCGCCGACGCGCACCGCGTCCTGGAGGCGGCGCCGACGGTGGTGCTCATGGACGACCCGGCCAACGGCGTCTACCCGACGCCGCTCGACGTGGTGGGCACCGACCCGACCTACGTCGGCCGCATCCGCCAGGCGATCGACTTCCCCAACACGCTCGACCTGTTCGTCTGCGGCGACAACCTGCGCAAGGGCGCGGCGCTCAACGCGGCGGAGATCGCCGAGCTGGTCGCCGCCGAGCTCTGAGGCCAGGCGCGAAGAGGTGACGCCCGTGCACGACGCACGGGCGTCACACCGTTCATCTGCTGTGGGGGCCGCCTCAGCGGAAGAGGATGTCCCAGTGGTCGCCCTCGTCGGCGTAGATCGTCGACCCGGAGCGATAGAGCGTCGCCCCGTCGCCGCGCGCCCCGGTCTTACGGGCGTGCTTGGCGATGTGCCGGTCGATGCACGAGTTATGGGAAATGTCGATCTTGAAGCCGTTCCCGTGGCTGAAGGTGCCCGGCGCGTGGCCCCGCTCGGTGCCGCCCGTCACGGTGATCGGGCAGCCGCTCTGCTGCTTGAGCTCCAGGAGCTTGGCCACCGTCCCGGCACGCACCGAGTCGAGCGAGGTGCAGTTGTGCCGGTGCTTGCTGACGCAGTTGCCCGTCGACTTCATCCGCATGCCCGCTCGGCGTAGCAGGTTCGTGGCGGTGGAGTGGGTGATCTGCACGGCGGCGCTGCGGGGCAGGACGCGCGCCAGATCGACGTGAGAGCGCTTGTGAGCCGTGTGGCGCCGAACCTTGGGGACATGGGGCGTCCCGCCACGTACGGGGCTCTTGCGGGCTTTGGCGGCCGCCGGCCGTTCCTTGGGGCGAACTTTGTCCTCCCGCTCGGGCACGGCGCGCTCGGGTACGGCACGCTCGTGCGTGTGCGGCTCGAAGGACCACCCGGGTCCGTCGGGCCAGCCGAGGTCGCGCCACCTCGGCCAGTCGGGCTCGTCGTGCCACCGCGTCCAGCCGTGGTCACGCCGCATGTCGGGAGGGATCCAGTTGTCCGACCCTTGCGGGCCGGGCTCGTCGTATTCGTACGCCTCCGGTGGCGCCGCGTCCGGGGACGGCCGCCAGTTCTCCGGCCCGTCTTCCCAGAAGCCGGGTCCGGACTCGTTCATGCTGCCCTCGGCCCGCGACCCATCAGGATGGGTGGCGGCGGAGGCGGCCGAGGCCAGCGAGATTATGGTGATCTCTATGCCGAGGAGTGCGACCATGGAGAGCCGCACAGTTCCACGTATCCACATGTCGATGCCTTTTCGCGGAAATAGCCCTTCCGCCTGAAACGACAATCCCACCATTCACAGGAGATAACTCATGCTGCGGGCGCAACTTTGCCTTCAGTCGGCGATCACCGTGCGGCTCCATGACCTTCGCCGTTTCACGACGTAAAGTGACGAACGTGTCCGAAGCCCGAAACCGTGGATCGGAGAGCACCCGAGAGGTCATCGTCGAGACGGCGTTGCGGCTTTTCCGGGAGCGCGGCTTCGAAGCGACCACCATGCGCGCCATCGCCGCCGAGGCCGGGGTCTCCGTGGGCAACGCCTACTACTACTTCGCCGGCAAGGAGGCGTTGATCCAGGCGTACTACGACCGGGCGGTGGTCGAGCACGAGGCCGCCTGCCGGGAGTTCCTGGCCACGGAGGAGTCGTTCGCGGCCAGGCTGAGCGGGGTGCTGCGCGAGTGGGTGCGCGTCTCGGAGCCCTACCACGAGTTCGCCGTGAAGTTCTTCAAGCACGCCGCCGAGCCGACGAACCCGCTGAGCCCGTTCAGCAAGCAGTCGTCGCCGGCGCGGGAGGCGTCCGTCGCGATCTACCGCGAGGTCGTGGAGGGCTCGCGCGACCGCATGAACGCCGAGCTGCGCGAGGAGCTGCCCGAGCTGCTGTGGCTGCTGTCCATGGGCATGGTGCTGTTCTGGGTGCACGACACCTCGCCGGGGTGCGCGCGGACGTACCGGCTGATCGAGGTCACGGTGCCGCTGGTGGACCGGCTGGTCGGGCTGTCTCACCTGCCGGGCCTGCGGGGGATCACGAAGGACTTCATCGCCGCGGTCCACGAGCTGCGGGCCTAGGGGAACATACCGAGCGGTTGGTACGGTGGTCGCGTTCAGCCCGTGAGGACGTGGAGGCCGTTGCATGACGCAGAACTGGGGCATGACCATCCCCTTCTACGACCGCTCGCTGGCGAGCTCGCAGGAGCTGATCGCCGAGTTGCCGGGTCTCGGCTACACCGACGCGTGGTCGGCGGAGGTCAACGGCGTCGACGGCTTCACCCCGCTGGCCCTGGCCGCCCAGTGGGCGCCGGGCGTACGGCTGGGCAGCGCCATCGTGCCCGTCTCGACGCGCGGCCCCGGGCTGCTGGCGATGTCCGCGGCCACGCTGGCCGACCTCGCGCCGGGGCGGTTCACGCTGGGCATCGGCGCGTCCTCGCCGGCGATCGTGGAGAAGTGGAACGCGGGCACGTTCGACAAGCCGTACGCGCGCACGCGTGACACGCTGCGCTTCCTGAAGAAGGCGCTGGCGGGGGAGAAGGTCACGGAGACGTACGAGACGTTCTCCGTCCAGGGGTTCAGGCTGGAGCGGGCGCCGAAGACGCCGCCGAAGATCGTGCTGGCCGCGCTGCGCCCCCGGATGTTGCGCCTGGCCGCCGCCGAGGCCGACGGCGCGATCACGAACTGGCTCTCGCCCGAGGACGTCCGCAAGGTCCGCGCCGAGATCGGCCAGGACACCGAGCTGATCGCCCGCCTGTTCGTCTGCGTGAACGACAACGCCGACCAGGTGCGCGAGATGGGCCGGCGGAGGCTGGCCGGCTACCTGACCGTCCCGGTGTACGCCGCCTTCCACGACTGGCTGGGCCGCGGCGAGGAGCTGCGCCCGATGCACGAGGCGTGGGCGGCCGGCGACCGGCGGGCCGCGCTCAAGGCGATCTCCGACGAGGTGGTCGACGCCCTCATCGTGCACGGCGACGCCGCCACCTGCCGCGCCAGGATCCAGGAGTACGTCGACAACGGGCTCGACACCCCCGTCCTCGCCCCGCTGCCCGGCGGCGAGATCTCCATCGACCAGGCGGTTCGCGAGCTGGCTCCGGAAAGGTAGGCCATGGACGAGTTGCTGAGGCTGGACGCGGCCGGGCAGGCCCAGGCGGTCAGGGACGGCCAAGTCTCGGCCCGGGAGCCGGCCGAGGCCGCCATCGCGCGCATCGAGGCCCTCGACGGAGAGCTGAACGCGGTCGTCCACCGGCGTTTCGAGCGGGCGCTCGCCGAGATCGACGCGATCCCGGCGGAGGCGCCGTTCCGCGGGGTGCCGATCCTGCTCAAGGACCTCGGCTGGCGGCAGGCCGGGGAGCCGTACCACGCGGGGTCGCGGGTGACCGACGGGCGGGCGGACGCGCCGGACGGCTACGGCGTCGTGCGGTTACGCGAGGCCGGGTTCGTCGTCCTCGGGCGGACGAACACGCCCGAGTTCGGCAGCACCATCACCACGGAGCCGGCCGCCTTCGGGGCCACGCGGAACCCGTACGATCCGGCGTACTCGGCGGGCGGGTCCAGCGGCGGCTCCGCGGCGGCGGTCGCCGCCGGGATGGTCGCCCTCGCCACGGCCAGCGACGGCGGCGGCTCGATCCGCATCCCTGCGTCGCTGTGCGGCCTGGTGGGGCTCAAACCGACGCGCGCCAGGGTGAGCCTCGGGCCGGCGCAGGGCGAGGGCTGGAACGGCTTCTCGTGCCCGGGATTCGTCACCCGCACCGTGCGCGACAGCGCGGCGGCGCTCGACGTCGTGTCCGGCACGTGTCCGGGCGACCCGTACGGGGCTCCAGAGCTGCCCGGGCCGCTCGCCGGCGAGGTGGGGCGCGACCCGGGGCGGCTGCGGATCGGGTTCCTCACCGCGCACCCCCGCGACGACATGCCCGAGACCCCCGTGCTGACGGAGGCCGTCACGCGGGCCGCCGCGCTGCTGGAGTCGCTGGGCCACGACGTCGAGCCGGGCGGCCCCGAGGCTCTCGGCGACCCCGGCTTCTCGGTCACCTTCGGCGCGATCGTGGCGAACAACGTCGCCGCGCAGGTCGCCATGCTGGGCCGGCTGCGTGGCAAGCCCGTCGAACCGGACGAGATCGAGCCGCGCAACGCCGCCATGGTCGCCTCGGCGCGCGGGCAGAGCGCGGCCGACCACATCCTGGCCACGCAGTGGATCGACGGCTTCCGGCGCCGCATGGCCGCCTGGTGGAGCGCGGGGCACGACCTGCTGCTGGTGCCCTCGCTGGGGGTGGCGCCGTTCCCGCTGGGGTGGATCCCGTCCGACGACCTCAGCCTCGCCTTCGGGCGTACGGGGCACGCGGTGGCGTACACGTCGCCGTTCAACGCCACCGGGCAGCCTGCCGTGTCGCTGCCGCTGCACAGGGACGCGGCGGGGCTGCCGGTGGGGGTGCAGCTGGTGGCCGCCTACGGCAGGGAGGACCTGCTGGTGCGGGTGGCCGCCCAGCTCGAACAGGCCGCGCCCTTCGAGCATCCCGCCGTCGGCTGAGGCAAGGAACTCGTGACCCCCGGGACGCGTTATATCGTGAAAAACCGGGGGTAGGAGGTCTCGCATGATGGCGAAGGCAGCACGGGCGGCGGCGGCCTGGCGTACGTACCGCGAGGTGACCAGGTCGGGATCGCCCAAACTGATGACGAGGGTCCGGGCCATCCCCCGGATGATCGGCTCGGCCATGCGCGGCCAGTACGCCGGCCTGGGCAAGGGCAGGCTCTCCCTGATCGGGCTCGGCGTGGTCTACCTGGTCTCACCGATCGACGTCGTGCCCGACTTCCTGGCGCTGATCGGCGTGGCCGACGACTTCGGCGTCTTCCTGTGGCTGATGGCCTCGCTGCTCGGCGAGAGCGGCCGCTACGTCGAGCACGAGCGCCGCGTCATCACGGGCCGCCTGGCGGAGCAGGAAGGCTAGAGCTCCTCCCGCAGCAGCCAGGCGCGCGAGGGCAGCGGGTGGCCGAAGAGGCGGGCGGCGTTGCCGTAGGCGACCCTGGCGATGTCGGCGGGCGGGAGCGCGCCGAGGTTGCGCGCCACCGCCTGCTGCGTGTCGGGCCAGGTCGAGTCGGAGTGGGGGTAGCCGCTCTCCTGCAGCACGTGGTCGAGCCCGACCGCGAGCCGCACGCCCGACAGGGCCTGGTCGTCGAGGGTGCCGAAGAAGAAGTTGCGGCGCAGCACCTCGCTGGGCTTCAGGCCGCCCTCCCACTGGGCCTCCCCGGCGACGGGGTGGTCGAGGGCGTAGTCGGCGCGTTCGGCCAGCATGGGCAGCCAGCCCACGCCGCCCTCGACGATGAGGATGCGCAGTGCGGGGAAACGCAGCGGCAGGCCCGACCAGAGCCAGTCGGCGCAGGCGAACATGGCGCTCGTGGGCATCAGCGTGGTGATCGCCTCGATGGGCGTGTCGGGCGACGGCACGGGTGACCAGGACGAGTCGCCGGTGTGCAGGCAGACGACGGTGCCGGTCTCCTCGCACGCGGCGAAGAACGGGTCCCAGTGGCCGGAGTGGATCGAGGGCAGCCGCAGGCGCGTGGGGAACTCGGGGAACACCACGGCCTTGAAACCCCGGGCGGCGTTGGCGCGGATCTCCTTGGCGGCCACGTCGGGATCGGGCAGCCAGGGCAGCTGCAGGCCGATGATGCGCTCGGGGTAGGTGCCGGCCCAGACGTCGATGTGCCAGTCGTTCCACGCCCTGACCAGGGCCAGGCCCAGCTCCTGGTCGCGGGTCCTGGCGAACGGCATGCCGGCCTGGCCGGCCAGCATGCCGGGGAAGCAGAGCGCCGCCCAGATGCCGGCGACGTCCATGTCGTGGATGCGGGCCTCGATGTCGTGGCAGCCGGGGCGCATCTGCTCGAACCGGACGGGGTCGAGCGTCCACTGCTCCCGGGGGAGCCCGGCGCCCACGTCGATGCCGGCGCACGGGTACGTGGCGCCGCCGTAGCGCCAGACCTGGTGACCGGCCTCCGTCTCCACGACCTTGGGCGCGACCTCGGCGTATTTCTCCGGCAGGCGGCCCTCGAACAGGTCGGGCGGCTCGATCAGGTGATCGTCGGCGGAGATGATCACATAGTCGCGCCGCCTGGGGTCAGGATCGGGGAGCAGCGGCGTAGTCACGCACGTTACCGTACGACGGCGGCACGACGTCGAACAAGCTGCGGCGTATCCGTTCGGTGCCTGTGCCCTCCCGGAGGCCCCGACCCGGGACCGCCGGGGAGGGGGACGACGGGCGATCCCGGGAGCGCCGGGCCCGCTGCACGCGGGGCGCCCTCCTACCCTTTCGCGGCCGGTTCAGTCAGCAGATGCGCGCGCAGTTCGGCGATCGCGTCGGCGGAGAGCCCGAGCACCTGGGTGACGTACCGCTCGACGGAGCCGTGCCGGGAGGTGAGGTCGGCGAGGAAGAAGCGCATGGTGTCGGCGGGGGCCAGGCCGAAGCCGGGCCACAGCTCCGCGTCGCCGTGCCGGTGGCGCCAGTCGGCGGTGAAGCGCTCGGTGGCCAGGCCGGTGAGCGCGTAGTCCGCCACGATGTCGTCCTGGCTCACGCCGGTCAGCGACAGCACGAGCGCGGTGAGGATGCCCGTACGGTCTTTGCCGGCGGCGCAGTGGACGACCACGGGAGCGTTGTCGGCCCGCGCGATGGTCTCCAGGGCCGTCCTGAGGTTGCCGACGCCGTCCTCGGCGACCTCCAGGTAGCGGTCGGCGAGGAAGCGGGCGACGCCGAGCTCCTCGGTGTAGGTGGCGACGTCCCAGCGGCGCCCCTCGATCGGCAGGTTGTGGTAGAGCTGGCCCTCCGTCTCGGGCACCCGCCCGTGCTTGTCGACCTCGAACGGGTGACGCAGGTCGATGACGTTGCGGACGCGCAGCGCCCGGAAGGCCGTCAGGTCGTCGTCGGCGAGCGAGCCGAGGGAGTCGGCCCGGTAGAGCCGCTGCCACCGGACGGTGCGGCCGTCCATGGCGGCATATCCACCTACGTCGCGAAAATTGCACAGACTGACGAATTCAATGTGGCGGATCACCCCCCACACCCTAATTGGCGGCGGTCTCCGGCTTCCGGGCCTCGGCGGTCTCGGCCTTGCGCTCGGCCACCTCGCGCCGGATCAGCATGATCCACCCGCCGATGGCGATGCCGATGAACAACCACCACTGGATGCCGTAGGCGAGGTTGAGCCCGCCGCCCGCGCCGACGTCGGGCACGGGCACGGGCGCGGGCGCCGCGGCGGGCTCCGGCCGCTGCTCGGTCAGCTCGACGTAACCGCCCACGAGGGTGTACGGCAGCCCCTTGCCGATGGCGTCGGCGTCGATCAGCAGCACCTGGCCGGGCGGCAGCCCCGAGCGCTCCCTGATGCCGCTGGACTCCTCGGTCTCGCTGGGCCGCAGCCGGCCCGTCACCGTCACCTGGCCGGCGGATGGCGGGGGCACCTCGGGCGGGGCGTCGGCGGTGGGGCCGGCGGGCACCCACCCGCGGTTGACGATCACGGCCGTGCCGTCGCCGGTGACCAGCGGGGTGAGGACGTAGAAGCCGTTGCGTCCCTCCTGGGGACGGCGGCGTACGACGAGGGCGTGGGCCGGGTCGTACGTGCCGGCGACCGTGACCTTCCTGAACCGGTCGTCCTGCCGGACCGGCTGCCCAGGGGCCGCCAGGCGCTCCAGCGGCACGGGCGGCGCCTCGATGTTGGCGGTCACCCGCTCGCTGTTGGCCGAACGTTCCTCGAAGCGCCCGAACTGCCACTGCCCGAGCAGCACGAAGGCGGGGATGACCAGCAGCACCACGACGTGCAGGGCGAGCCATCGGGGCGTCAGCAGGAACCGGTACACGCCTTCCAGAGTAGGCACCGGCAGGGGTGCCCTCGTACGCGACCGCCCTGCTCAGGCGCTTTCGAGACGCTCTCCTGCCCCGGGCAGGGCGGTCACCTCGCGCGGCCCGCCCACCTCGTGGCCGTCGGCGCAGCGGAAGGTCAGCTCGATCGGGGCGCCGCAGTCGCGGTGGGTGAGCAGCACGGGCGGCCCGTCGTCGCCTGCGAGGTACTTGTCGCCCCAGTGCATGAGGGAGACCAGCAGGGGATAGAGGTCGCGGCCCTTGTCGGTGAGCCGGTATTCGTCGCGCTGGCGCTGGCCCGGCTCGCGGTAGGGCTCCTTGCGCAGCAGGCCCTCGTCGACCAGGCGCGCCAGCCGCGCGCTGAGCACCTGGCGCGGGGCGCCGGTGTTGGCCTGCATGTCGGCGAACCTGCGTACGCCCTTGAACGCCTCGCGCAGCACGAGGAAGGTCCACTTCTCCCCGACGATGCCCAGGGTGCGCTCGATCGAGCAGTCGGCCATCCGGAAGGGAACGTTCATCCCCCCATGATACCTGAGTTCATTTGACAGACTCAGATCGCGCGTCCAGGCTGAGTTCATGGAACGAACTCAGATGCGTCCGGCCGGTCCCGACGACGAGGAACGGATCAAGCGCTTCCTCGCCGGGCTGTCGCCGCGCACGCAGACCTTCCGGTTCTTCACCGGCGGCACCGTCCCGGGACTGGCGGGGAGGCTGCTCGCCGTGGACGAGCGCCGTGACGCGATCGTCGCCACCACCGACGCCGGCGAGATCGTCGGCCACGCCATGAGCTACCGGGGCGGCTGCGCCGACGTGGAGATCGCGGTCGTGGTGACCGACGCCTGGCAGGGACGCGGCATCGGCCGCCGGCTGATCGACGCCCTGCTGCGGCGGGCGTCCGTCTGGGGTGCGACGACCGTGGGCATGGACGTCATGGGCGAGAACCGGCGCGTGCTCCGGCTCATCCGCAGGCGCTGGCCGGACGCGAGAATGACGGTGAGTTCCGGTTCGGTGGAAGTCATCGCTATGATCGACGCGGCCCATGCATTTGCGGAACAACGTTCTGGTGGCACACCATTGACAGTGTGAAGAGTGTCAAGAACGGACGCGACGGCCGGACCCGCATCATCGAGGGCGCCCTCCGCCGATTCAGCCAGGACGGCGTCTCCGCCACCACCCTGGCCAGCCTGCGTGAAGAAAGCGGCGTCAGCGTCGGCAGTTTCTACCACCACTTCGCCAGCAAAGAGCACGTCTTCGGGGTCCTGTACGCCGAGATTCTCACCGCCTACCAGGAAGCCTTCCTGGCCGAGCTGGTGAGCCACGACGACGCCCGCGCCGGCATCGAGGCCGTGGTGGCCTTCCACATGCGCTGGGCGGGCGAGCATCCCGAGCGCGCCAGGCTGCTGATCAGCGAGCGGCCCCCGCGCAAGCACGAGCCGGGCGGCGCCGAGGTGGCCGAGGCGCGGCGCGGTTTCTTCAAGAAGGTCTCCGACTGGTGGCGGCCGCACATGAAGAACGGCCTGCTCCAGCCCGTCCACGCCACCATGTGCTACGTGCTCTGGCTCGGCCCGGCGCAGGAGATGTGCCGGCTGTGGTTCGCCGGCGCCCACACGCCCACCGACGAGGAGATCAAGGGCCTCGGCGAGGCGGCCTGGCAGAGCCTGCGTCAGCCCCCCGCCTGATCTCGCCCCGGCGCCTTCACATGTGTTGCCGGACCCTGCTGGGAACGTGCCAAATCGCGTGGTCGAGCGAGATGTCGAGCCGCAGGTCGCCCCGGTGCCTGCGCAGACCGGGTACGCGCAGCCGGTCGTGCACGTCGAACCTGCCGCGGTGGGGGTAGCCGAAGCCCAGCTCGCCGGGCAGCACGCGCAGGTCGTCGCGGTTGCCGCAGTGGGGGCACGTCCAGGACACCAGATCCAGGCCGCGGTTGTAGTCGGAGCAGGCGCTGAAGTATTCGTCGGGGCCGAACCTGGACTCGCAGGCCAAGCACGGGATCAGCATCATCCGCTCCTCGTGTGACGTGGTGACCTCACTAGAGATATCCTGCGCGACTTGTTCCCCGCTTGCAGAAACTCTTCGGTACGCGGGTAACAGTCTGAGCACTGCCGGTATTGGATCATGCGTACGGTTCGGCGGTGAAAGGATGGACTCGTGGAACGACTGCGTGATCATCTCCTCCAATCCGGTTACACGATCGACGGCGTACGCGCGCGGCTCGGCGTCGTGGCCGCCTCGGCGCTGGCCCGTGAGGAGCTGGTGCCGGCGTTGCGCGCCACCGCCGGCGGCGACCCGCTGGCCACGCTGATCCGGCTGTGGTGGCTGGGCGTTCCGGTGCCGGCCAAGGGCGTGGCGCCGGAGGTGCTGGAGTCGGGGCTGGTCACGGCCGACGGCGACCAGGTCAGCGCGACCGTGCATCTGCAGCCGTGGGAGACCGGCGGCTACGTCGTCTCCGACCGGAAAGTACGCCCCGGCGACCCCGCGCTGCGCCCCGACCATGTCGTGGGAGCCGGCGGCGCCTCGGCCAACCTGGCCCAGCTCGTCACCCGCCGCCCCGTGGGCCGCGCGCTCGACCTCGGCACGGGCTGCGGCGTGCAGGTGCTCCACCTGGCCGGCCGCGCCGAGCAGATCGTCGCCACCGACGTCAACCCGCGAGCCCTGGAGCTGGCCCGGCTGAGCTGGGCGCTGTCCGGCGTCACAGGCGTCGACGCGCGCGCCGGCTCGATGTACGAACCCGTCGAGGGTGAGCTGTTCGACCTGGTCGTGAGCAATCCGCCGTTCGTCGTCGCGCCTCCCGGCGAGCGGACGCTGACCTACCGCGAGACGGGCGCCGACGGCGACGCCTTCTGCCGCGACCTCATCCGGCGCACTCCCGGCCACCTCGCCCCCGGCGGCCAGGCCCACTTCCTGGCCAACTGGCTGCACGTCGAGGGCGAGGACTGGCACGACCGGGTGGGCGGCTGGCTGAGCGAGACCGGCTGCGACGCCTGGGTCGTCCAGCGCGACGTGCAGGACCCGGCCGAATACGTCGAGCTGTGGCTCAGGGACGCCGCCGAGCAGGGCACCCGCGCCTACGCCGAACACTACGACCGCTGGCTGGCCTGGTTCGACGAGCAGCGGGTCGAGGGCGTCGGGTTCGGCTGGATCACCATGCGCAACTCCGAGACCCTCGATCCGGTCGTCCGTGTCGAGCACCTCGACCACCAGGTCGTGCTCCCGGTCGGCGACTACGTCGACTCCGTCCTCGACGCCGTCGCGACCGCGCACCGGACGGTCGGGCTGGAGTCGGCGCTGCTGCGCACCGCCGACGGGCTGCTCGACGAGCGCATCGGGCTGCCGGGCGCGGAGGACCCGATCCGCATAGTGCTCCGCCAGACGCAGGGGCTGCGCCGCAGCCGCGAGGTCGGCACGGTGGAGGCCGCGCTGGCGGGCGTGTGCGACGGCCAGCTGGCGCTCGGCCCCTTGCTCAACGTGATCGCCGAGTTGGTGGGCGACGGTGACATCGCCGACGCCGACGCGGTCAGGCCGCTCATCGCCGAGGGATTCTTCCTGCTTTGATCCGGCGTTGATTCGACGTTGACTCAGCGGGTGGAGGGTGTGGGGACGGCACAGCCCTGGGGGGTTCGAGGGCCGTGTCAGGTCCGGCCGGTCGTCTGTGTGAGGCGGCTGGCCGCCGCACGGAGCTTCCGGATGTCCGGGCCCCCTGGCGACGCGCGGCGGCAAGGATGGCCGGCCGGGCTGACGACCGTCGACCAGGAACTCGAGGGAAACGCGAGGGACATGGTGACTCCCCAAGGACAGCCTTGATCAACCATGTGTGGATGACACGTCTGGACGACGAGCTCTATTCAGGCCTCGACGACGGGCTCACCGGCGGGCTCGCCGACGGGCTCACCGACGGTGCTGTCGCTGATGGTGTCGTCGGCGGTGGCGATGCCGTCGAGCAGGACCTTGAGGTCGCCGGCCTCGGGAGCGCCGAGCCGGGAGAAGATCTCGAAGGCCTGCCGTAGGCAGTCGAGGCTCCTCGTCCCGCTGCCGAGCCCGCGCAGCGCCTTGCCGAGCACGGTGAGCGACAGCGCCTCGCCGTACGGGTGGCCGATCTCGCGCGAGACCACGAGGGCCTGCTCGGCATGGCGTACGGCGTCGGGGTAGCGCTCGGCGGCGATGAACGTCTCGGCCAGCCGCGAGCACACCCGCTGCTCCCAGACGCGCTGCTTGCTGGCCCGGAAGAACGCCAGGCACTCGGCGTGGTGGTGGACGGCCTCGGTGAGCCGGCCGACGCGCGACAGGACGATGCCGAGGTGGTAGCGGGCCCGGGCGGTGCCCGCGCCGCTGCCGATCTCGGTGAAGATGGCCAGGCCCTTCTCCGCCGCGGCGATGGCGTCCTCGGGGCGGCCGAGGCCAAGGTGCTCGCGGGCGGAGTAGCTGAGCACCAGCGCCTCGCCCGCGGGCACGTCGTTGTCGCGGTAGTAGCCCATGGCCGCGTCGAACAGGGCCAGGGCCTCGGTGTGGCGGCGCTGCCGGCCGACGACGACGGCCAGGGCGTTCAGCACCTCGCCGGTGACGATCTTCTCGCCGCGGGCCAGCGACAGCTCGTACGCGGTCCTGAAGTGCTCCTCGGCCTCCTTGAGCCGGTTGCCGGCGAACAGCACGCGGCCCAGCACGTAACCGGCGCGCAGCTCGGCGGCCTGGTCGCCGATCCGCCGGGCGGCGGCCAGTACGGCGCGGGTACCCTGGTCGAACTCGCGCGTGTGGGTGCCGGACTCCAGCAGCGGCTCCATGGCCAGCAGCAGGTCGGCGGCGGGCAGCAACTGCTCGGCGGCCCGCGCCGCGGCGGCGGCCTGGTTGATGGCGGCGAACAGCGAGTCGCCCTCGGCCAGCAGCCAGGCGACGGCCTCGTCGGCGGTGCCGAAGGCCCGGCCGCTGCCGACCACCACCAGGTTGCCGGGGATCATGCTGCCCTCGTACGCCAGGCGGTGCGCCGACTGGGCAGAGGCCAGGTAGAAGCCGAGCAGGCGGCGCAGTGCCATCGTCTTGGCCTGGGGGCGTTCGGTGCGGTCGAGCACCCGCCGGGCGAACAGCTTGAGCAGGTCGTGGAAGCGGTAGCGGCCCGGCCCGGGGGCCTCCAGGAGGCTCGCGTCCACGAGCGACTCCAGCACCTCCTCGGCCTCGAACGCGCTCAGCGACAGCACGGCCGCCGCCGCGCCCGCGGAGATGTCGGGCCCGTTGGGCAGCGACAGCAGCCGGAACGCGCGGGCCTGCGCGGGGTCCAGCTGGCCGTAGCCGAGGGCGAACGTGGCCTCGACGGCCATGGTGCCGACCTTCAGCTCGTCGAGGCGGCGCTGCTCGTCGGCCAGCCGCGGCACCAGCGAGGCGACCGTCCACGAGGGCCGCGCGGCCAGCCTGGCGGCCACGATGCGGACCGCCAGCGGCAGGAACCCGCAGGCGGCGACCACGTCCATGGCCGCGCCGTGCTCGGCCGAGACGCGCTCGGCCCCGGCCACCGCGGCGAACAGCGACAGGGCCTCGTCCGGCTCCATGACGTCGAGGTCGACCAGCCTCGCCGACGGCAGGTCGGCCAGCTTGACGCGGCTGGTCACGACGGCCGCGCACCCGGTGGAGCCGGGCAGCAGCGGGCTGACCTGCTCGGCGTCGCGGGCGTTGTCCAGCAGCACGAGGATGCGCCGGTCGGCCAGGATCGAGCGGTAGAGAGCCGAGCGCTCGGCGAGCCCCTCGGGGATGACATCGGGCGGGATGCCGAGCGCGCGCAGGAAGCCGCCGAGCGCCGACTCGGGGGCGGTGGCCTCGTCGCTGTAGCCGCGCAGGTCGGCGTAGAGCTGGCCGTCGGGGAAGACCTCGTCGAGCAGGTGGGCGACGTGTACGGCGAGCGCGGTCTTGCCGACGCCGCCGATGCCGGAGATCGCCACCAGCGGCACGCCCTCGCCCGACAGCAGCGTGCGCAGGCGTACCGCGACCTCCTTGCGGCCGGTGAAGTCGCTGACGGCGGCGGGCAACTGGGCGGGGCGGGGCAGCTCGCGCGCGGGCGGCGGCTGCTCCTCCTCGTCGGGCGCCTGCTCGGCGGGCTGCTCGGCGACGGCGAGGGTGGGGTCGGCGGTCAGGATGCGCTGGTGCAGGGCGCTCAGCTCCGGGCCTGGCTCGATGCCGAGCTCCTCGATCAGGGCCTCGCGCGTCTCGGTGAACACGTTGAGCGCGTCGCCCTGCCGGCCGCAGCGGTAGTAGGCCAGCATGAGCTGGGCGCGCAGGCGTTCGCGCAGCGGGTGGTCGGCGGTCAGCGCGATCAGCTCGGAGACGACCTTGGCGTGGTTGCCCAGCTCCAGGTCGACGTCCATGAGCGTCTCGATGACGCTGATGCGCCGCTCGACCAGCCGGTCGCGCTGGTGCTCGGCGTACGGCCCGACCGCGCCGGCCAGGGGCTCGCCCTCGAAGAGCGCGAGCGCGGTTCGCAGGCACCGGGCGGCCTCGCCCAGCCGGCCGGACTTTCTGGCGGATTCGGCCTCGGCGACGCTGTGTTCGAAGCGGGTCAGGTCGAGTGCGTCGTCGGGCAGGCGCAGCGCGTAGCCGCGGCCGATGGAGGTGAGCAGCTCGGGACGCGAGCGCGCGGGCCGGTCAGGTTCGAGGACCGTGCGCAGCCTGGAGACGTACGTGCGCAGCGCGCCGAGGGCCCGCGGCGGGGCCTCCTCGCCCCAGACCGCGTCGATCATCTCGTTGGGGGTGACCGCGTGGCCTTGGCGCAGGAGCAGCATGCCGAGGATGGAGCGCTGCAGCGGGGTGCCGAGGTCGAGCTCCCGGCCGTCTCGCCACGCGCGGACAGGACCGAGCACGGCGAACTTCAGCCCGCCCTCACCGCTCTGACCAGCCATGCCGTATGTCTCCAAGCCCAATGGAACGATTTGTTACCAAATGATAGATCTATCACTACATGTCACCTAGATCGCCGGATGATCGTTCATCAAAGCGTTGATCCGCCGTTGATCCGGTGTTGAGCCCGCCCTCGGATGCTGGTGTCGCAAGGAGTGACACGCATCGCGGGGGCGTGTGTCATGGAGAGCGCGCGAAGGCGGGAAAAAATACCGGCCCCGCCCTGAAATCAGGGCGGGGCCTCGTGGACGTTTTCTCAGGCGGCCTCGACCAGTCCGAGCCGCATGGCCAGCCGCTCGCGCACGGCCGGCCATTCGGGATTCAGGATCGAGTAGAACGCGGTATCTCGGACCGTGTTGTCGGCGCCTCGGCTGTCCGCTCGCCGCACCCCGTCGAAGTGTGCGCCGAGGGCCTCGATGGCGGCCCGGGATCTGGTGTTGCGTACGTCTGCCTTCAGGGTGACGCGGTGGACGTCCCACGTGTCGAAGGCGTGCGAGAGCAGCAGGAACTTGCTCTCCCGGTTGACCCCCGTGCCCTGGGCGCTCGCGCCCAGCCAGGTGTAACCGATGTCCGCCACGGACGGGATGTCGCCCACCGCACCGCGGGTACCCGGCGGCCAGGGCATGGGGCCCTGCCAGTACTCCAGGTGCATGAGACGGGTGGCACCGACCACGCGGTCGGTGTTCAGCCACCGGATGGCGAAGGGCAAAGTGCGTCCCTCCGCCTGCTCAGCCAGGGCGGCCTCCACGTAGGAGACCACCTCGTCCCGGCCATTCGGGACCCGAGTGAAGGCATAGGTGGAGCGGTCTTCACTCGCCGCGGCGACGAGGTCATCGACGGCCGCGAGGCTGAGAGGTTCCAGGCGCACGGAGCGCCCGGACAGGGTGACGAGTGCGGGCATGAGCACATGATGGAGGGAGGTGGGGGTGCGCGTAACCATGCAGTTCGGGAGATCTTTTCCCGAGTTGCGCGGGCTGTGTGTTTCCGCAGGTCAGAAGGCCCTTTTGGGGAAAGGTAAACCTGCTCTTGGGAAAAGATTCGCCTAACCGTGACTTGGCGTCGAGGCCAGCGCTCCGGCGGTGCCGCGCCGGGTCAGCGACAGCTCCCTCAGACCGGTCGTGAGGAAGTCGAGGTTCTCCGCGATCCACGGCAGCCGCAGGGGATCGGGACTGGCCAGAGCGGCCATGCGTTCCTCCGCCGTGTCGCCGTAGAGCAGGCTCACCGCGACGCGGACGCGGGCCGCCGCGGGGTCGTCGCCGAAGGCGTGCCCGGGCAGCACGCCGATGCCGTGCTCCTCCAGCAGGATCTTGGTGAGCTCGGCGGACCCGCCGAGCCGCAGGTGGCTCAGGTCCGGGTAGAGGTAGAAGCCGCCCTGGGGGGCGTCCACGCGGGCGCCGGCCGCCGTGAACCGCTCGTGGACCGCTCTGGCCACCAGGCCGTGCAGCCGACGGCTGCTCGCGATGCGCTCGGTCAGCTCGGGTGGGTCGCCGAAGGCGTACGCCGCCGCCTCCTGCACGGGTGCCGCGGGGGCCGACCAGATCTCACTGGCCACCGCGAGCAGCTGCGCGCGCAGGTCATGGGCGCCTTCGGGAAGCCGGGCGACGCCGATCCGCCAGCCGCCGAGCGCCAGGCTCTTGCTCAGCCCGGTCGTCACGATCGTCCGCTCGGGCGCGAGGTCGGCCGGCGACGTGTACGGCAGCGCCGGGTCGTGCACGAGGTCGCGGTAGATCTCGTCCGAGATGATCATCAGGTCGAGCTCCCTGGCGACGTCCACCAGGCGGGCGACGGTCTCCGGCGTGGCCAGGCGTCCCGTGGGGTTGTCGGGCAGCGTCACCAGCAGGGAGCTCACGGTCCTGCCCGCCGCGCGGGCGCGGCGTACCTCTCGCGCGACGAGGTCCGGGTCGGGCACCCCGCCCTCTCCTGATGGTGCGGGCACCAGGATCGGGCGCGCGCCCACCAGGTCCGCCTGCGCCGCGTAGCTGACCCAGCTGGGCATGGGCAGGACGATGTCGCCGCCGATCGCCAGCAGCAGCCCGTACAGCAGGGACTTGCTGCCCGGTCCGCTGACGACCAGGTCGGGGTCGGTGATGAGCCCCCGTCGTGTCCAGTAGCCCGCCGCCGCGGCTCGCAGCCCGGACGTCCCCGCGACCGGCCCGTAGCCGTTGCGTTCTGACGCGGCGGCCAGCTTGTCGCGCAGCGCCGGGTGGACGGGCAGACCGGCCTCACCGAAGGCCAGGTGCAGCACGCGTTCCCCGGCGCGCCGTCTTCGGTCGATGTCTTCGTTCGCCGCCAAAGTGGCGGAAAGAGTAACGGCCATGTTTGTCACGTTCCCAGCGTGATTGGATGAAGGCATCAGCACAAGCGAGGCTTTTCGTGGGTAGGCATAAGGAAGTCTGATGCTGGAATTGCGCCGTTTGGTCCTGATCTGCGAGTTCGCGAGAAAGGGCAGCATCGCCGCGACCGCGGAGTCTCTCGGGTACAGTCCGTCGGCCGTCTCCCAGCAACTCGTGGCCCTCGAACGCGAGACCGGCACGGCCCTGATCGACCGCACCGCGCGCAGCGCCGAGCTCACCGACGCGGGCCGCCGTCTGGTCCTGCACGCCGAGCGCATCCTTTCGATGGTCGAGGAGGCCGAGTCCGACCTGTCCGCGCACGCGGGCAAGCCGTCCGGCCGGGTCGTCGTCACCGCCTTCCCCACGGCTGCCGTGGCATTCGCCCCCGCGCTCGCGCGATCACTGCGCCGCCACGAGGAGCTGACGCTGCGGCTGGGACAGAGCAGGTCGGGGCGCGGCATGCGCGAGGTGCAGTCGGGCGAGGTGGACATCGCTCTCGTGGACGACTGGTACGGCCGCGTCCGCGACAGCGAGAGCCTGCGGGTCTTCCCGCTGCTGCACGACCCGCTGGTGCTGGTGGTGCCGCGCAAGCACCGCCTGGCCGACCCCGACGTGCCGCTCGACCTGCGCGAGCTGCGTGACGAGCCGTGGATGGCGACGCCCGACGGCGAGCCCTCCCGCCTGGCCGTGGACCGGCTGCTGGTGGACGTGGGCGGCACCCGGCCGACGCCGTGGGAGTTCGAGGGTCTCGGGACGATCCTGTCGCTCGTCGCCAAGGGCCTCGGCATCGCGGCCGTGCCCGCGCTGGCGCTGGCCGCGGGGGTGCGCGGGCTGGCCGTACGGCGGTTTCCCGGCAACCCGGTCGCGCGGGAGGTGCACGCCGTAGCGCGCGGATCCAGCGTGCACCGGCCGTCGGTGTCGGTGACGTTGCGCGCCGTCCACGTGGCCGCCCGCCTCATCGCCGCCGACCTCGACCCGGTACGCCTCGCAGACCGGCCGCGCGGCGGCAGGCCCGCCGAGGACGACCCGCTGGCCGACTTCCCCGCCGGACCGACGGGCTCGCGGGACAGCTCGGTGGGCCGGTCGTTCGGGGAGTGACCGGCCCCGGGACGCGATAGCGTCTGGCGGCATGGCGCCGACGTACGACATCGAGCACCTGCTGCTCACCCAGCCGAGCACCCGAACGGTTGCGGGCGTCGACGAGGTGGGGCGGGGCGCGT
The DNA here is from genome assembly GCF_004348995.1 of Nonomuraea terrae. Classification (GTDB taxonomy): domain Bacteria; phylum Actinomycetota; class Actinomycetes; order Streptosporangiales; family Streptosporangiaceae; genus Nonomuraea; species Nonomuraea terrae. The sequence goes on from NZ_SMKQ01000003.1 coordinate 68,280, forward strand.
GGGCCGGGCCCGTCACGGTCTGCGCGGTCGTCACCGACCTGTCCGAGCCGCCGGCCGGGCTGACCGACTCCAAGCAGCTGTCCCCGGCCAGACGCGGGCCCCTCGCCGCCGAGCTGGCCGCCTGGGCGGCGGGCGTCGGCTACGGCGAGGCGACCCACGACGAGATCGACACGCTGGGCATGACCGAGGCGCTGCGCCGGGCCGCCCGCCGGGCGCTGGAGGCGCTGCCGGTACGCCCAGACGCGGTGATCCTCGACGGCAAGCACGACTACATCGGCGCGCCCTGGCCGGTGCGGCTGGAGGTCAAGGGCGACGCGGCCAGCGTCTCGGTGGCGGCGGCGTCCGTGCTGGCCAAGGTGCGGCGCGACGCGCACATGGCGACGCTCGGCTGCGACGAGTACGGCTTCGCCGACAACGCCGGATACCCCTCGCCCCAGCACCAGGAGGCCCTGGCGAGGCTGGGGCCGACGTCCCACCACCGGTTGTCGTGGTCGTACCTCGACGACCTGCCGAAGTGGCGGCACCTGAAGCTCCACCGCGACCCGCTGGTGGGCGAGGGCCAGGCGAGCTTGTTCGGGTAGGCGGCGATGCGCATCGGGATCTTCGTCATCGCGGCACGGTTCCCCGGGCAGGAGCCCGGACGGGTGCTGGCGAACGCCGTCGAGCTGATCACGGCGGCCGAGGAGGCGGGTTTCGCCGACGCCTGGATCGCCGAACACCACTTCATGTCGTACGGCGTGTGCCCGTCGGCCACCACCCTGGCCGCGGTCGCCGCCGGGCGTACGTCGCGGATCGGCCTCGGCACGGCCGTCAGCGTGCTGTCCACGCAGCACCCCGTGGCTCTCGCGGAGCAGGCGGCGATGCTGCATCACCTGTCGGGCGGCCGGTTCACGCTGGGCGTCGGCCGGGGCGGGCCGTGGGTGGACCTGGAGGTCTTCGGCACCGGCATCGAACGCTACGAGCGCGGGTTCGCCGAGTCGCTCGACGTGCTGCTCGGCGCGCTGTCCGGCGGCCCGGTCGCGGCCGGCGGGGAGTTCTTCCGGTTCCGTGAGGTCGAGCCGGTGCCGGCCGCGCGGCTGCGCCCGGTGGTGGCGTGCACCTCGGAGGGCACCGTGGCGCTGGCCGCCGAGCGCGGGCTGCCGATGCTGCTCGGCATGCACATCGGCGACGAGGACAAGGCCGCGATGGTGGCGGCGTACGCGGCGCGCGGCGGTGTCGCCAAGGGGCATGTGGCGGCGGGGGTCGGCTACGTGGCCGACTCGACCGGGGCGGCGGTGCGGGAGCTGAAGCGGACGATGCCGCGCTGGCTCGGGCCGGGGCTGGCGGGATACGTGCCGGTGGACGGCCGGTCACGCCCGTCGCGGGACGTGCCGGCCTACGTCGACCTGCTGACGCGCATCCACCCCGTGGGCTCGGCCGAGCACTGCGCCGAGACGCTCGTGCGCACGTCGGAGGCCACCGGGATCGAGGACGTGATCCTCATGGTCGAGGGGCTCGGCGAGCACCGGCGCACCCTGGAGAACATCCGCCGCTTCGGCGCCGAGGTCCTGCCGCTGCTTCCGCGCTGAAGGGACCCGGATGACCGGCGGGCCGGTGCGGCGGCCCGCCGGTCGGGGCTCAGCAGTCCACGAGCTCCGGCTCCTGGTTGAGGATCTGGGCCCGCGGGGTGACGAAGTCGGCCAGGGCCCGGGTGGCCGCCGGGTCGAAGACCGCGACCCGGTGGCAGTTCTGGAACGCCAGGCGCACGCCGAAGTGGCGCTCCAGCGTGCCGCGCATCGCGTCGCTCGCCAGGCAGCGCAGCAGCTGGCCGCGCTCCTCCTCCGACGACGGCGGCACCTGGTTGTCGGCGAACGCGGCCCCGGTTTCCGCCCGCTGCTCGGCCAGGCCGCTGATCAGCGACCACGCGTAGGGAAGGGAGTCACGGACGCAGGCGAGGAACGCCGCATCGTCCACCTCACCGGTCTTGGCCTGGTCGAGCAGATCGTTCGGAACGGTCAGCGACATGCTGTCTCCTCTCGAAACGGGTCGAAACTGACGCTAGATCGGCCGGGGATCGGCCTCATAGATCCCCGGTGGGCACAGTCGTGTGGTCAGGGGCCGTAGACGAACTCGGGGTCGACCTGCTCGGTGAGGTCGCGGCCGGTCTTCGCGTTGCCCCACGCGCGGGCGTTGCGCAGGTGGAACTCGACGGTCTGGCGGCCGAAGCGCGCCCAGTCCTTCTCCTGCTCGTCGAGGGCCTTGCGCAGCACGGTGAGGGCGTCGGCGTTGGCCGGCTCCAGGTCGTCGAGGGCGAACGGGCGGCCCTGCTCCAGGGCCCGGACGGCGGCGGAGTGCTCCATCCAGGTGAGCAGGTCGTCGCCGGCGTGCTCACGCAGGAAGTCGACGTCGGACGGGCCGTGCACCTTGTTGCCGACCACGGCGAGGGCGACGTCGTACTGGGCGGCGTAGTCGCGGTACTGCCGGTAGACGCTCAGGCCCTGCCGGGTCGGCTCGGCGACGAGGAACGTCATGTCGAAGCGGGTGAACAGGCCGGAGGCGAACGAGTCGGCCCCGGCGGTCATGTCGACCACCACGTATTCGTCGGGCCCGTCGATCAGATGATTGAGCAGCAGCTCGACCGCGCCGACCTTGGAGTGGTAGCAGGCCACGCCGAGGTCGTCGTCGCTGAAGGGGCCGGTGGCCAGCAGGCGCAGGCCGTCAGGGGTGGACAGGCCGAGCGGGTCGGCGGCCAGGTCGTCGAAGCTCAGCAGCGTGGAGCCGCGCCCCGCCGGGGTCGTCTTGACCATGGCCTCGGCCGACGGGATGCGCGGGTTGGTGCCGCGCAGCCGGTCCTTGATCTCGGTGAGATGGGCGCCGAGAGGCTCGGGCTGCCGGTCGAGGCCGAGCACGAGGGCCAGATGCTGGTTGATGTCGGCGTCGATGGCGACCACGGGCGCGCCCTGGCTGGCTACGTGTCTCGCGAACAGGGCCGACATCGTCGTCTTGCCGCTGCCGCCCTTACCGACGAACGCCACTCTCACTGCGTCCTCCAAGGTGAGGATGAAAATCGTTTCCGTTGAGAACGGTCACCATCATGCCACACTCCGTGCACGGGAGAACGCCGGATCGGCCCAGGGGCGGCAGGACGGGCCTAGCGGCAGGTCGCGTCGAGGCTGACCGGGGCGTCGTGGCCGGCCGACGGCCCACGCGGTCCGGCCAGGGCCCGGCGCGGCCGATCCTGCTCCCGCAGGGCCTCGCGGACCGTGCGGCGGATGAAGTGCCAGTCCGGGCTCGCGGTGTTGACCAGCGGCGGGACGAAGTTGAGGCTGCGGATCCGCGCGTCCTTGACCCGCTGCGACAGGTCGATGGCGGCCGGCAGGAGGTCCTGCGGCAGGTCAGTGGAGATGGCCCTTTTCGTGGCCGCGGCCAGGCGCTCGAAGCTGTTGAGCACCGTGATCGGGTCGGCCTGCTTGGCGACCGCGTTGAGCAGGCACTTCTGACGTCCCATGCGGACGTAGTCGTCGCTGTCGGTGCGGGAGCGGCCGTACCAGAGGGCCTCCTGGCCCGACAGCTTGCGGGTGCCGGCCGGGAGCACGCCCTCGCGGTACTTGCCGTAGACGATGGGCTCCTTGATGGAGACCCGGACGCCGCCCATGGCGTCGACGATCTCGGCGAAGCCCTTCATGTCCACCATGGCGTGGAAGTGCACGGGGATGCCGAGGATGCCGCCGATGGTCTCCTTGATCAGCTCCGCGCCGCGCCTGCCCTTCGGCACGCCCGGCACCACCTCGGGGTGGTCCTCGCCGTACTGGTAGATCTCGTTGAGCAGGCCGGGGGTGTCGGCGCCGGTGCCGGCGAAGCCCCAGGGGAAGCGGTCCCTGGCCGGGCCCTTGGGCAGCGGCACGCGCTCCAGGTTGCGCGGCAGGCCGAACAGCACGGTCGCGCCGCTGTCGACGGCCACACTGGCCACGGTCATGCTGTCGGTACGCACCCCGGGCCGGCCGGGCGCCGAGTCGCCGCCGAGGAGCAGGAAGTTCACCCGCTCGGCGCCGTTCCAGGGGTCGTGGGCCAGGACGGGCGCGGTGCTGTCGCCGGGGGAGAACAGCGTGTTCACGACGTCGCGCGAGACGTAGGCCAGGCGGGTGGCGTACGCGGTGGGCGCGAGGACGAGCGCGCAGAGGGCGATGGTGAGCGTGGTGGTCAGCGCGCGGCCGACGAGGTCGGAGCGCGGGGGGCGGACGAGGAGGAAGGACCAGACGATCACCGTGATCCAGGCCAGCGCGATCACCACCAGGGCGACGGTGAGCACGGTCATCCAGCGCGGCTGGACGGCCAGCGACAGCAGGTTGACGCTGAACGCCGTGAACATGGTCAGGACGCCCGCCAGCATCAGGACGTACGCCGCCATGAGCGCCACGCCGCTCTTGCGGCGTTCCGCGGCGATGTGCGCGACCCCCCACAACACCGTCGAGGCGACGGTCAGCACGATGCTCGCGCCCAGGCCGAAATCTCGCTCTTTCTCCGTCATGCCGGCCGAACCCCCGTTGTGTGCCGATCCCAGAGACCTTAGTAATGGGATGTGCGTGAGAGCCGGTACGAACGGGAAGGGGTCTGTCAATTCCCCGTCAAAACCACCTTGGACTCCAACGCAACCATGCGTGAACGACACGGCAGTTACGGGTTCGACGCCCCGTGGGCCCTGGCCGGGCTGCTCGCCGGAGCGGTCCTGCTGCTGGCGCTCGCGGCGGTCTCGTTCGTCCTCGACGTGCCGGCGCCGGGCGTCGTCTTCCTGTTCGGGGCCCTGTACACGCTGGCCAGCGCGGCGAGCCAGCTCTACACGACGCGGCGCGGCAAGTTCGCCGTCTGGGACGAGGAGTTGCGGCGGCTGCGCGGCGACGAGCGGCTGCTCGATCTGGGGTGCGGGCGGGGCGCCATGCTGCTGCTCGCGGCCCGGCGGCTGGAGAGCGGCCGGGCCGCCGGCGTCGACCTGAAGCGGCAGCGCGTCGTGCGGGCGAACGCGGAGGCCGAAGGGCTCGCCGACCGGGTGGCGCCGGTCACGGCCGACCCGCGTGACCTGCCGTTCGAGGACGACGTGTTCGACGTGGTGGTCTCCGGGCGCACGCCGTCCGGTGGGGAGCGGGCCGTGGCGGAGGCGTACCGGGTGCTGCGGCCGGGCGGGGTGCTGCTGATCGCCGGCGACGTGCGGCACATCGCCGCGTACGAGGAGGTTCTGCGCCGGCTCGGCGCGCGTGACGTAAGGCGGCGTGACCTGGGGTGGCGCTACTGGCATGGCGGCCCCTGGGCGCGGACGGAACTGGCGGAGGCCGTGAAACCCAGCGAATAGGCCACGTTTGCCAGTCGTCTTCCGGGTATCCGGAGGTGCGTATGAGCGACGTGGAGACCGGCACCATCACCACGAAGGTGCCCGCACGGCTGGACCGGCTGCCGTGGTCCCGCTGGCACTGGATGATCGTCATCGGGCTGGGCACCGTCTGGATCCTCGACGGGCTCGAGGTCACCATCGTCGGCAACCTGTCCGCCCAACTGGCCAAGCCCGGCAGCGGCCTGGACATCACGCAGGCACAGGTCGCGGGCGTGGCCGCCGCGCTCTACGTCGCCGGCGCCTGCTCCGGGGCGCTGTTCTTCGGCTGGCTGACCGACCGGTACGGCAGGAAGAAGCTGTTCATCATCACGCTGGTCGTCTACCTGGTGGCCACGCTGATGACGGCGTTCTCGTTCAGCGCGTGGTGGTTCTTCCTGTTCCGGTTCATGACCGGCTTCGGCATCGGCGGCGAGTACGCGGCCATCAACTCGGCCATCGACGAGCTCATCCCGAGCCGGCACCGGGGCCGCATCGACATCATCATCAACGGCAGCTACTGGCTCGGCGCGGCCGGCGGGGCGCTGCTGACCGTGCCGCTGCTCAACGACCTGCCGCTCAACATCGGGTGGCGGGTCGCGTTCGGTCTGGGCGTGGTGCTGGGCCTGGCCATCCTGCTCGTCCGCCGGCACGTGCCGGAGAGCCCGCGCTGGTTGTTCATCCACGGTCGAGGCCGCGACGCCGAGCAGATCGTCGAGGGCGTCGAGCGCGAGATCGGCACCGAGAAACTGCGGGAGCCCGAGTACGAGATCACCGTGCACCAGCGCAAGTCGATCGGGTTCGTCCGCATCGCGCACACGATGGTCGCCCTCTACCCCAAGCGCACAGTGCTCGGTCTGTCGCTCTTCATCGGGCAGGCGTTCCTCTACAACGCGATCACCTTCGGGTACGCGCAGATCCTGTCCACGTTCTTCCAGATCGACACGTACACCGGTTACTACTTCGCGGTCATCGCGGTGGGCAACTTCCTCGGCCCGCTGTTGCTCGGCCATCTCTTCGACACCATCGGCCGGATCCCGATGATCTCGTTCTGCTACATCGGGTCGGGGGTGCTCCTGCTGGGTACCGCGTGGCTGTTCAACCAGGGCGTGCTCACCGCGGTGACGCTGACCGCGTGCTGGTCGGCAGTGCTGTTCGTGGCCTCGGCGGGGGCGAGCTCGGCGTACCTGACGGTCAGTGAGATCTTCCCCATGGAGACCAGGGCGATGGCCATCGCGTTCTTCTTCGCCATCGGGACGGCGGCCGGCGGCATCGCGGGCCCGCTGGTGTTCTCCACGCTGGTGGAGAGCGGGGTGCCGGGGGACACGGCGCTCGCGTTCGCCATCGGCGGCGTGGTGATGATCGCGGCGGGGCTGGTCGAGGTGCTCCTCGGGGTCAAGGCCGAGCGCAGGAGCCTGGAGTCGATCGCGGCCCCGCTCACGACCGCCGAACGCTGACGCGCTGACGATCTATCATGTGCTGGGTCTGTGGCAGGACCGAGCTTGGAGAGCGTGTGGCGCATCCGCGACCTCTGCGACCCGGCGAGCCCACCCACGTGGGCGACTATCGTCTCGTGGGCTGCCTGGGCGAGGGAGGGCAGGGCGCGGTCTACCTCGCCACCGCACCATCGGGGGAGCAGGTCGCGGTCAAGCTGCTGCGCGCCCGGCTGGGCGGCGACGCCGACGACGGGCTCCTGCGCGAGGCCGAGGCCGCCAGGAAGGTCGCCGAGTTCTGCACCGCCCGGGTGCTGGACGCCGGGGTGAGCGACGGGCTGCCGTACATCGTCAGCGAGTTCATCCAGGGCGAGTCGCTGGACCAGGTGGTGAGGCTGTCCGGGCCGCGGACGGCGGGGGCGCTGGAGCGGCTGGCGGTCGGCACGGCCACGGCGCGTACATGTCGCCCGAGCAGATCTCCGGGCAGCCGGTGGGGCCGGCCTCGGACATGTTCTCCTGGGCCGCGACGATGTTGTTCGCCGCGACGGGGCGGACGGTGTTCGGCGCCGACAACGCGGCGCTGGCGATGCACCGCGTCCTGCACCACGAGCCCGAGATTCCCGCGCTGCCCGGTGAGCTGGGCGATCTCGTACGGCGCTGCCTGGCCAGGCGCCCGGAGGACCGGCCGGCCGCGCACGAGGTCCTCCTGCGGCTGTTGGGCCACGATGCCGCGCGTTCGGACGATCGGCTTCCCGGCGGCGGGGCCCGTACGGACGACCGGCTTTCCGGCGGCGGGACGCGTGCGGCGCGCCCTGCGCGGCGGATGATGGCAGTGGCGTCCCTCGCGCTCGCCGTGGCCGCCGCCGTCGTGCTGTGGCGGCCAGGCTCCGGATGCGGCGCTCATCTCGGCGAGATCCCGAGCGGAACGGACACGGACATCCAGGCGGTAGCCGTCGCCCACGACCAGGGCAGGCCGATCGGCCTCGTCGCCGACGAGGAGTCGCTGACGTTCTGGGACCTGGCCGAGGACGAGAGCCTGTCGATCTCCCACCCCGCGCCTCACCACGGCCCCGTCACGGCCCTCGCCGCGTCCGGTCCGACGGTGCTCACCGGACGCTTCGACGGCACGGTCGAGGTCTGGGACGTACGGACGCACGGCACGGTGATCGACCTCGAAGGCCACGAGGAGCGGGTCGACGCCATCGCGATCGGCACGGCGGGGGGGTGAGACCGTCGCGCTCACCGGCGGGGCCGATCGTTCGATCCGCATGTGGGACGTAGCGTCCGGTGAGCTCATCCGTACCTTCGCCGGCGAGGTGGGCGAGATCGCCGCGCTGGCCCTCATCGACGTGGACGGCACGCCCGTGGCCGCGTCGGTGGACGGCTCCGACAACGTCCTGCGGCTGTGGGACGCGACGACGGGACAGCAGCTCGGCGACCCGCTGGCCACGGAGGCGGGCAACGGGCTGACGGCCGGTCTGCTGGCCGGCGCCCCCGTCCTGGTCTCCAGCGACCTGCGTGTCTGGGACCTGCGGACCCGGTCGCTGATCCGGGAGATCGAGTCCATCGGTGACACCGTGTCGAACGCCGTGGGGGTCGGCGATCTCGGTGGCGTCCCCATCGCCGTGACCGGCGAGTCTCTGGAGGACGACGACGCCATCCAGGTGTGGGACCTGAGCACCGGCCGCCCGTTCGGCCCGCACCTCGTGCCGGACCACCTGCCCGACTCGATGACGATCGGCCGCGTCGGCGAGCGCGTGGTCCTGCTCGCCGAGCAGGTCGACGGCGCGGACATCTGGAGCCTCAGCCCACCCTCCTGAGCCCTGCTCGCATTTTGGGCTCAGTGTCAAAGAGTGACGGATCGGCCACCACGACACCCTGGGTGGCCCGCCTTTCCAGTACAGCGACCTGAAGGGCGGCCACGCGAAAGCCCTGTTCGAACTGGACAACCCTCAGTACGAGATCCCGTAACTCACTCACCCCTTCCAGACGGCGAGCAGGTCGTCGGGCCTCCAGACCTGATCCAGCGGGAGATCGGGAGTCGCGCCGGCACGTGAGACGGCGATGCGGGGGGTGTCGTAACTCGTGCCGGGGACGACAGCGGCGCGGGTGAGCTCTTCTCCGGCCAGGCGTCGTCCGGCAGTGCCCTGGCGAGGGTCTCGCGAACGAGGGGCTCGACGGCCCGTCCGCGCCAGGTCGTCCAGGACCGTTCGATGCGCCGCAGGGCCAGGTCAGGCCGGCCGCGCTCGCTGTCGCCGATCGCGCGCCGCAAAAAACCTGGCCGCCATCGGACAACTGGTGCTCCACGGCGGCCGCGGCCTCGTGCCCGCCGGCTGGATGGAAGAGATGACCCGCCCCCGGGTGACCATCGAGGGCGACTTCGCGTACGGCTACCAGTGGTATGTCACCGGAGCCCGCGACCGGCTGGAGTGCATCGGCAACGGCGGCCGGCGGCTCGTCGTGGTGCCCGGCGAGGACCTGGTCGTGGCGGTGACGGCCGGCGACCACGACAGGGAGCCGGTCGGCACCGCCGCCGTCCTCGAGGCCGTGCTCGGCTAGGATCGCTGCAGCGTCGCGTGCCGGTGACGGGCTGCGTCAGGCATGGAGGCGTCCGACCAGGAAGGCGGTCACGATGACCCTTTCCCCGGCCCCCACCCGTGCGTGAGGGCGAGCACGACAGGCTGATCGCCTGGGACCACGAGCTGAAGGTCGCCCACGGGCGGCTCCGCGAAGCGCTGCGACTCGCGCGCGACTCCCTCGACCGCGGCGACGGCGCTTTCCCGCGTGACCTGCTGCTCTACTGTCACGGCTTCTGCGCCGCCCTCGGCGGGCACCACGTGAGCGAGGACACCGGGCTGTTCCCGGAGCTGGCCGCGCGCCATCCCGGCCTGCGACCCGTCATCGCGAAGCTGGAGCAGGACCACGGCATGATCGCGTGGTTGCTCCAGCAGTTCAAGCAGGCGCTCGACGCGGCCGCGCCCGCGAACGAGCTGCTTTTCCACCTGGACGGACTCTCCGCGATCATGGAGTCGCACTTCCGGTACGAAGAGCGCCGGCTTCTCGGCACCCTGGCGACGCTGGACCTCGACGCGGAACCGGGCGACCTTCTCGGCCCTCCCTGACCCTAGGGCACGAGCAGGACCCGGCCGTCGACGGCACGGCCCTCCACGAGGCGGTGCGCCTCGGCGGCCTGTTCCAGGGGCAGCGTGCGGCCGATGCGCGCCTCGCTGCGGCCGGAGGCCAGCCTGGCCAGCATCGCCGGGTAGTGGATGCCGAACGTCCGGGCGGCCCAGGCAGGCCCGCTGCACCCGATGATCGTCACGCCGCGTTCCATGAGGTCGGCGGCGGTGACGGCGGCGGGCCGGCCGCTCAGCAGCCCGTAGTAGAGCATCCGGCCGGAGCCCGGGGTCAGGCGTGCGAGCACCTGCCCGGCTGACGGCCCGGCGATGGACTCGAAGACGACGTCCACGTCGGGGAGCTGCGCGGGCCAGCCGGGCGTGCCGTGGTCGAGGACGGTGTCGGCGCCGGACGCGAGGGCCCGGCTCCGTTTGCCGGCCGATCCGGCCGTGGCGATGACGTGTCCGGCGCCGAACTCCTTCGCGTGGCGCACGAGGTACGTGCCCACCGTGCTGGTGCCCGCCTCCACCAGCACGGTCTCCCCGCCGTCGAGGCGCGCGCGGTGGAGCAGGGCGAGGGCGATCGCGCCGGGCGCGGCGGCGGCCAGCGCCTGTGACGGGGTGACCCCGTCCGGCACCGGGAACGCCATGGAGGCGGGGAGCGCCACGTACTCGGCGTACGCTCCGACGCCGCCGGTCACGCCCACCACCGTGCGGCCGAGCAGGTCCTGCGCCACTCCCGCCCCGACCTCCACCACCTCGCCGGCCGCCTCCGCGCCGATCACGGCGGGCGGCGACAGCGGGAACGGCAGTACGCCCGCCCTGATCTGGGTCTCGGCGTAGCTGACGCCGACGGCCTGCGCGCGGATGAGGACCTGGCCCTCTCCGGGTCGCGGGCGGGGCAGCTCCGCCGGCTGGAGCCGTTCAGGGCCGCCTGTCTCGGTCAGGACGATCGCGCGCATCGGGAGCTCTCCTTCAAGTGAACCAATGGTCCAGTTAATATATGGACCAGCGGTCAAGTTTGTCCATCGGAAAGAATGGCCGGATGGAACGTCGAGAGCGGGCCGACGCCGCGCGCAACCGGCGGGCGATCCTGCGGGCGGCCGAGGAGCTGCTGCGGCGGCACCCGCCCGAGCAGGTCTCCGTCGAGCGGGTCGCCGCCGCCGCGGGCGTGGGCAAGGGAACGGTCTTCCACCGGTTCGGCAGCCGTACGGGCCTGATGCGCGAGTTGATGAGCGAGCGGGCGCGCGAGCTGGAGGAGGCCGTCACGCAGGGCCCGCCGCCGCTCGGCCCCGGCGCGGCACCCTCCGAGCGGCTGGTCGCGTTCCTCGCGGCGGTGGCCGAGCTGGCGGCGCGCAACGGCAACCTGCTCGCGGCGCACGAGCATGCCGTGATGACGAGGAAGTCCGAGCAGCCGCGGGAGGCGAACCCGATCTACGTGTTCTGGCATCGCCACGCGTCCGGGCTGATCGCCGAGGCGCGGCCGGACGCCGACGCCGAGCTGATCGCCCACATGCTGCTCGGCACACTCCACATGGAGCCGGTCGCGAGCCTGTTGCGTGCGGGCGAGCACGAAAGGCTGGCCGCGAGCTTCGCCGACCTGGTCAGGGGGTTGCTGGAGCCCTGAGTGGTCAGTCGGCGCGCTGGGTGGCGGCGATCAGGCGCATCAGCGACTTGTGGAGGTGTTCCAGCTCTTCGATGTCCATGCCGAGGCGGGCCACGATGGCCGGGGGGATCTTCTCCGCCTCTGCCCTGAGCCGGCGGCCGGCTGGGGTGAGGGTCACGGCCAGGGCGCGCTCGTCCTGGTGGTTGCGCTCGCGGTGGACGTAGCCGAGGGCCTGGAGCCGCTTGAGCAGCGGGGAGAGCGTGCCGGGGTCGAGCTGGAGCAGCTCTCCCAGCTCCTTGACCGACAGCGGCTCGCGCTCCCAGAGCGCCAGCATGACCAGGTATTGCGGATGGGTCAGCCCCATGGGCTGCAGCAGCGGCCGATACAGGCCGATCACGCTGCGCGAGGCGATGCTGAGCGCGAAGCACACCTGCCGGTCCAGCTTCAACAGATCTGTCGCCTCTGTCACAGGCTCCATGTGTCCCTGCCTCCGATGGCCTCTGCTAGATTACTTTGTGTACCAACTAATAGCGTGCAAACAAATGCTACTCCCATCGAGCCCGGGAGGGACCATCCATGTTTCACCGCAAGCCGCTGGAGGAGCGCATCGCGGAGCGCCAGGCCAAGCTGCCTCCCCTGAAGGAGGGCAAGCACTTCGAGCACGGCCCGGCCAAGTTCGTCTTCGTCGCGCTGCTCACCGCGGTGGCGGCCATGCACCTCGTCGGGCTGGCCGTCGTCATGCACTTCACCTGAGAGACAGGCGGGGCACGGCGGCGCGGAAGGCGGCGACCGCCGCGCCGATCGCGGGGTGCTCGCCGTTCCCCCTTCTGAACGCCGCCAGGGTGCGGCGGCCCAGCGGCAGGCGCGTGAGCGTCACGCCGGGCGGCGGGGCGGTGGCGGCCAGGCGCGGGACGATCGCGACCCCCTGACCGGCCGCGGCGAAGGCGAGCACCGTGTCGAAGTCGTCGACGTGGTGGCGTACGTCGGGCTCGAAGCCGGCCGCCTGGCAGGCCCTGATCGCCATGGTGTGGCAGAGCGTGCCCGGCTTGTTGGTGATCCAGGCGTCGTCGCGGGCGGCGGCGATCGAGGGGCGGTCGGTCAGGTACATCGCCTCGCCGAACAGCGGCTCGGCCTCGATGGAGGCGTCGGTGACCGGCGGGACGAAGTCGTACTCGTGCACGAGGGCCACGTCGAGCTCCCCGGCCCGCAGCGCCGCCGAGACGTCGGCCGGGTCGATCTCGGAGACCATGGGCACGAGCCCCGGGTGGGCGCCGGTCAGCTCGGCCAGCGCGGGCGGCAGCAGCACGCGGGCGGCCGTGGGGAACGCGCCGATCCTGATCGGCCCCGACGGCCCGCCGCGGGCGGCGGCGAGCGCGGCGGAGGCGCGTTCGAGCTGTTCGAGCACGGCGTGCGCGTGCTCCACCAGCAGGTGGCCGGCCGGGGTGAGCGTCACCGTGCGGCCTGTGCGCTCCAGCAGCCGCACACCGGCCTCCCGCTCCAGAGCGCTGAGCTGCTGGGAGACCGCCGAGGGCGTGAACGTCACCGCCTCGGCGACGGCGGCGATCGTGCCGCGCCGGGCGAGTTCGCGGAGCAGGTGAAGCTTGCGCGGGTCGAGCATAAGTGAATCTTAAGCTGGAACGAAGAAATCAGCGCTGGACCTAACGGGTTCTGGGGCGGCACGCTCGGAGCATGCTGAGAGGAATCCACGTACCGCTGGTCACCCCGTTCGACGCGTCCGGCGAGGTCGCGCTGGACGCGGTCGAGAAGCTCGCCCACCGGGCGCTCGACGAGGGCGCGGCCGGGCTGGTCGCCCTGGGCACCACCGGCGAGGTGGCCGCGCTCGACCCCGCCGAGCGCGCGCGGGTGATCGAGGTGTGCGCGCGGGTCTGCGCCGAGCGGCAGGCGCTGCTCACGGTGGGCGTGACCGGCAACGACACGCGCTCCACGGCCCGCGCGCTGCGCGAACTGCCCGAGGGGGTGAGCACGGCGCTCGTGACGGTCCCGTACTTCCTGCGGCCGGGCGAGCGCGGGGTCGTCGCGCATTTCGAGGCGCTGGCCGAGGAGACCCCGGTGCCGCTGGTGGTCTACCACATCCCCTACCGCACCGGGCAGGCCGTCGGAGCCGCCACCCTGCGCGAGCTCGGCGCCCACCCGATGGTGGCGGGCGTCAAGTACGCCGCGGGCGGCATCGACCAGGACGCGGTGGACCTGCTCGCCGACTTGCCGGAGGGCTTCGACGTGCTGGGCGGCGACGACGTCTTCGTCTCGCCGCTGCTCGCGCTCGGCGCCTCCGGCGGCATCCTCGCCTCCGCGCACTTCGCCACCAGGTCCTTCGCCGAGCTGGTGGACGCCTGGCAGGCGGGCGACGCGGCCCGTGCCAGAGCGCTCGGGCACCGGCTGGCCCGGCTGTCCGCCGCCCTGTTCACCGCCCCGAACCCGACCGTCATCAAGGGCGTCCTGCACGCCGAGGGTCTCATCCCGACGCCGGACGTACGGCTCCCGCTGGTCCCGGCCGACCCGGAGACCGTCGCCGCGGCCCACGCGGTGGTGCGCCAGGAACACTGATGTTTTACGTGAAACCTCGCCGCAGTTGACCTCAACCGCTCTTGAGGTAGCACGCTCGGACCCATGACCGAAGTGATGAGAGCGGCGGCGTTCGCCGAACCCGGTGGCCCAGAAGCGCTGAAAGTGATGGAGCTGCCCGCTCCCCAGGCGGGGCCCGGACAGGTCCGCGTCCGGGTGCGGGCGGCGGGCGTGCAGCCGTTCGACGCGGCCGTACGGGCGGGGTGGCTGCCTCCGTACCTGCCGGACCTGCCTTACCCGCGCGTCCCGGGCAACGAGTTCGCGGGCGTGGTGGACCAGGTGGGGCCCGGAGTGACCGGGGTCGCGGCGGGCGACGAGGTGCTCGGGTTCTCGCGGTTGTTCGCCTACGCCGAGTGCGTCGTGGTGCCCGCGACCGACGTGGCGCCCAAGCCGGCCGGGGTGCCGTGGGAGGTGGCCGGCGGGCTGACCGCCGCCGTGCAGACGGCGGAGCTGGCGATCGACGGGATCGGCCTGGCCGACGGCGAGACGCTGCTCGTGCACGGCGCGGCCGGCGCGGTGGGCACGGCGGCCGTGCAGATCGCGCGGCGGCGCGGGGCCACCGTGATCGGCACCGCCCGCGAGGCCAACCACGACCACCTGCGCTCCCTGGGCGCCGTACCCGTGGTGTACGGGGAGGGGCTGGCCGACCGGGTGCGCGCACTGGCCACCGGCGGCGTGGACGCGGCCCTGGACGGCGCCGGCGGCCACGCGCTGGACGTCTCGCTGGAGCTGGTCGCCGACCGCCGCCGCATCGTCACGCTGGTCGAGCACGGCAAGGCGGCCCAGCTGGGCGTCCGGGTCGTCCAGGGCGAGCGGACCGCCGAACGCCTCGGCCGCTACGCCGCCCTGTACGCCCAGGGCGAGTTCGTGTTCCCGGTGCGCCGGGCGTACCCGCTGGAGGACGCCGCGGGCGCGCACCGCGAGATCGAGACCGGCCACGGCCGCGGCAAGGTCGTGATCACCATCTGACGCGCGACGCCGCCCCGCGGTCGTCGCGCATCACCGGCGGCTTCTGATCACCATCTGGCCCACAGGGCCTCGGCGACGGCGAGCTGGACCTCGGGCAGCTCGCTGGCGCCGCCCTGGACGTCCCACAGGCAGTTCTGCAGCGCCCGGCCGAGTGTCCAGCCGGCCGCGCGCCGCCGGTCGAGCCCGAGCGCGTCCACCATGAGGTCGAAGCGGCGCAGCACCGCGCGCGGCACGTCGCCGGTCGCGACCGCCTCGTCCCACCGGTTGTGCAGCGCGGGCATCAGGTCGAACCCGGGGTCGCCGGCCAGCGGCTTGGGGTCGATGGCCAGCCACGGCTCCCGGTCGGCGGACAACACGTTCTCGTAGTGCAGGTCCCAGTGGAGCAGCCGGTCACCGGGCTCGTGGACCAGCTCGGCGACCGCCCCGGCGCACCGCCGCAGCCACTGGCGGTCGCTCTCGCGGCGCAGCCGGGCGAGGGCGCCGTCCACGTCGTCGAGCATGCCCTGCGCGATGTCGCCCAGCCGGCGCATCCCCTCGGGCGCGGGATGGGCGACCAGCCGGCGCAGCAGCCCGGTCAGGACCTCCAGCGCCTCCATGACCTCGGGCACGGAGCCGAGTGAGCGGTCGGCTTCGAGCCGTTCGAGCAGCAGGGTGCCGGTCTCGGGGTCGGCGTCGAGCAGCAGCACGCTGCCGTCGCCCGACCACGTGCGCAGCCCCGGGGCCTCGGTGGCGTTCTCGTCGTTGACCGGCTGGAGTTTGAGCGCGGCGCGGGCGCCGTCGGCGCGGACGACGGGCAGCACGAGCGAGACCACGCCGTGCCGCGGCCCGCCGTCCAGCCGCAGCTCCCACTGCTCCAGGTAGCGTTCCGCCAGCGCGGGCAGCCCGGCGGACCAGGCTCGCCCGGCCTCGCCGTCCCACTTGACGTGGGACGCGGTCAGCGCCTCGGGAACCTGGATCCGCATCTAGAAATGCCAGGGGTACGGCGACCAGTCGGGCTCGCGCTTCTCCAGGAACGCGTTGCGCCCCTCGGCCGCCTCGTCCGTCATGTACGCCAGCCGCGTCGCCTCGCCCGCGAACACCTGCTGGCCCACCAGCCCGTCGTCGATCGCGTTGAAGGCGAACTTGAGCATGCGCTGCGCCGTCGGCGACTTGCCGTTGACCTTGCGCGCCCACTCCAGGGCGGTCGCCTCCAGCTCGGCGTGCGGCACCACGGCGTTGACCATGCCCATGCGGTGGGCGTCGGCGGCGCTGTAGGTCTCGCCGAGGAAGAAGATCTCGCGGGCGAACTTCTGCCCGACCTGCCGGGCGAGGTAGGCCGAGCCGAAGCCGCCGTCGAAGCTGGCCACGTCGGCGTCGGTCTGCTTGAAGCGGGCGTGCTCGGCGCTGGCCAGGGTGAGGTCGGCCACGACGTGCAGGCTGTGGCCGCCGCCCGCCGCCCAGCCGGGCACCACGCAGATCACGATCTTGGGCATGAAGCGGATCAGCCGCTGCACCTCGAGGATGTGCAGGCGACCGGTGGCCGCCGAGCCGTCGGCGTACTGGTAGCCGTCCTTGCCCCTGATGCGCTGGTCGCCGCCGGAGCAGAAGGCCCACCCGCCGTCCTTGGGGGAGGGGCCGTTGCCGGTCAGCAGCACGCAGCCGACGTCGGTGGTCTGCCGGGCATGGTCGAGGGCGCGGTAGAGCTCGTCGACCGTCTGCGGGCGGAAGGCGTTGCGCACCTCCGGCCGGTTGAAGGCGACGCGTACGGTGCCCTGGTCGACCGCCCGGTGGTAGGTGATGTCGGTGAAGTCGAATCCCTCGACGGCCTGCCACGCCTTGGGATCGAAGAGCTCGGAGACCATGGCCGAGAGCCTAACCGATCGGACTTTCCCTCCTTTCCTCGCGGCGTGGCACCTCGGCGCCACCGGCCGGCCGGTCCGGTCGGCGACGAGGTGCCCGCGTACGCCGGTCTAGGTGACTTCGGCCCGCAGCTCCGCGAGCAGGGCCCCTTGGTCGGCGAGCATGTCGGTGAGGATGCGCCGGGCGGCGTTGAGCAGATCGGCCAGCTCGGGTGTGGCCAGAGTGTAGACCACGGTGCTGCCCTCACGGATGGCGCTCACGATGCCCGCCCTGCGCAGGACGGCGAGCTGCTGGGAGAGGCTCGAGGCCTCGATGTCGATCTGGGCCAGGAGATCCCTGACGGGAAGCGGCCCTTCCTGGAGTAGCTCCAACACTCGGATGCGAGCGGGGTGGCCGAGCGTTCGGAAGAAGTCGGCCTTGGCCTGATAGACCTCCACGTGCATATCGTCCAGACTAATCCAGCGCAGTTGCATAATTCTTCAAGTCGTAACCTTGTTGGGTAGCATGACAGCGGGGACTAGGGAGTAGCCATGGGTCGAGGAAGAGCCAAGGCGAAGCAGACGAAGGTCGCTCGCCAGCTGAAGTACGCCAACCACAACATCGACTACGACCGGCTCCGTGAGGAGCTGGGCGCCGACGGGCGACGCGAGGAGATCTACCCGCCCACGCCGTCCGAGCAAGACCCCGAACGCATGCGCTGACGCGGGTCCGTTTCGCGGGGCACGGGTTCGCCCGTACGGGCGGTCACCGTGCCCTGAAGCGCACCGCCCCGAAAGGTGCCGTCAGGCGGCGCACGTGTCGTGGGTGGCGTCGAAGCCCTTGATCGCTTCGGTGTCGTCGGCGCGCTGCGCCTTCAAGCCCTTCCAGTCGTCGCCGATCACCAGCACGAGCCGGTTCGTCCGCGCGGCCGGGAGCTTCCTGGGTGTGTCCGCGAGGAGGTCGGCCGAGAGCGTGGGCACCCGGGTCTCGCCGTTGGGGCCGTAGAGGATCGCGGTCCTGGCCTGCGGCTTGCGGGCGGTGTCGCCCACCTTGGCGATGTGGTAGCCGCGCTGTTCCAGGAGCGCGGCCACCTCGGTGGCCAGGCCGGTGCGCCAGGTGCCGTTGCGCACCTCGATGGTGATCTTGGAACGGCCGACCTTGGCCTGGCCGCCCTTGACGCCCTCGACGCTCTGGTCCTTGGCCACGATCTGGAACAACCGGTTGGCCTGCGGCTGCACCCACTCGACCCGCCCCGGCTGGGTGAGCGAGTAGTGCCACGGGGTCGTGATGAAGCGGATCTTCCCGGCGTCGATGCCCTTCAGGCTGCTCGCGAGGTCGAACATGGCGCCCGCGGTCAGGCCGCTGTCGGTCGTGACGGCCTTGGTGCCGGCGTTGAGCACCTCGTAGAGCCGGGCGGGGTTGGTGAGCGTGTCGCCGCTCAGGATCTTCTTGATCATCGAGGCGATGAACATCTGCTGGCGCTGGATGCGCCCGATGTCGGAGCCGTCGCCGAGGCTGTAGCGGGCGCGTACGTAGCCGAGGGCCTGCTCGCCGTCGAGCGTCTGGCGGCCGGCGGGCAGGTGGAGCAGCGCCTTCTTGTCGTCGACCGGCTCGGGCAGGCAGACCTCGACGCCGCCGACGGCGTTGACCATGCTCTTGAAGCCGGTGAAGTCGACCTTCACGTAGTGGTCGATGTGGATGCGGGTGAGCGCCTCGATCGTCTTCCACGTGCAGCCGATGCCGCCGGAGTTGAACGACTCGTTGATCATGCCGAGATGGGCCTGCTGCCCGGGGAAGCTCTTGGTGGCGCGGCAGGCGGGCAGCTGCACCAGCGAGTCGCGCGGGAAGCTGACCACCATCGCGTTGTCGCGCTCGGACGACACGTGGACCAGCATGATCGTGTCGGTGCGCTCGCCCGCGATGTCGTGGCCGTATTTCGCGTTTTTTCCGTCGCGTTGGTCGGAGCCGACGACCAGGACGTTCATCGCGGAGGTCGCGACCTTGGGCGGGCGGGTGGCGCCGAGGTCCTCCGCGCTGACGTCTTCGTGCGTGACGTTGCCGGTCAGCCGGGCGGTGACGCCTACCGCCACCCCGGCGACCAGCAGGACGATCGCCACCGTGACACCGACCGCCCAGCGCAGCCAGCGGCGCCGCCGCCGCAGCGGCGCGCCGGGCTCGGAGGGCGGCGCGTCGACAAGCCCGCTGCTCACGTGACTCCCAAAGGGATGAGGCCCAGGGCCACCGCCCCGAGAGCCGTTGAACGGGGCTGAGTGTACTCAGTCCAGGTCAGCGCCGTGCGCTCAGTCCGGCAGGTCGACCCGCAGCGTCACCGTGCCCCGCATGTCGAGCCAGGCCCTGCCGGGCCCGCGGACGAGCCGCAGGACCACCTCCTCGCAGCCGGGGCAGCGGCCGACCAGGCCGGGGTCCGGGCCGTAGACGTGCAGGGAGCCGATGGGGCCGGTCAGGCCGCAGTTGGCGCAGCGGCCGGTGGCGGTGGTGACGTCCACGGCGAAGAGCTCGCCCAGCGGACCGGCCAGCGTGTTGCCGTCGAGGTGTTCTGCGGTCATGTCAGCCTCCGGTAGGGCCGAAACGCTCGGTTCTGATGCGCTCCGACGCGTGTCCCAGCGCGAGGAGCAGGTCGGCCGCCGCCTCCACGAAGCCGGTCGGCCCGCACACGAAGCAGTCGGGCCCGTGCCCGGCCGGCCAGCCACCCTCGGCCAGGTCGGCCAGCATGATGCGGCCCGCCGGGCGTGACGCGCCCTCGGGCACGGTCCGCGTGTAGAGGAAGGAGACGTCCAGCCCCGGGTCGGGGCGGCGCAGCTCGTCGGCGTAGTAGGCCCAGTCGGGGCCGCGCAGCGAGTACACCAGGCGGAACGGCGCCCGGCTGCCCGCCTGCCGGCGCGTCCTGATCATCGCCATCAGCGGCACGATGCCCGACCCGCCGGCCACCAGCAGCACCGGCCGCTCGTTCTCCGCCCGCCAGACGAACCAGCCGCCCACCGGGCCGCGGATCTCGACCTGGTCGCCGGCCTCCATGATCTCGGTGAGGTACGGCGACACCTCGCCGTCGGGCACGCTCTCCACGGTCAGCTCGACGTACTCGCCGTCGGCGGGACCGGCCAGCGAGTAGCTGCGCTGCGTGCTGTAGCCGTCCTCGGCCGTCAGCCGGACGTCGACGTGCTGGCCCGCGAGGTGTCCCGGCCAGCCGGGCACCCGGAAACGCAGTGTGCGCGCGGTCGCGGTCTCGGGCGTGCTGCCCACGAGCTCGGCCGCCCGCCAGACCAGGCGGCGCACTAGTCGCCCTCGTAGCGCTGCTCGCGCCAGGGGTCGCCGTAGTTGTGGTAGCCCGCGGTCTCCCAGAAGCCGGGGCGGTCGTCGTCCAGCAGGCGGATGCCGCGCACCCACTTGGCCGACTTCCAGAAGTACAGGTGCGGCACGAGCAGCCGGGCCGGGCCGCCGTGCTGCGGCTGCAGCTCCTCGCCGCCGAAGCGGTGCACGATCCACGCCTTGCCGTCGAGCAGGTCCTCCAGCGGCAGGTTGGTGGTGTAGCCGCCGTAGGAGTGGACGAGCGCGTAGTCGGCGGCGGTGTCGACGTTCTCGAGGAGCGTGTCCAGGGAGACGCCTTCCCAGGAGGTGTCCAGCTTGGACCACTCGGTGACGCAGTGGATGTCGACCGTCGGCGTCTCCTGCGGCAGGGCCAGGAACTCCGGCCACGTCCAGCGGTGGGTCACGCCGGCCTCGGTGTCGATGGCGAACTCCCACCGCTCGGGCGGGACGCGCGGGGTCGGCCCCGCCGACAACACCGGGAAGTCCTCGACCAGGTACTGGCCGGGCGGCAGCCGGTCGCCCTCGTCTCTGCGTCTGCCATGGAAACCGCGCGAAATGATGCTCACAAAGCCCCCCATGCCCCTATTTGGGCCGTTTCATCAGGAAGTATCCCTCAGAGGTGTGTGCGCGGGGTCACCAGGCCGGACTCGTACGCGAGGACCACGAGCTGGGCGCGGTCGCGGGCGCCGAGCTTGGTCATCGCCCGGCTGACGTGGGTCTTGGCGGTGGTCGGGCTGATCACCATGTGGGCGGCGATCTCGTTGTTCGACATGCCGCGGGCCACCAGCGCGGTCACCTCCCGCTCGCGGTTGGTGAGCACCTCCAGCCCCTTCGGGTCGGGCTCGGGGCGGCGGGACACGAACTCGCCGATCAGCCGGCGGGTGATCGCGGGCGCCAGCAGGGCGTCGCCGCGGGCCGCCACCCTGACGCCCTGGAGCAGGTCGTCGGGCTCGGTGTCCTTGATCAGGAAGCCGCCCGCGCCCGCCCTGAGGGCGTCGAAGACGTACGCGTCGAGGCCGAAGTTCGTCAGGATCACCACGTGGACGCCGCTCAGCCGCTCGTCCGCGGCGATCCGCCGGGTGGCCTCGATGCCGTCCATCACCGGCATCTGGACGTCCACGAGGGCCACGTCCGGGCGGTGTTCGACGGCGAGCGCGACGGCCTGCGCGCCGTCGGCGGCCTCGGCCACCACCTCGATGTCGTCCTCCGCGTCCAGCAGGGCGCGGAAGCCGGCGCGGATGAGCGCCTGGTCGTCGGCGAGCAGCACGCGGATCACGAGCGGTCTCCCAGCGGCAGTTCGGCGCGTACGGTGAAGCCGCCCTCGGGGCGGGGGCCGGCCAGCAGCCGGCCGCCGAGCGCCGTCACGCGCTCGCGCATGCCGGTCAGGCCGACGCCGGGCACGGGGGGCTCGTCAGGGGTGGCCCGGCCGTCATCCTCCACCTGCACGACCAGCTCGGCTCCGCCGTAGTCGATGCGCACCGACGCGGCGCCGCCGCCCGCGTGCCGGGTGACGTTGGTGAGCGCCTCCTGCACGATCCGGTACGCCGCCCGGTCCACCTCGGCGGGCAGCTCGCGCCGCTCGCCGCGGACCGTCACCGTGGCCGGCAGCCCCGCTGAACAGGCCCGCTTCACCAGGTCGTCCAGCCGGTCGAGCCCGCTCGCGGGATCAGCGCCCGGGTCTTCGGGATCGCGCAGCACCTCCAAGGTCGCGCGCAGCTCGCGCATGGCGTCGCCGCTGGCCTCCTGGATGGCGAGCAGTGCCGCGGGCACCTCGTCGCCGCGCTTGCGCGCCAGGTGCACGGCCACGCCCGCCTGCACCTTGATGACCGAGATGCTGTGGGTGAGCGAGTCGTGCAGCTCTCTGGCGATCCGCAGCCGTTCCTCGCCCGCCCGGCGGCGCGCGGCCTCCTCGCGGGTCCGCTCCGCCTCAAGGGCGCGCTGCTCGGCCTGCTCCAGGTACGCCTGCCGGTGCCGGCTCACCGTCCCCGCCACCCCGGCGGCCACGAACCAGCCGAGCAGCAGCGTCGTGTCCTGGAGGATCCCCAGCGGGTCGCGGTCCGGGGCGGCGGCCAGGTTGCCCGCCAGGCTCGCGCCCAGGAACACCGCCCCCGCGAGCGCCGCGGGCAGCCGCCGACCGGTCAGTACGACGGCGAACACCGACAGCAGCACCGGGAACGCCGCCGTCGGGCCCGGGTCGACGCGCAGCGCCAGGACGAGCATGCACGGCGTGGCGACCAGCAGCGACAGCAGGGGCGCCCGCCGCCAGGCCACGAGCGACGCCGCGCCGACGAGCACCGCCGCCAGGTCGAGGGCCTGCGCGCCGGGGACGGCCAGCACCGTGACCGCGAGCAGGACGGCGACCACGGCGGCGAGGGCGCCGTCCAGGGCCAGGGGGCGCCATCCAGGCAAAGAGGTCATTCTTGAACAGTAAAGCGTGTTCACCGCGAGGTCATCGGCATCGAGACGGAGGCCCGCACTACTCCCGGCGATGTACGTACGCCGCTCGTGCGCCCCCGGCCGTAACCCCAGGTGTCTTCCCCGGCACGATTCCCGGCCGCGGCCCGGGGATCACGATGGCCGTCATGGAGACGATCCGAGCAGGAGGCCGGTGATGGCCGGTCGATTCCGTTACGTCACACCCGTACGGGCGCGGGACGCCACCGGGCGCACCGCCCGCGTCTACGCCCAGGTCGCCGACGACTTCGGCATGGCCCGCATGCCGGTCTTCCGCACGCTGTCGCCGGCGCCGGACGTGCTCGCGGCGACCTGGGCCGTGTTGCGCGAGTCGCTGCTGGCCGGGGATGCGCCCAGGAGCGCGAAGGAGGTCGTCGCGCTGGGGGTGTCGATGGCCAACCGGTGCCCGTTCTGCGTGGACGCGCACACGACGCTGCTGCACGCCACGGGCGACCACCGGCTCGCCGAGGTCGTCGCCGGGGGAGGCACGCCCGACGACCCGTTCCACGCCGCGCTGCTGGCCTGGGCGCGGGACGGCGGCCCGGCGCCAGACCCGGCGGCCGAGTACCTCGGGACGGCGCTCGCGTTCCACTTCATCAACCGGATGGTGTCGGCCCTGCTCACCGAGGATCTGCTGCCTGCCGGGCTGCAGCGCTCGCGCCTGGTCAGGAGCGCGGGCGGCCGGGCGCTGGCCGGCGCCGTACGTCGTGAACCGCCCGCGGGCGCGAGCCTGCCGCTGGTCGAGGGGCTGCCCGCACGTTCCGAGCCTGCCTGGGCGGCCGGCACCCCGCTCGGGGCCGCGTACGCCGTGCTCCGGGCCGTGACGGAGGCGGGCGGGGAGCTGCTCTCCGCCGCCGCCCGCGCCGCCGTGCTCGACACGGTGTCCGGCTGGGACGGGACGCACCCGCCGACGAACCGCGCCTGGCTGAACGGGCCCCTGGCGCCGCTCGACGCGGAGGATCGCGCGGGCACCAGGCTCGCCCTGCTGGTCGCACTCGCCCCGTACCGCGTCACGGACGCCGACGTCGTCGCCTGGCGCGGCGCCCGCCCCGACGAGGACGTGGTGCGCCTGTTCGCCTTCGCGGCCATCACCGCCACCACCGCACTGGAGCCCCGGCTCGCCGCGACGATGCCGTACCTCGGAGGGCGGTCGTGAACGCGCAGCGGGCCGCCCGGGCGGCGTGGGGCGTGCGGTGGCTGCAGGCGCTCAGGGCCGTGGTGGTGCTGCATGTCGCCGCGCTGATGTTCCAGGCCGTCACGGCGGGGATGTTGCTGTCCTCGCCCGGCGGGCGGGCGCTGCACGAGGCGTCGGGGCAGGCGCTGGTCGTCATCGGGCTCGTGCACCTCGTCGTCGCGCTCCTCGTGTGGCGGCCCGGTGGCGGCTCGGTGCGGTTCGCCGGGCCGGCGGCGGCGCTGCTGGTGGTCACGGTCGGGGCGATGGCCCTCGGCATGGCGGGCGTGACCACCCTGCACGTGCCGATGGGGGTGGCCCTGTTCGGCGGCGGCCTCCTGCAGCTCACCCGGGTGATGGCGGCGGCCGGGGCTGCCGGCCCGTGAGTGGCGGTTCTTCCTCGCCGCCCGGCCGGGCGACCCTTCTGACGCTAGAGCGGGCGTGGGCGGTCGGAGGACGGCCAGACGTACTCGAGGTCGTCGGGGGCGTCGCCGAAGAGGTGGCGGTAGTGGGCCGGGTTCTTGCGCAGCAGGGCGGAGCGGTGGCTGAGGTGGAGTTTCTCGTCGCCGAGCCACGGCGGCAGCTCGCCGGCCGCCGCCAGCTCGGCCTGGGTGCGTACGCGCGGCGTGCCCAGGTGTCCGGCCAGCTCGCCCGTCATCGTGGCGGCGCACGTGTCGGGGCGGCCCAGCGCGCACCAGCGGGCGCAGATCTCCAGCCCGTACCGTACGAGGGCCTCCTCGTAGCCGGTCCACATCTTCACGACCGGGTGGTGGCGCCAGCCGTAGCCGGGAACGGTGAGGGCGCGCAGGATCTGCAGGGCCTCGACCCGCTGCTTGCCCAACCGCAGCGGGTCGAGCACCGCGGCCGTGGCCGCGAAATCCGGATAAGGCAGGAACGTTTGCATCAGTACCCCCGCTGACGTGCCCTTTCTCTGCGGATCGTATGGACCGGACGCCGACCGGCGCTCACAATCGGGCCATGGCAGAGGGATATGTCGGCGCGCGGACGCCGCGGCGGGAAGACGCCAGACTGCTGACCGGAAAAGGCAGGTACGTCGGCAACGTCCGGCTGCCCGGCACCGTCCACGCCCACGTCGTACGCAGCCCCATCGCGCACGGCAGGCTGCTCTGCTGCGACGTCAAGGCGGTCCGGGCGGCCGACGGCGTGCTCGACGTCATCACCCGGGTCGACGCGCCCGATCTGCGCCTCCCCTGCGTGAACGTGCTCCCGGGCCAGCCCTTCACCTCCTACCCGGTGCTGGACGACGCCATCAGGTACGCGGGCCAGCCGCTCGCCGTCGTCGTCGCCCGCACGCCGGAGGCGGCCAGGGACGCCGCCGACCTGTTCGACCTGGAGCTGGAGGAGCTGCCCGCGGTCGTCGGGGTGGAGCGGGCGCTCGAGGAAGGCGCGCCGCTGCTCTACCCGGAGGTGGGCGGCAACGTGCTCACCGACTTCACGATGGGTGACCACGACTGCGCGGACGCCGTCGAAGGGGCCGAGCACGTCGTCGAGATGACGTTCCGGATGGGGCGGCTGTCGCCGTACCCGCTGGAGCCGCGCGGCGTGGTGGCGTCGTACGCCGACGACGAGCTGACCGTGCACATCTCCTCCCAGGCGCCGCACCACGTGCGCGAGCACCTGGCGGACGCGTTCGGGCTGGCCCACGACCGGGTGCGCGTCGTCAGCCGCGACACCGGCGGCGGGTTCGGCGCCAAGGAACACGTCTACCCCGACGAGGCGCTCGTGTGCCTGGCCGCGATGCGCGCGCAAGGTCACCCGGTGAGCTGGACGGAGTCGCCAAGTGACCGGTTGTTCGCCACACTGCCCGCCCGTGAGGCGGTGCACCGGGCGCGGCTGGCGCTCGACGGCGACGGGCGGTTCGTGGGCATGGACGTCGACGTGCTCGGCGACCTCGGCGGCCACCTGTCGAACGTCGGCGCCTCGACGTTCGCGGTCACGGCCACGCTGCTTCCGGGACCGTACCGGTTCGACCGGTTCGCCGTACGGGTGCGCGGGGTGGTCACCACCACCACGCCGGCCGGCTCCTACCGGGGATTCGGCCAGCCCGAGGCCACCCTGACCAGGGAGCGGCTGATCGACGAGGCGGCCCGCCGGCTGGGCCTCGACCGGGTCGAGCTGCGGCTGCGCAACATGGTGCGGCCGGAGGAGCTGCCGTACACGACCCGGGTCTTCCAGACGTACGACTCCGGCGACTATCCGAGCGCCCTGCGCACGCTGTGCGACCTCGTGCGGCCGGTCGGCGAGCCCGACGGGCGCAGGCGCGGCGTCGGGTACTCCTGCCACGTCGAGTCCACCGGCATGGGCCCGTCGATGGATCTGAAGGCCATGGGCATGGAGGCCGGCGGCTACGAGACGGCGGTGCTGCGCATGGAGCAGGACGCGTCGGTGGTGGTGTCGTCCGGGGTGGTCTCCATCGGGCAGGGCATCGAGACGACGCTGGCCCAGCTCGCGGCCGAGCACGTGGGGGTGCCCATCGAGCGGGTGCGGGTGGTGCTGGGCGACACGGCGGCGACGCCGTACTCGTCGGTCGGGTCGGTGGCGAGCCGGTCGCTGGCGCTCGGCGGCGCGGCGCTCACCCGGGCCGCCGCCCGGCTGCGCGACAAGCTGCTCGCCATCGCCGCGCACCGGCTGGAGGCCGACCCCGCCGACCTGGAGCTCGACGGCGACGCCGTACGGGTCAAGGGCGACCCCAGGGCGTCGGTGGCGTTGCGGGAGCTGGCCACGTCGGCCTGGCGCGGCTGGGACCTGCCCGACGGGCTCGCCCCGGGTCTGGAGGAACGGGTCAGCTACGACCCGTCGGCCTACACGTTCGCCTACGGCGCCCACGCGGCGGCCGTGGCCGTCGACCCGGAGACCGGGGCGGTCGAGATCGAGGGCTACTGGGTGGTCAACGACTCCGGCGTGCTGGTCAACCCGGCCGTCGTGGAGGGGCAGCTCCTCGGCGGTGTCGTCCAGGGCATCGGCATGGCGCTGACCGAGGAGATCGTCTACACCGACGACGGCCAGCCGATCATCGACTACCTGCCGCCGACCACACGCGAGGTGCCGGACATCCAGGTCGTGATGACCGAGACGCCCTCGGCGGTGACGCCGGGCGGCATGAAGGGCGTCGGCGAGTCGGGCACGATCGGCCCGCCCGCCGCCATCGCGAACGCGGTCGCCGACGCCCTGCCGGAGATCGCGGAACGGATCACGTCCGTGCCGCTCACCCCGGCCGTCGTGTGGTCCCTGCTGGAGGTGTCGGCTCTCCCGGCCTGGGAACGTGGAGCCTGAACGCCGGATCCGGGGGGAACCATGGAATACCGGGAGATGCTCCATGCGATCGGCCGCATGACGGGGCTGGAGGCGGGGCGGGCGCGGGCGGCGGCCGAGGCCACGCTGACCGCGCTGGCCCGCTCGCTCGACGAGGAGGACCGGCGCGAGCTCATCGACGCGCTGCCGCCCGAGCTGACGAACGACTTCGCGCTGGACCGTCCGCGCAACGACGGCACCCAGGAGGGCTTCGTCCGCCAGGTCGCGCTGCTCGGCCGCCGTCCGCCGGAGCAGGCCCGCATCAGGGCGCAGGCGGTGCTCGCGGCGCTCGCGGAGCAGGATCCCGGGTTGGTCGCCCGGCTGCACATCCCCGAGCAGGTACGCGGTCTCTTCGAGCCGCCGGGCAGCCGCGGCGTCACCGGGCCCAAGGGTCACAGCGCCCCGCTGACGGACGACGAGATCGCCTCGGCGCTGGCCACGCTGCCGAGGTGGAGCGGCGACAGGAGCGGGCTGCGGCGGGTCATCTCGCTGCCGCCGGAGAACCTGCGGGCCGTCAAGCGCGCCCTCGACCGGATCAAGGCCGGCACCGGCCGCCAGCCCCTCTGTCAACAGACCTCCGACGGGCTGGTCCTCGTGGTCCGCACGGTGGCGGTCGGCGCTGTGACGGAGCTCGACGTGCGGCTGGCCCGCCGGGTGGACGCCATGATCGAGGAGATAGGCGCCGGCATAGGCCGCCCTCGGGCGTGATCTCACGGCGCCGGGCATGATGAGGGCCGCGGTGGATCCACCGCGGCCGTTGGGTTCCTTTCAGAGGTCAGTCCTGGTCGATGGGCTTGGGGCGAGAGGGCCGCATGCTCTCCGCGAGGCCCGCCTTGCGGCCCTGGCGTCGGTGTTGCTGCATGCGCTCGTTCTCGGTGCGGTCGGGCGCCGGGTCCACGGGTACGGACCGCAGCACCTCGGCGATGCCGGCGTACTCGCCGAGCGGTAGCGACCGCAGGGCGCGTTCGGCGTCCTCGGTGGCACCTCGGGCACGGGCGTGCGCCAGGATGCTCTCCTTGTCGGCCGGGAAATCCATGTCGTTCAGCGCCTCGGTGACGGGACGCGTGTCGTGCAGTCTCATCCTGTCCCCTTGCGGCTCACCCGGCCGTCGGCCGGGTGAGGTCTTCCAGGCTCATGCCGGCCTTGGACAGCGCCTGCTCCAGCGCCTTGCGTCCGGCGGGTACGGGCTCCTGCGTCCGCCGCCCGTTCCCGGACGGCCGGCGGTCGCTCGTGTTCTCGTCAGAACTCATGCCGGTGTCCGTACCCGTCCTTTTCTGGTCTTTTCGGGCGACCGGCAAAAGAACGGTGATTTCTCACCGAAGATTCGACCCGGAAGGGCCTTTCGTGCGTACAGGTTTCGACAGCCGCATACGTCCACCCCTAGGCAGGTCCTCTTGTTGAGCGAAACACGTGTTCGCTGCCAACCCGCACAGGAAAGAGACGCCATGACCAGGCTGCGATCAGCTCGGCTGAGCCGGATGCAGTACGTGTGGCCGTTAGGCGAGGACGCACGGACGGTCCGTCACGCACGTACGATCATTCGCGATGAATTGTCGGCACTCGGCCTTTCTCCAGACCTCGTCGACGACGCCGTGCTCATGGTGAGCGAATTGGTGACCAATGCCCTCATGTACGGCGAGGCTCCGTACGAGCTCGGGCTCCACGTCGACGCGCGGGAGGTCATGTGCGTGGTCGTGGACGGCAGCCCGCTGCTGCCCGAACCGGCCGAGCCCGACGCGACCGCCGAGCACGGGCGCGGGCTGAGCATCGTCGCCCGGCTCTCCGACGGCTTCCACGGCTGCCACCCGCAGCGCTACGTCACCCACCCCCACCTCGTCGGCAAGGCCACCTGGTTCGCGCTCCCACGCCAGGGATCGGCCGGGAACGTGGTGCCGATCCGATCCGGCGTCTGACTCGTCTAACGCCGGGTGAAGCTCGCGCGGTAGGCCGTGGGGGTGAGACCGACCCGGGCGACCATGTGCTTGCGCAGGGAGTCCGCGCTGCCCAGGCCGCTTCTGCCGGCCACCTGGTCCATGGACAGCCCGGTGGTCTCCAGCAGCTCCCTGGCCCGATCGACGCGCCGGTGCAGCAGCCACTGGAGCGGGCTCTGCCCGGTCTCGGCGTGGAAACGCCTGGTCAGGGTCCGCACGCTCATCCTGGCGTGGCCGGCCAGGTCGGCCAGGGCCAGCGGGCGGTCGAGGCGCGCGAGCGCCCAGGCCCGGGTGTCGGCGAGCGAGAGGCCGCGCTCCGGAGGCAGCGGAGTCTCGATGAACTGCGCCTGGCCGCCCGGGCGTACGGGAGGCACGACCGCGAGCCGCGCGGCGGCGTTGGCGACCGCCGCGCCGTGGTCGACCCTGACCAGATGCAGGCACATGTCGATGGCCGCCGCCGCGCCCGCCGAGGTGAAGATGCCGCCGTCCTCGACGAAGAGCAGGCCGGGCTGGACGTCGATCGCCGGGAAGCGGGTGGCGAGGTCCTCGGCCAGCGCCCAGTGGGTGGTGGCGCGCCGCCCGTCGAGCAGACCCGCCTGGGCCAGGACGAACGCGCCCGTGCACAGGGACGCGATGCGTGCGCCGCCGCCCGCGGCCGTCCTGAACGCGTCGAGGACCTCCGCGGGGGCCTGTTCGCCGCCGCTGCCGACGGCGATCACCGTGTCGGCGCCCTCCACCGCGTCCAGCCCGTCCGTCACCACGATGTCGGGGCCGCCGACGGTCGGCACCGGGCCGGGCCGCGCCGTACAGACCCGCACGTCGTAGCGGTCGACGCTGTTGAACACCATGAGCGGGATCGAGACGTCGAAGCTCAGCACGGGAGGCACGATCACGGCGGCGACGCGGTGCATGGCCAGATCCTCCGGATAGTCGGCATTCTGGCCACTATTGCAGAAGATCGCGGCTCGGCACCGTGGTGTCATGACCTTTCACGTGATCGTGGGACGCGGGGCCACCGCGTCGAAGACCGCTCTGCTGCTGGCCGAGGACGGCGAGCGGGTACGGATGATCAGCCGCTCCGGCGGCGGGCCCGAGCACCCGCTCGTCGAGAGGGTCGCCGCCGACGCGACCAGCGCCGACCGGCTCACCGAGCTGACCGAGGGGGCGGACACGCTGTTCACCACCGCCGCGCCGCCGTACCACACCTGGCCGCAGCAGTTCCCGGTCCTGTCGGCGTCGCTGCTCACCGCCGTACGGCGGACCGGGGCCGCGTACGTCATGCTCGGCAACCTCTACGGCTACGGGCCGGTGGACGGGCCGATCACCCCCGACCTCCCGCTGGCCGCGACCGGGCCCAAGGGCCGGGCCAGGGCGCGGGTGTGGGAGGAGGCCGCCGCCTCGGGGGTGAAGGTCACGGAGGTGCGGGCCGCGCAGTTCTACGGCGCCGGCGCCTTCTCGGTGTTCACCCTCATGGTGTGGCGGCAGGTCCTCGAAGGCCGGCTCGCCCTGGTGCCGCAGGAGCTCGACGTGCCGCACGGCTACTCGTCGATCGGCGACACCGCACGCACGCTGGTCGCCGTGAGCCGCGACGAGCAGGCGTACGGGCGGGCCTGGCACGCGCCCGCCTCGACCGTGTCGGTACGGGAGCTGGCCGGCCGGCTCGCCGAGCTGGCGGGCGCGCCGCAGCCGCGGCTGGAGCAGCTGACCGAACGCGACCTGACCCTCCTCGAACTCACCGACCCCTTCTGGGCCGAACTCCACGAGGTGCTGACCAAGCCGGGCCACCCGTTCGCCGTCGACCACTCGGAGACCGAGAAGCTCCTCGGCGTGACCGCCACCCCGGTCGACGACGTGCTCCGCGAAATGCTCCGACGGTAAGGCCCGCACCACCGGGAAGTGGGCGGCGGGCAGGCTGGGGGCGGCTTCGCGGGATCCGTAGCGTCAGGCGGCATGAGGACTTCCATGACGAAACGGCTGCTCGCCCTCGCCTGTGCCGGGCTGGTGCCGGCCACCGCGATCGCCCCGGCGGCGCTCGCCGCGACAGGCTCGGCCGAGTCGACAGTGATCCGCGACCGAGTCGTCTCCGCGACCCTGCTGGCCCGGATGTCGGCCGAGCAGGTCGCCGCCTCTCTCACCGAGACCGGGTTCCCGGTGCCCGACCGGCCGCAGGGCGCCGACCTGTACGCCGTCGCCTACCGCACCGTAGGCGTGACCGGCGGGCCCACCACGGCCAGCGGCGTGGTCGCGCTGCCCGCCCGCTCGCGGAAGGGCCTGTGGACGGTCGTTTACGGACACGGCACCCAGGCCACCAGAGCCGCCGCCGGTTCCGTCGCCGACGGGGACGGGCGGGCGGTGCCGTTGATGTTCGCCTCCGCCGGGTTCGTCGGGATCGCACCCGACTACCTCGGTCTCGGCACCGGGCCGGGCCATCACCCGTACATGGACGCGGCCACCGAGGCGTCGGCCTCCGCCGACCTGCTGCGGGCGGCCGGCGAGCTGGCCCGGCGGCAGGGGCGTACGTCGAGCGGTGACGTGTTGCTCACCGGCTTCTCGCAGGGCGGCCACGCGGCCATGGCCCTGGGCCAGGAGTTACGGGCCGATCCCGCGCTGCGGACGGCGTTCCGGCTGCGGGCGGTGGCGCCGATCGCGGGGCCGTACCACGTGCGGCGGGCCCAGCTGCCCGCGACGCTCGGCGACCGTCTCGACCCGCGCGGCTCCGCCTTCTACCTGGCGTACTGGACGGTCTCCATGAACCGCCTGCACCACTTCTACGACTCCCCGTCGGAGGTGTTCCGCGACCCGGGCGTGGAGCGGCTGTTCGACGGTCACCACAGCTTCGACGAGATCGCCGCCGCGCTGCCCGCCTCGCCACGCGACCTGGTGACCGCCGCCTACCTGCGGCGCGTCGCGAAGCCCTCGGGCGCGATCCTCCGGGCGCTGGAGGCCAACGACCGGACCTGCGCGGGCTGGCGTCCCGGCGTGCCCGTACGGTTGTACGCCGCCGGCGGGGACCGGGACGTGGACTTCGGCAACTCCCGCCTGTGCCTGCGCGACCTGCGGGCCGGCGGCGTGGAGGCGTCCCTCACGGACGTCGGCGACGCCGACCACACGACCTCGGCACTCCGCTCGCTGCCCGAGATCCTCGACTGGTTCACGGACGTGCGCCGCCGATAATCGAGGTCTTCGCCATGGTCGAGCGGTCGTTCGCCCCATTCGTCCGCGACGGCGCCTGCATGGACCTCGTACGCGGACGGGCGATCGCCAGGAGGCCGTTCGGCGACCACGAGAGCGGGCGGCAGATCGCCGCCGCCATCCTCCTGCTGGCCGAGAGCGCACCGGCCGCCCAGCGGACCCGCTGGCAGGCCATGGTCAAGGGCTGGGCGGCGCGCGACACCGTACGGCCCATGCTGGAGCACGCCGAGCCCGCCTTCCACGCCCGTCTGGCGACGATCATGGACGCCGCCGCCGTGCCCGCCGCGCCCGAGCCGGTCGGCCACCGGCTGCTGCCGATGAGCGCCAGGGCGGTGCACCGCAGGCCGGGCTGGTGCGCGGCGCTCAGCATGGCCTCCCATCGGATCGGCCACTACGAGCACGGCAACGGCGAGAACCTGCGCGGCTGGCACACCGGCTCGGGGATGCTCTACTGGTGGGCCGAGGGCTACGGCGACCACTACTCCGACGCCTTCTGGGCGACCGCAGACCCCTACCGGTTGCCCGGCACGACGGTCTCCACCCGGCGGTTGCCCGACGGGGCGGGCGAGGCCTGGGGCGACACCCGTACGCCCTGGCGGTGGGTCGGCGGCGCGACGGACGGCACGTACGCCGCGGTGGGTCAGCACCTGAGCGGCCTCGACAGCACGATGGAGGCGTTCAAGTCCTGGTTCTTCCTCGACGACGCCGTCGTCTGCCTGGGCGCGGGAATCTCCGGCGCGGACGGCGCGGCCGTCGAGACCGTCGTGGACAACCGCAGGACCGGAGCCCCGCTCACCGTGGGGACGGGATGGGCACACCTCGACGGCCACGGCGGCTACCTCCTGCCCGGCGGACAGGAGCCGCGCACGCTGCGCGAGAGCAGGACCGGCGGCGGGGCGACCCGCGACTACGTGACGCTCTGGCTGGACCACGGCGTCGACCCGCGCTCGGCCGGCTACGTCTACGTGCTGCTGCCGGGTGCGAGCCGCGAAGAGACGCGTGCCCGCGCCGCCCCGGGGTGGCTGCGCGTCCTGGCGAACACCTCCCGCCTGCAGGCCGTCCACGTGCCGGGGCCGGGCGTCACAGCGGCCTGCTTCTGGAACGCCGGGACCGTGGGCGGCCTGACCGCTTCGGCCCCGTGCGCGGTGCTGGTCAGAGAGCGTCCTGACGGCACGGCGACGATCACCGTCGCGGATCCCCGGTGCGACCTCGGCGGGTTGTCCGTGACCTGGTCGAGGCCGGTGGCGGAGGTGCTGGACGGCGACGCGCGCCTGTCCGGGAACACGCTCGTGTTCGGGCGCCTGGCCGGCCTGGAGGGCGCTTCGGTGACGGTCACCGTACGAATGACGCTCTAGCGAATAATGGGGTGATTCGTACGGAGGAGGGCCTAATGGGCGGCGACAGGCAGGCGTTGGTGCTGGGCGGCGGAGGGATCGCCGGGATCGCGTGGGAGACGGGGGTGCTGGCGGGTCTCGCGGACGCCGGCGTCGACGTGACGGCCGCCGACCGGATCATCGGCACGTCGGCGGGTTCCACCGTGGGCGCCCAGGTCACCAGCGGCCTGCCGCTGGCGCGGCTGCTCGCCCGGCAGACCGATCCCGCGCTCCAGACGCCCGAGCTCGCCCCCGGGGTGGCGACCGAGGAGCTGTGGGAGAAGCTCCAGCGGATCGCCGAGGGCTCGGGCGACGCCGCCGAGCAGCGGCGCGAGATCGGCGCGATGGCGCTGGCCGCCGCCACCGTCCCCCCGGAGCAGCGGCGCGAGGTGATCGCGGCGCGGCTGCCCGTGCACGAGTGGCCGCGGCGTGACCTGGTGGTCGTCGCGGCGAACGCGCTCACCGGCGAGCCCCGGCTGTTCACGGCCGGTTCCGGCGTGGAATTGGTGGACGCGGTGGCGGCCAGCTGCGCGGTGCCGGGCGTGTGGCCGTGCGTGACCATCGACGGGGTCCCGTACATGGACGGCGGCGTGCGCACGATGACCAACGCCGACCTCGCGGCCGGGTTCGACCGGGTGCTGGTGCTGGCGCCGATGGCCGAGCCGGGCGAGCCGGCGTGGGCGAAGCTGGACGGCGTGGTCGAGGTGATCACGGCCGACGACGCCTCGCTGGCCGCGTTCGGCTCCGACCCGCTCGACCCGGCGGTGCGCACGCCCAGCGCCGAGGCCGGCCACGCGCAGGGCCGCGAGGTCGCCGCCCGCGTCGCCGCGATGTGGCGGTAGCTATCCGGCCAGCACCTTCCGCAGCACGCCGGCGAACTCCTCCGCCCCGCCCATGAACCCGCCGTGGTCGCCGGGGAACTCCACCGGCTCCGTGCCGAGCAGCCCGGCCAGCGCCACCGACGTCCGGTACGTCAGCAGCCGGCCGGACTCGGCGCCGATCCCCACGACGATCCGGCAGGGCGCGGCCTTCAGCGCCGCCACGTCGGGCACGTACCGGGTGGTGCCGCGCAGCTCGTGGGCGAGGAACCGCGCGATGTTGGCCATGTCCTGCTCCGACGGCTCGCCGGGAGGTCCGGCGGGCTGGTCGAATCCGGCGTTGGCCATGAACGTGGCGAACGCCGGCCCGGGCCCGTCCCGGTGGAAGGTCTCGATGATGTCCTCGACGACGGCCCGCTGCTCGGCGGCCTCGGGCAGCAACTCCACGCAGGGCGGCTCGTGCGCCACGAGCGTACGGACCCGGCTGGGGTGCCGTTCGACCAGCGACAGCCCAGTGACGGCGCCGCCGCTGCTGCCGAACACGTCGGCGGACTCGGCGCCCAGCGCGTCGAGGATCGCGGCCAGGTCGTCGGCGCGCAGCTCAGGTGTGGAGTCCTCGGCGGGGTCGTCGAGGACGCTGCCCGAGATGCCACGGGGGTCGTGCGTCACGACGGTGTGGTCGCCGGCGAGCGCGTCGGCCAGCGCCGCGAACTCCGCCGCCGCCATCGGCGCGCCGGTCACCACCAGCAACGGCCCCGACCCGCGCACCTCGTAACGCAGCCGTACACCGGGGCGTTCGAGGAAATGGCTGGTGATCATGATCGTCCTTTCCTTGGCGCAGACTCTGTCCAGGCGTGCAGACCACCGCGGGGCAGGAAAGTCACCGGATGCCGTTCAGATTCACCACGACCTGTTCGTCGCCGCGCTTGTACCAGATCATCCTTTCCTTCACATGGAGGGTGGGAGAGGGCTTCCGCCCCGCCGCCGTCCGGATCGGCCCCAGGACGCCGGTGCGGCCTGTGGCGAGGTCGTGAACGGCGCTCGCCTGCCGGCCCTCGCGATCCGACTGCCGCAGCAGGAGGAACCGGCCGCCGGACAGGAGCACGGGCAGCCCGCCGTCCAGGCCGGGCAGCCTCCGCAGCCGGGTGCCGTCGCGCCGCCACGACGCGGTCCCGTCGGAGCACCACGTCACCCCGCAACCGATCCACGAGGTCCGCCCCGGGGGAAGGACCACGTCGGGCAACCGCTCGCCCGTCCGGACGTCGATCAGTCGCTCGTTGGGGCGGACCGACTGATGCCGCGTCTTCGGTCGCGCGGCGTACGGCCAGGCGAGCAGGTGGTAGCCCTCCGTCCCGGGCATCAGCTCGGCGTCGCCGCCGGTCAGGGGCGCGCGGTGGACGCCGCCGTCCGCCGGTGTCCACACAGCCATGTCGTCCACGATGGCCAGGTCGACGCCCTCGTAAAGGTCGTCCCTCAGCACCGCGGGAGTGGTGGCGACCAGGTGGGGCGTACCGCCCTTCAGCGGCACGGCCCAGATCTCCGTCTTCCGGTCGCGGTACGCGTGCCAGGCCACGTACCCGCCGCCCACGGCCACGGAGCCCGCCACGGCCGTGTCCTTCAGTGGTGTGATCCTGGTGAAGGAGCGCCGCACGAGATCGTACGACCAGATCCCGTCGAGCCGGTTCCTGGTCAGCCCGCGCCCCACGACGACGCGGCCGGTCGCGAACGCCTCCGGCGTGAACACCCGGCCGCCGGGCCCGGTGGCGGGGATCTCGTGCACCGCGTCCGGCCACACCTGGTCGATCGGCGGTGCCAGCGGCCCGACGTACCGTTCCGTGGGCATGACCGTCGCCGAGGGCGTCGGCCCGACGGCGGGCTCAGCCCGCGGCACCAGGCGCGTGCCCACGACCGTCGCCGCCACCACGACCACGATCGCGGCCGTGACCGCCACCGGCGCCCGCCACGGCGGACGCCTGCGGGGGGCCGGCAGCGCCCGCGGCACGCCGTCGTCCACCACGCCCGCCGCCCTGGCCGTCAGCGCGTCCCTGAGCCGGTCCTCGATACCGGTCATGCCGTGCCTCCCAGTTCGCTCTGGAGCCGGTCGAGGGCCCGCGCGACGGTGGAGCGCACGGTGCTCGGCCTGACGCCGGTCACCGCCGCGATGTCGGTGTCGGACAGGTCGAGGTAGTAACGCAGCACGAGCATCTCGCGCTGCCGCCTCGGCAACCGGGCGAGCGCGGTCAGCATCTCCTGCCGCGACTCGCCCAGCAGCGCCACCGTCTCGGCGGAGTCCTCCGCCTCGCCGCCGGACGACCCGGAAACGAGCGCCGCCCACCGTGCCGCCACCCCGCGCCGCCGCAGGACGGAACGGGAGGCGTTCAGCACACAGGTCCGGACGTACGCCAGCGGCGGCGCCTCCACACTCTTGCCGTGCAGTCGGGAGAAGACGTCCTGGACGATGTCCTCGGCGCTCTCGGGGTCGCCGACGAGCAGCACGGCGAGCCTGACCAGCCCGAGCCGGTGCTCGCGGTACAGGGCCGCCAGCGGCGGCCCGGACGCGCGCGGGAGCGTCTCACCGTTCATGTCCCATGTACGCGCGACGGCCCGGATCCGCTGCTTCACGTGAAACTCAGGCGGAGGTAGGCGGCCGCATGCGGCCGATCAGCGCCAGGCGTGCGCCGATCACGCCGAACGGCAGGCCGAGCAGCGGCACCACCGGCAGCAGCCAGAGGAACTCGGCGAGGGACGCCTCGACCGTCAGGCCGGGTTCGCCGTCGAAGAAACGCCCGTGAGCCCGTCTCCACCCAGGTGACTGTGGCCAGGACCCCGCCCAGGAACATCAGTGGGGTGCCGAGCGCCGTGCCCCAGAGCGCGGCCCGCACTCCCGCCCGGAACGAGCGGCCGACCGCCGCGGCCGCCGCCGACCAGAGCGCGAAGACCACGACCGGGCCGAGCATCAGGAAGAAGAACGCCCCCTCCGGCGCGGCCGGGTCGCCGAGGTGGGGGGAGAGCAGCAGGACCAGCCCGAGCGTCACCGCCGCGCCCGGCCCCACTCCCGCCGCTCGTACGGCAGGGCCGCGGTCACGAGCCGCAGCAGCCGGGCGGGCCCGTCACCGTGTCCGGTGGCCCGCCACACCAGCGACAGCGCCACCGCCCACGGGAGCGCCAGGACGAATAACGGCAGGTGGCTCATGTCAGGTCGCCTCCAACGGCCGCAACCGGGTGAGGGGAGCACGGGAGGCGGCCAGCTCGGCGGCGAGGCTCAGGCCGGGGCCGGTCAGCCGGTACAGGTGCCTGGGAGGGCGGCCTTGGGGCGGCTCGCTCTCCCAGGTCGTCTCCAGCAGCCCGCGGTCGGCCAGGCGTATGAGGATCGGATAGACCGAACCCGCCCGCAGGCCGAGCCGCCGGCACAGCTCGTAGCCGTACTGCCAGGAGGACGGCTCCTCCGCCAGCGCCAGCACCACCGCCGTGGTCTGCGCCGACGGCCGCCGCGTACGCGTCATGCCTTAACTCTATATAGGTAGAGTTGCCCGGTCCAGCCCCTGATCCGGCAGCGGCCGCGTGCTCAGGCGCCTTGGCCCTCGACCTGCCAAAGGACGCCTCTCCCTCGCTGAGACGCCCGTGTCATGGCTCTGTGCCACTTCAGGTGCTTGTCCGTGTCGATGACCCACGACCCGCAGTCGGGGCACTCATAGCCCGCCGGTCGCGGTGCCGGCTCGGACGGGAGCGCTCCGATCGGGCGGTCGTACTCCTGCGCGGCCAGCCACAGCTGCCGCCACAGGAGATCGACGTCGTCCTGGCGGGCCCCGAACAACCGCAGGAGAGGGTCCAGGAGCTCCCACTTGGGCGCGCGCTGGCCCTTGAAGACCCCTGACAGGGTCGCCGGGGAGGCCGGAAGCGGATGCAGCTGCTCCTGGAGGACTCGGTATCTCGGTTTGCCCGCCCTGCGGTGCGCGCGTGCCAGCTCCTGGGCGAGATGCCGCCGGGGGTCAGTCCCCGGCGGCATCTCCATCGCGGGGGGCGGCAGGACCGCCGTCGTCATGCTCACGACCTTCACAGGGGGAGCGAGGGTGTCCTCCTGAGCGATGGCGAGCGGCACTTTCGGCGCCGGGTAACGCGACCGGCCGACGTCTGAGCCGCGCTCCGCCGTGGCCATGCCGATGGCCCTCACGACCCTGAAGGCCGCCGTCAGCGGGATCGCGACCTCCATGGCCAGGTGCTGCGCGGCCTCGTTGTACTCCTCCATGTGTCTGCCTTGGGAGACGACATCGCGAACCATCCGCTGGGAGCGTACGGAGACCCGCAACGGCTCCCGCACCCCCAGGGAATCCCTGCCTCCCTTGAGCGCCTCGACGAAAAGGCGCACATCGGCCCCGCTGTCGTGCCCCATCGACGAGCGCTCCTCCAGGAACGACACGCACAGGCCGAGGGCGTCCTCCGCGATGAGGCAGTACGCGGTCCGCATCGTCCGGGTCGGCAGCTGGGTGACGAGCAGGCGCGGGGGCACTACGGTGCTCCATCCCGCGCGTCGATCCCCTGCCTGCGGGTGTCCGCGACGACGGCTCGCACCCACGACGCCGCCAGCCGGCCGACGAACGAACGGGGCGTCGCCGCCATGCCGCGCCCCACCGACGTGAGGGTCACCGTCCGCGTGACCTGGCCCGCGACCAGGGACGTCGTGGTCGCGGCGGCCAGGGCGACCCACAGGTCGTATCCCTGGGGAAGCAGCATGACCACGAAGGTCACGTACGTGACCAGCACTCCCACGAAGACGACCACCCAGGCAGCCCGCTGCTCCCTGGGATGCCGTCCGGCGGACGGCTGGCTTCGGCGAGGGGCGCGAGCGCGCTCCCTGCCGGAAGATCCGGGCGACGTCGCCATCAGCGACCTCCTTGACTAATATTGATCTTGTTGACTCCAGGTGGGGGCGCCGAATGCGGCACGTGGATATGGCCGCTATTGGCGCTGGCTTACCAGGAACTCCGGGATACAACGCCTGGGCAAACAGGTGTGTGAGAGTTCCTCGTCGAGAGCAAGCATGGCACGGGCGATCGCCCTCGCGCCACTTGACCGGGCCATGAACGATCGCGCGGTCTGGGAAAGGCAGGGCGTGACGCATATTCGTCGGCGGCCGGAAATACGCTCTCCGGTCGCGCGCATGTCCGCGCTCCTGTCGGAGGAAATGACGAAGGGGCCCCTGTTTGCCCAGGAGGCCCCTTCGTTTTTCACTGGTTCCGACGCCCCACCTGGAGTCAGCAGATAGTCGCCTCGGAATCTCGGAGGGGCGGGAACGGTCTCTCACTTTGAAAAACCTTCTGGAGTGCCCCTCCTCGACTTGCGGTCACGATATTGGAACCGCAAGCTCAATCACCATGATTGTACATGTGGGTACAAGCCGCAGGGGTCCGGACCCATCAGATCGCGAAGCACCTGCTCCAGGCGGGGGCATCGCGGGGTGACAGGGCCTCTGTCGCATGACAATTAGAGGGATTACGGCCTAGATCGGGCAAGTGATGAAACGGAACGAAACCGAATGAAACGATGTTGAACTCAATCAAACTATATGGAATCTTACGAAAGGGTAACACGGACTTTCGGGCGCCTCTCCCTCCATTATGTCACGTCCTTAAATCGTTCCTGCCCGGACCCGAAATCGATCGCCCGACACCCCGCCGAGCCGATCCAGTATGCCGGGCCTTGTATGTGACTCTCCATATCCGTTGCACCGGGGATCACGATGATCAGGAAATTCGCCTTTCCGGATCGACGGCGTCATGCCTCTGCGAGTCTTATCGACGATGCGCCTGTTCCGCCATGGACGGATTCTCTCGATGTTTGCCGGAGTGCGCCCCTGGATATGTGGGACCCGATGCCGAAGAATGGCGCGCATCGACGGTCATCTTCCATTAAAGCCCGGCGTGTCGTCGTGTTCGGGGCCGCGATGCCATCACTATTCGTGATCTCTGTGTCACACAAAGTCAGCACGGAACTTGACACCGCATCCGGAAACGCTGCCACGTATGCGTACGCGGTCAGGCGTAGTAGACGCCGATCCTGGCAGAGCACCATGGCCACGCGCCGCCCAGATCGCATCACCGGCCGGGGGGAGCCGGCGGCTCCAGATGGTGAACGAGGTGCGAGGTCACCGAGTCGGCCATCATCGCGGCGGCCACCGACAAAGGAGGCTCAGCCGTGCTCCGCGTGCTGCCCGTGGTCGGAGACCTGGGCGTCGAACCAGGCGTGCAGCGCCTTCACCAGGGCGGTGTCCGACGTGACGTACGAGATCTGGGCCCCGTCGGCCGTCTCCGTGTAGCGCACGTCGATGCGGTCGTGACCCGCTTCGAGGTCGCGCAGGCCGGGCATCTCGCCGCCGTGGATGGAGGCGGGGTCGCCGTAGTCGCCTTGGGTGAAGCGCGCGCTCTCCTCGGTGAGGTGCTCGCGGATGAGCGTGATCTGCCGTGCGTCGGCGGGGTCGTCGGAGGAGACGGTCTGCAGGCCGCCGGTGGCCCCCTTGGCGAAGCGGTGTGTGGTGCGGTCGAGGTCGAACGGCATCACCTGCCGGCTCCTGGCCGCGACCTCGGCCTGGCGCTCGGCCGACGTGTCCTGGCCGACGAGCACGTACGCGCCCGCAGCGACGGCGACGGTGGCGAGCCCGGCGACGAGCAGCCGGTGGCTTCTGGCGTTCCTAGGGTTCATCCACTGCCTCCGTGAGGACTTGGAGGGCGTGCAGGACGGTGGCACGCTCGCCCTCCGGCACCCGGTCGAGGAGCGCCGCGAAGCGCGCCGCCCTGGCCTCGGCCAGGCGTTGGGCCGCGTTCGCGCCTTCGGGGGTCAGCCGGACCAGCACGCCGCGGCCGTCGTCGGGGGCGGGGGTGCGCTCGGCCCAGCCGCGGTTGATGAGCTGCGTGACCAGGCGGCTGGTGCTGCTCTTCTCCAGCCGCAGCCGATGGGCCAGCTCGCTCTGCCGCAGTGCGCCCTCCCGGGCCAGCTCGCCCAGCGCGTGGGCCTCCGACACGGGCACGGGCTGCCCGCAGGGGGTCCGGTCGGGCTGGTGCAGCCCGAACGCCCGGACGAACCGGCTCACCGCGTCCTGTAGCTCACGCTCCATGGTTCGACCGTACAACCATCTCGTTGCATCGCACAACCAGATGGCGGTTACTCGGGTTTCAGGCTTCCGTCGAGGAGGCCGTCGATCCCGGTGGCGACCAGGCCGGCGCTGATCTCCCGTACGGCTCTGGCGGTGTCCTGTAGCGCGAGCAGGCGCGCGAACGCCTCGCCGTAGCGGCGTTGCTCCTCGATCGGCAGTCTGGGCAGCGCCGCCCGCCGCGGGTCCAGCCGCACCGACGAGCCGGGGCGGCTGCTCGCCGCGCTCTCGGCGCGCAGGCAACCGGCCAGGAAGTACGGGTCGAGGCGCTCGGGGTCGGTGCGGAAGAGCAGCAGCTGCGGGCCGAGCACGGCTCCCGCCTGCGTCATCACCCGCGGCACCGAGCCGCCGGCCACCAGCAAGGAGGCCACCACGTCGCCCTCCTCGACGCGGACCAGCCCGGGAGCCTCGCCGGTGCGGCCGGTGGGCTCCCGGTCGAGCAGCAGGTCCTTGGCCGTCAGGAGGGGGAGCACCCCGTCGTCGGGGATCCTCAGCGGCCCCTGCATGACGGTGACGACTCCGGCGCGGGTCAGCTCGCCGAGGGTGGTCATCGCGAGATCGCGGCGTGGACTCGCCACGATCCGGGGAAGGGTGAGGTGCTCCACCGTCGCCGACAGGCGCTCACTCATCGCGATATATCCGGAAGTGGGCTCTTGCGTCACGACTCGGCGGCTCGTCGGGGTGCGCCGCTGGAGGCCGGGGCCGCGCCGGGGAAGAGGCTGACGATCGCGCGCAGCACGCCCGCCCGCAACAGGTTGCCGCGCACCCGCCGGCCGGGCCGCCGACCGGCCGCCACGCCCGGCATCATGATCACGACCAGCCCGCCCGGCCGTACGTGCGCCAGGCAGTGCTGCACCCACGCCAGCTCCGACTCGCCACGCGGCGGCAGCCCGAACTCCCAGCGCGGGTCACTGGTCAGCTCGTCGTATCCCCAGCCGCGTTCGTTGAACGGCGGATTGCACACCACGGCGTCGAACTGCTCGCCCGCGAAGGCGTCGGCGCGCAGGGAGTCGCCCACCTCGATCCGCGTATCGAACCCGTGCAGGCGCAGCCGGATGCTCGCGAGCCGGGCGGTGTTCTCGTTCAGCTCCTGCCCGGACACCCGGCTGCCCGGGCAGCAAGGTCAAGGTCGGTACGCCCATCGTCCTGACCTGCACGAAGGACGCCTGACGCGGGCTCAGCCCATGGTCCTGGCGCCGTCCAGCGACTCACGGATGATGTCGGCGTGCCCGGCGTGCTGGGCGGTCTCGGCGACGATGTGCATCAGCACCCGCCGGGCCGACCACCGCGCGCCCGCCTCGAACCACGGGGCGTCGGGCAGCGGG
Organism: Nonomuraea terrae; assembly: GCF_004348995.1. GTDB lineage: Bacteria > Actinomycetota > Actinomycetes > Streptosporangiales > Streptosporangiaceae > Nonomuraea > Nonomuraea terrae. The sequence goes on from NZ_SMKQ01000003.1 coordinate 111,190, forward strand.
TGGCTCACGCCGAGGTCGGGCAGGGCGGCGACCACCTCGTCGGTCCTGCGGGCCACCTCGGCGTACTCGTCCAGCACGCCGGCCAGGGTCTCCTCGGGCAGCAGCCGGAATCCGTCGGTCCACCGCGCCCGGTCGGCCTCGGTCATCTCGGCGAAGTCGGGCCTCCCCGACGGCCCCTCCAGGATGAAGTCCACCCAGTTCCGCTCAACCTCGGTGACGTGCTTGACCAGGCCGCCCAGGCACAGCTCGCTGGCGGTGGTCCGCTGCCTGGCCTGCTCGTCGGTGAGGTCGCGGGTGGTGAAGCGGAGGAAGTGCCGGTGCTTGGCGAGCGCCTCCAGCAGGTCGGCGCGCTCGTCCGTGATCAGCTCTTCGATGGTCATGGTGATGCCTTCCGTTCGTGTTGCCCGGTCAAGGACAACTCTGTCGGCAATCGCGGTCAGCTTCCGGCCTCAATCGGTCTTGTGTGTCGTTGTGCACGCCGGGGCTGATCTGTGTGGTTGTACGCAGAACGCCAGGTCGCGGCTGCCTAGATTGAGGGTCGTCCGGAGAGATCGCTCCGGAGGTTCTCCTCACAGTCAGGGATGGATGGTCATGTCGAAGCTTCGTAGCCTTCTCGCCGGTACGGTTCTGGCCGGCGCCGTGGTGGCCGGTGTCGCGGCTGCTCCGGCCCAGGCGGCCACCGCGAGTGCGACGACGGCGTCGTCGTACGCCAAGCACTGGTTCGAGGGCTACTCCGGTTACGGCCGCGGGGAGTCGAGCGGTCACCGTTCGTACTACAAGGGCTTCTACTATGCCGCGAACGGCCGCTACTACTTCGACGTGGACGTGTGGGACCGTGACCGTGACCGGGAGAACACCTACGTGGACTTCTGGTACCACGACGACCGCGGCTGGCACCAGGGCCGCCGGCTGGTGACCGGCGGGCACGGCACGTTCCGGTTCAGCTACAGCGCCCGCGGTGGGTTCGACGGCTACAAGTTCCGCATCGGCGAGGGCCTCGTGGGTCACTACGACTGGAGCGACTACGGCCGGCGCTCCTGGTGACCCACCCCACTGTTAGTTAGCGTAACTAACAGGTCTATTGTCGCTCCCATGCAATGGGATGAACCGGTCGAAACGCCTCAGGGCGTTCCTGACCGTTCTCGCAGCGCGGGCCGGCCGTGAGCCACCGCACCCGCGAGGCGGAGGCCGCCGCATGACCCGCGCCGAGCGTGTCGGTCCCCACTACAAGTGGATCGCGCTGTCCAACACCACGCTCGGCGTGCTGATCGCCACGATGGACGCCTCCATCGTGATCATCTCCCTGCCCGCGATCTTCCGCGGCATCGGGCTCGACCCGCTCGCGCCCGGCAACATCGGTTATCTGCTCTGGATGATCCTCGGCTACCTGCTGGTCTCGGCCGTGCTCGTCGTCGTCCTCGGCCGGCTCGGCGACATGTTCGGCCGGGTCAGGATCTACAACCTCGGCTTTCTCGTCTTCGCCTGCGCGTCGGTCGCGCTGTCGCTCGACCCGTTCAGCTCGGGTGCGGGAGCGTTGTGGCTGATCCTGTGGCGGATCGTCCAGGCGTTCGGCGGGTCCATGCTCACGGCCAACTCGGCCGCCATCCTCACCGACGCGTTCCCGCCCCGCCAGCGTGGCATGGCGCTCGGCATCAACCAGATCACCGCGCTCGCCGGTCAGTTCCTCGGCCTGCTCGCGGGCGGGTTGCTGGCCGTCATCGACTGGCGGGCGGTGTTCTGGGTCAGCGTGCCGATCAGCGTGGTGGGCACGATCTGGTCGTACCGGAGCCTGCGCGAGACGGCGTCCGGGCGGCGCGGCCGGATCGACTGGCTGGGCAACGTCACGTTCGCCGCCGGAGCGGGCATCCTGCTGGCCGGCATCACGTACGGCATCCAGCCGTACGGCGGCGCCGCCACCGGCTGGGGCAACCCCACGGTGCTCGCCGGGCTCATCGGCGGAGTCGTCCTGCTGGCGCTGTTCTGCCTGATCGAGACCAGGGTCAAGGAGCCGATGTTCCGGCTCTCGCTGTTCCGGGTCCAGGCGTTCGCGATGGGCAATCTCGCGGCGCTGCTGACCGCGATCGCACGCGGCGGCCTGCAGTTCATGCTGATCATCTGGTTGCAGGGCGTCTGGTTGCCCCTGCACGGCTACGCCTTCGAGGACACGCCCCTGTGGGCCGGCATCTTCATGCTGCCGTTGACCGCCGGGTTCCTCGTCGCCGGGCCGATCTCGGGGTACCTGTCCGACCGGTTCGGCGCCCGGCTGTTCTCCACGACCGGGCTGATCGTGATGGCGGGGGCGTTCGTCGGCCTGCTGCTGGTGCCGGTGAACTTCTCCTATCCGGTGTTCGCGCTGTTGCTGCTGCTCAGCGGCCTCGGGCAGGGCATGTTCTCCTCGCCCAACACCTCGTCGATCATGGGCAGCGTGCCGGCGGAGTACCGCGGGGTGGCCTCGGGCATGCGCTCCACGTTCCAGAACTCCGGCACGGCCCTGTCCATCGGCGTGTTCTTCTCGCTGATGATCTCCGGGCTGGCCTCGTCGCTGCCGCCGGCGCTGAGCAGCGGCCTCCAGGCGAACGGCGTTCCCGCGGCCACCGCGCACCAGCTGGCGTCGCTGCCGCCGGTGAGCACGCTCTTCGCCACCTTCCTCGGTGAGAACCCCATCCGGCACCTGCTCGGCCCCACGCTCTCCCACCTGTCGGCCGTGCGGCGCGACGCGCTGACCGGCTTCGGCTTCTTCCCCGGCCTGGTCTCCGAGCCGTTCCACCACGGTCTGGCGATCGTGTTCGGCGTGGCCACGGCCATGGCCCTGATCTCCGCGGCGGCCTCGGCGCTGCGGGGACGTCACCAGCGGGCGGACGAGCCGCCCCGCCCTGCCCCGAAAGGACGACAATGGCGAAAAGCGCCCTCCTCGTGATGGACGTGCAGCGGGTCATCGTCGAGAGGTACGGCGACGACCCCGGCTACCTGCCGAGGCTGCGCCGGGCGATCGACGCGGCCCGCGCCGCCGGGATCCCGGTGATCTACGTGGTGGTCGGGTTCCGTAAGGGCTACCCGGAGGTCAGCGCGCGCAACAAGGCGTTCGGCCAGATCGCCGCGCAGGCCGCGACCGGCGGCGGGTTCGCCGACGAGCGGGCCACGGAGGTCCACCCCGACGTTGCTCCCCGCCCTGAGGACGTGGTCGTCACGAAGAAGCGCGTCAGCGCCTTCGCCGGCAGCGACCTCGACATGGTGCTGCGCGCCGCCGGCATCGACTCGCTGGTGCTGACCGGGATCGCGACCAGCGGCGTGGTGCTGTCGACGCTGCGCCAGGCCGCCGACCTCGACTTCACCCTGACCGTGCTGGAGGACGGCTGCCTGGACGGCGACGCCGAGGTGCACCGCGTGCTCACCGAGAAGGTGTTTCCCCGGCAGGCGGACGTCGTCACGATCGACGAATGGATCAAGACCCTCACCACATAAGTCGTACTCTTGGCCCATATAGAGCGACAAGGGGAGTATGTGTGAGTTTCAGCCACCTGTCCCATGTGGAGTGCGGCCGGTGCGGGGCGCGGCATGACAGCGAGCGCCCGCAGAACCTCTGCGTGAAGTGCGGCTCGCCGCTGCTGGCCCGCTACGACCTGGAGGCCGTCCGGTCCTCCGTACGGCCCGAGGAGATCGCGGGACGCGCGCCCGACCTGTGGCGCTACCACGAGCTCCTCCCGGTGCGCAGCCCCGAGTCGGTGGTCACCCTCGGCGAGGGGATGACCCCGCTGCTCCCCATGGCGAGGTACGGCGCCCGCATCGGCCTGCCGCGCCTGCTGATGAAGGACGAGGGGCTGATCCCGACCGGCTCCTTCAAGGCACGCGGCGCCGCGGTCGGCGTGTCGCGCGCGGCCGAGCTCGGCGTCGAACGCCTGGCGATGCCGACCAACGGCAACGCGGGGGCCGCCTGGGCGCTCTACGGCGCGCGGGCGGGCCTGGCCGCCACGGTCGTCATGCCGGTGGACGCCCCCGAGATCACCCGGCGGGAGTGCGTGGCGTCGGGCACGGACCTCTACCTGGTCGACGGCCTGATCAGTGACGCCGGGCGGATCGTCGGCGAGCTGGTCGCGGCCTCCGGCGGCCGGGTCTTCGACGCCTCGACGCTGAAGGAGCCGTACCGCATCGAGGGCAAGAAGACCATGGGCATCGAGATCGCCGAGCAGCTGGGCTGGCGCACGCCCGACGTGATCCTCTATCCGACCGGCGGGGGAGTGGGCCTGATCGGCATCCACAAGGCCCTGGCCGAGCTGCGCGAGCTGGGCTGGCTCTCGGGTCCGTCGCCGCGGCTGGTCGCGGTGCAGGCCGAGGGGTGCGCGCCGATCGTGCGCGCGTTCGAGCAGGGGGAGCGGGAGAGCAGCTACTGGGAGGGCGCGAACACCGTGGCGTTCGGCATCAACGTCCCGAAGCCGCTCGGCGACTTCCTCATCCTGGAGGCGCTGGCCGAGACGTCGGGCACCGCGGTGACGGTCACCGACGAGGAACTGCTGGCCGAGCTGCGGCAGGTCGCGGCCTTGGAGGGGACGTACGTCTGCCCGGAGGGCGCGGCCGCCTTCGCCGCCGCACGCAAGCTGCGCGAGACGGGCTGGATCGCCGAGAACGAAGAGGTCGTCGTGCTGAACACGGGAGCCGGCGTGAAGTACCCGCAGACGGTCCCCGTGGACGCGCCCGTGCTCGCGGTGGACGCCCACCTCGTCTGACCGGCTAGTGGTAGGCCAGGTTCACGGCCAGAGCGGCCACCGCCAGGGAGAAGAACACGGCCCACATCCCGAGGTGGTGGTCGCGGACCCGCACGTGAGCACCGAACGCCACGACGAAGTACAGCACCAGACCGGCGGCGGCGAGCGCCCCCAGCACCGGCACGGCGAACCCGGCCAGCAGCCCCAAGGAGCCCGCCGCCATCAGCGTGCCGAACGGAAGCGTCCACGATCGCGGTATGCGCATCTTGTCCGCCTGCCGCTTGGGATAGTCGTGGCCGATCAGGTTGGCGAGGGCCGCCATCCCGATGACCGCCGAGGCGAGGATGGTGACCGTGACGTAGACCGCGAACACGCAAGCCCTCCTTGTCCGTGGGACCTACGTCATAGACGGCGGCAACGCCCCAGGACGTGACATGCCGCTCCATGCCAAGTGGCCGGCATCAGGAGGCGGTACGTGGACGCGTGTCCGATCTGTCGGTTATTGAGGAATCGATCAGCATCCTGCAGGACCCACCGGACGGGAAGGACAGCGTGAACATGGACATCGACCCGCAGAAGATGGCCCGCTACGTCGAGGAGCTCGGCAAGCTCGGGGAGCTGCCCGACGGCGGCATGACCCGCTTCCAGTACGACGCCGCCTGGGCGCAGGCCCAGGACCTCGTCGCCCGATGGATGCGCGAGGCCGGGCTGCGGGTGCGCCGCGACGCCGTGGGCAACGTCTTCGGCCGCCTGCCCGGCGCCGACGACAGCAGCACGATCCTCACCGGCAGCCACATCGACACGGTTCCCGAAGGCGGCAAGTACGACGGCGCGCTCGGCGTGCTGGCCGGCCTGGCGGCGCTCGAAGCCCTGGCCGCCAGGGGCGAGCGGCCCAGGACGTCGCTCGAGGTCGTCTCGTTGTGCGAGGAGGAGAGCAGCCGCTACCAGGCCAACTTCTTCGGCTCCCGGGCCATGCTCGGCCTCGTCGGCCCCGACGAGCCGGCCACGCTCAAGGACGCCGACGGCGTGTCGATGGCCGAGGCGATGACCGCGGTCGGCCTCGACCCCTCGGCCGTGGCCACCGCCAAGAGGGACGACATCGCCGCGTTCGTCGAGCTGCACATCGAGCAGGGCAAGGTCCTCGAAACCGCGGGCACGGACGTCGGCGTCGTCGAGGTCATCACCGGACTGGTCTGGGAAGAGGTCGTCGTCACCGGACGCCAGGACCACGCCGGCGGCACCCCGATGGACGCACGCCTGGACGCCGTGCAGGCCGCCGCCGAGATCAGCACCGCGATCACCCGGCACGTTGCCGAGGCGGACAAGGCCGGCCGGGTGACCTTCGGCCGCTGGGACGTACGTCCCGGCTGGCCGAGCATCGTCCCCGGTGAGGTCGTCTTCTCCATGGACCTGCGCCACACCGTCGCCGAGGACCTGAGGGCCCGCGCCGACGAGGCCCACCGGATCGCCGCGACCATCGCGGCCGGCCGCGGCGTCGAGGTCACCTTCGAACGGCTCAAGGACGAGACCCCGACCGTCATGGACGCGCGCCTGCGCGAGGTGCTCACCCAGGCCGCGGCCGACCGCGGGGCGACCTCCATGGACCTGCCCAGCGGGGCCGGCCACGACAGCCAGCTCATGGGCGAGCACGTCCCGACCGCGATGCTCTTCGTCCCCAGCGTCGAGGGCCGCTCCCACTGCAAGGAGGAGTACACCCGCCCGGAAGACTGCGTACGCGGCGCCTCCGTCCTGGCCACGGCCCTGCACCGGCTGGCCTTCTGACACGTCGCACTGCCCCCATGGCATCAACAACCCGGACAAACGAACAGTGCGTGTCGCCTCGACCCACGAACCCGACGGCGCTAGAAAGGGGGATCAAGGCCAGGACCTGGGGAAATGTCATCCAACGCGCCCAGGAACGTCAATGATCACCCATCGTCGTCAAGGGTGTCCTAGGCCCGTACTCAGCTAGAGCTCGGGGGAGCACCACGTACACCTACCGGGTGACCAACACGGGCAACGTGACGCTGACCGACGTGACCGCCGCGGACACGGAGTTCACGGGGAACGGGGACCAGCCTGTCGCCGGGTGCCCGAGGGATTCGCTGGCGCCGGGTGGGACGGTCGAGTGCACGGCGACGTACACGCTGGTCCAGGCCGACATCGACCAGGGCAGCGTGGTCAACACGGCGACGGCCACGGGCACCACGTCGGCCGGTCAGACGACGACGTCCGCACCGTCGGAGGCGGCCGTCACCGGCCCCGCCGTCGGCGGCCTGACGCTGACGAAGAGCGCTGAGCCGGAGACGGTGAGCGAGGCGGGGCAGACCGTCACGTACACGTTCACCGCGACGAACACGGGCGTCACGACCCTGTCGGGTCTGACCGTCCTCGAGACCGCCTTCTCCGGTACGGGTGGTTCGCTTCAGGTGAGCTGCTCCCCCACCACTCTGGCGCCGACCGCATCAGCGACCTGTACGGCGACGCCGTACGAGGTCACGCAGGAGGACATCGACAGCGGCGCCCTGACCAACACCGCGGTCGCGATCGCCGACTCGCCCACGGAACCGGCCGGGGTGACCTCCGCGCCGGCGACGGCCACGGTGGAGACGAACCCGGCCGCGGGGCTGCGGCTGGAGAAGCTCGCCTCTCCGGACACGGTCGCCGCCGCCGGAGAGGACGTCGACTACACGTACGTCCTCACCAACACCGGCACGGTCACGATCAACAACCCCGCCATCGAGGACAGCCGCTTCGGCCCGCCGGGGCCCGGCTGCTCCGCCGAGCGGATCCGTCCGGGTCAGACCATCCAGTGCACCGCCTCCTACACCGTCACCGCCGACGACGTCACCGCCGGTTCGGTCACCAACACGGCGACCGCGTACGGCATTCGTGCGGACACGGGGCAGCAGGTCGAGTCGGACGAGGCGCAGGAGACCGTGCCGGTGCTCGCCTCCTCGCCGGCGCTGGCCAAGAGCGTCTTTCCGGCGAAGGTCACCCTTCCCGGGCAGCAGGTCGTCTACAGGTTCGAGGTGGAGAACACGGGCGGGACCACGCTGTCCGACGTGGCCATCGACGAGAGCCGGTTCACCGGGAGCGGCGGGCCGCTGGACGTGCACTGTCCGCGCAGGCCGCTGGCGCCGGGTACGTCGATGACGTGCGTCGCGTACTACACGGTCACGGCGGCGGACCTGCGGGCGGGCGGCATCGACAACACCGCCACGGCGACCGCCGAAGGGGGTGTGCGGTCCGCCTCGGCGACCGCGCGCGTGGTCGCCGAGGCGGCGCCGAACTCGCCGAAAGGACGGGCTGCACCTGAAGAAGCGGGGCAACGTCCGCGACGTCGACCGGAACGGGCGGGTGAACGCCGGCGACACCGTCGTCTGGCAGATCATGGCCCACAACACCGGACGCACCCCGCTGGAGAACCTGACGGTGAGCGACCCCGCGTTCGGCGAGGTCACCTGCCCGGCGACGACGCTCGCCCCGGGCGCCCGGACGATCTGCACCACGGCGCCGTACACGATCACCAGGAAGGACGCGAAGAAGGGGAAGATCGTGAACGTGGCGACCGTCTCCGCGACCGGCACTGATGGCAGGACGGTCACCTCGCGGGTCCGCGCCAAGGTCGCCGTCCGCCCTCCGCACCGGCACGCGCCGAGGAGGTAGCGCCTCTCACCGGTGGGCGCGGAAGAACTCGATGATGTCGTGCGCGAGGAGCTCCGGCTCCTCGTGGGCGGCGAAGTGCCCGCCGCGCGGCATGCGGGTGTACCTGGTGATGTTGTGGGTGCGTTCGGCCCAGCTGCGCGGCGGGAGGGTGAGGTCGGCGGGGAACAGCGCGAGCGCGGTGGGGACGTCCACCCGCTCGACGCGCCTGGTCAGCCCCTGCGCGTACTCGTAGTACGGCCTGAAGGAGGTCGAGACGGTCCGGGTGAACCAGTAGAGCGACGCCTGGGTCAGGACGAAGTCGTCGCTGAAGCGGGACGACAGGTCGCCTCCGCAGTCGCTCCACGCGCGGTACTTCTCGACGATCCAGGCGAGCAGCCCGGCCGGTGAGTCGGACAGGCCGTAGCTCAAGGTGAGGGGGCGGGTGCTCTGCTCGTGCTGGTAGCCGCCCTCCTCCTTGCTCCACGTCGCGACGGAGTCGAGGTGGTCCCGTTCCTCCTGGGTGAGGCTCTCCGGGTCGTACGCGGCCGGGCCGGCGACCGCCAGCAGGTGGATGCCGGCCAGCGACTCCGGGTGGGCCTCGGCGAGCCGTGAGGCGATGCCGGCGCCCAGGTCGCCTCCGTGGGCGGCGTACCGGTCGAAGCCGAGCTCGTCGTGCATGAGGCGGTGCCAGAGCTCGTGGGTCTGCGGCGACTCGGTGAGCGAGGGCCGCTGCGGGGAGAAGGCGTAGCCGGGCAGCGAGGGCACGATCACCGTGAACGCGTCGGCGGGGTCGCCCCCGTGGCGCGACGGACGGGCGAGCCGGTCGGCGAGACCCGTCAGTTCGAGGAACGAACTGGGCCACCCGTGGGTCAGGACGATCGGCAGCGCGCCGGGGTGTTCGGCGTCGAAGCGCAGGTAGTGGACGGGTGTCCCGTCGATGTCGGCGAAACGGGACGGCAGGGCGTTGACGGCCGTCTCGTGCTCGCGCCAGTCGTAGCCGGAGGCCCAGTACGCGACCAGGCGGCGCAGCTCGCCGATCTCGGCGCCGGCGTCCCATCCGCTCATGGGCCAGGCGGTCGGCCAGCGGGTGGCGCGCAGCCGCGACCGCAGCTCGTTCAGCTCTTCGTCAGGTACCGCGATCACGGGTCTCCTCGGGGTGTGTGCGTGGCCGGGCCGAGAGTCTGGACGATCGCGGCCCGGGTCGCCTCGCGCGGCTCGGGCTCGGCCGCCAGCAGGGCGTGCATGATCATGCCTTCGAGCAGGGCGTCCAGGCGCGCGGCGGTGCCGGGGCCGGTGAAGCGGGCGAGGACGGCCCGGCTCTCCCACGTCCACGCCTGCGTCAGGACCCGCAGATCGGGGTTGCGCAGCGCCGCGAGGTGCAGCTCGAAGCCGAGGACCGCGCTGCGGTGCCGCGCCGGGCCCCCGTGGACCAGATCGACCAGGACCTCGACGAACTGCTCGTGCGTCTCCACGTCCTCGAAGAGCTTCTCGAACGTCGCGGACTGCAGCTCGACATACCGGGCGAACGCCTGCGCCTGCAGGTCGGCCAGGCTCGCGAAGTGATAGGTGACCGACCCGAGCGGCACGTCGGCGCGGGCGGCAATGGTGCGGTGCGTCGTCCCGGCCGTCCCGTGCTCCGCCATGACGTCCAGGGCGGCGTCCAGGATGCGCGTCCTGCGGTCGGGATCGTACCGCCGGGCCCGCCGCGCGCCGGTCCGTGCCATACGTACAAATGTACACGAGTTAGGAACAAACGTACGCATCCCGGTGACGTCGCGGCCGGCATCGGGCGGCGCCTGGTCGCGCCGACCGTATGCCGACAAGATCGATGGTCTTGACAATAAAAATTGTCGGTCCTATCGTTGCAGACGCGTCCGACGGAAACATCGGGATGTGGGCGAGACGATGTTCTCGCTCGCCGGACAGCGTCCTTCGTGGCAGCCGCGAGTGACGATCGCGACGTGTTTCACGCGTGAGAGCTGTCTCCTTCCGCACACGGGATTGATGGGAGCACGACATGAGGATCACCTTGGCGACGTTCCAGTCGCTGGACGGGGTCATCCAGGCACCGGGAACACCCCTGGAGGACACCAGCGATGGGTTCGAACACGGCGGCTGGCAGTTCCCCTACGCCGACGCGGACCTGGAGACCTACGGCAGCAAGTGGTTCGCCGAGGCGGACGGATTCCTCCTGGGCCGGAGGACCTACGAGATCTTCGCGAACTACTGGCCGACCGTCACCGACGAGAACAACCTGATCGCCGCACGCCTCAACGCCCTGCCCAAGTACGTCGTCTCGGCGACCCTGAACAGCGTCGAATGGCACAACACGACGCTCATCACGTCCGATGTCCTCGAAAAGATCGCCGAGCTCAAAGCCCGTCCCGGCCGGGAGCTCCAGATCCACGGCAGCGGCGTTCTCGCCCGGTCGCTGCTGGATCACGGCCTGATCGACGAGCTCCGCCTGTGGACCTACCCCGTCGTGCTCGGCACGGGCAAGCGACTGCTTGAGCCGGGTCGCACGGCCACGGCACTGCGCCTGGTCGAGTCGAAGGCGACCAGCAGCGGCTGCGTGCTCAGCGTCTACCAGCCGGCGGGCAGGCCGACGTACGGCGACTTCACCAAGGGCACCGCCACGCCTTGACGCGGGCGCATGCTCGCCTGGACCGCCGCCAGGCCGAGCACCCAGGCGAGCGGTTTCCTCACCGACCGGCTCCCGCGCCCGTCCCACCGAAGCTGCCCGTCTCACCGAAGCTGCCCGTCCGTCCTGGCCGAGGTCCTTGTGGGGAGAGGGCGAGCGATCTGCTGAGCAGGGCCGCCATGAGCACGGCGGCCAGCACCAGGCCCAGGTTCGGCCAGGCGAAGGCGCCGCGTACCACGTAGCTGAAGATCGAGACCGTGATGACGCCCGCCGACCAGCCGAAAGCGAAGATCAGCCCGGCGTGGGCGTATCGGCGCGGCAGCGCCGCGGCCGCCGCGAGGAACACGGCCACGGCCACATCGGGCCACAGGAACATGTTGGCCGGCCGATGGGCCCCGTCGACGGCCAGGTACACGGCCATGATCAGACTCATGACGGCGGCGACGCCTCGGGCCATGGTGACGACGTTCACGGCAGGCTTCCTCTCCTCACGGGAGGCCGCCGAGGGCGGCCTGCTCTCACCGGATGAGTGTGCGGGCGCGGTCACGTGGCCGGAAGCGAGCAGGCTCTCGTCCGCGGGCGTGCCACCCGCATGCCGGTGGTGCGGCTAGCCGCACCTTCAGGCGTTCAGGTAGCGCAGCACGGCCAGCACGCGCCGGTGGTCGTCGGGCCGCGGGGGCAGGCCCAGCTTGGCGAAGATGCTGGTGCAGTGCTTCTCCACGGTGCGTTCCGCGATGACGAGCCGCTCGGCGATGGCCTGGTTGGTACGGCCCTCCGCCATCAGCGCCAGCACGGCCCGTTCCCGGTCGGTCAGGGCGTGCAGGGAGTCGTCCTCGTTCACGTGCCGCCCCACGAGCTGGTCCACGACGATCGGGTCGAACGCCGAGCCGCCCCTGCCGACCTGGCGTACCGCCGCGGCGAACTCGGCCAGGTCCGACACCCGGTCCTTGAGCAGGTAACCGAGCCCGCGGGCGCCGCCGCCGAGCAGCTCCACCGTGTAGCTGACGCGTACGTACTGCGACAGGACCAGGACGCCCGTGGACGGGTGGGCACGGCGGATCTCCTGGGCGGCGCGCAACCCCTCGTCGGTCCGCGTGGGCGGCAGGCGGATGTCCACCACCGCCACGTCCGGCCGCCGCGCCGCCACCTCCTTCAGCAGCGCCGACGCGTCCTCCACCGTCGCGACGACCTCGAACCCCGCCTCGCCGAGCAGCCGCGCGAGGCCCTCCCGCAGCAGCGTGTTGTCCTCCGCGATCACTACGCGCACGGCAGCGTCGCCTCGATCCTGGTGCCCTGACCGGGCAGGCTGTGCACGTGCAGGCTCCCGCCGTTCGTCTCGACGCGCCCGGCGAGCCCACGCAGGCCCGACCCGCGTCCGGGGTCGGCTCCCCCGCGCCCGTTGTCGCTGACCTCCACCGACAGCCGTCCGCCGGCCCGGCTGATGCTGACCGACGCCTGGTCGGCCGCGGCGTGCTTGGCGAGGTTCGCCAGCGCCTCCGCCACCACGTAGTAGGCGGTGGTCTCCACCTCCACCGGCAGCTCGCCGGGGACGTCGGACGAGACCGCCACCGGCACCGGCGCCACGGCGGCCAGCTCGTGCACCGCGCCCACCAGGCCGCGCTCGGTGAGGATCGGCGGGTGGATGCCCTGGGCGAGCGCGCGTACCTCGTCGAGGGCGGCGAAGGCGGTCTGTCTGGCCTCGCCGATCAGCGGACGCACCCGCTCGGGCCCGGACGTCAGCGCGGCCTCGGCCAGGCTGAGCGTCAGCGGGATCGCCAGCAACCGCTGCTGGACGCCGTCGTGCAGGTCACGCTCCAGCCGGCGGCGCTCCGTCTCGGCGGCGCGCACCACCTGGGCGCGGGAGTCGGCGAGCTGACGCAGCCGCGCCCGCAGCTGGGCGGTCAGGCGCTCGTTCTCCAGGGCGAGTGACGCGGCGGCGCACGCCGCCTCGATCAGCTCGGGGTTCTCCAGCAGGGCCGGATCATGAGCGAGTACGGCGAGCGGGCCGTCCCTGTCGACCTGCGTCACCACCTGACCGGGGGCCGGCGCCAGGGGACGTCCGTCGACGTCGAGGAACCCCTTCGACTCCGGCACCCAGTACCCCACCCGCAGCGTCGGGTCGTGCAGCGTCTCGGCCAGCGCGGTCTGGAGCGTGGCCGGGTGCGGCTCCCCCCTCAGCCGCACCACCAGCCCGGCGACCCCGCTCTTGTCCATCCGCCGCCGCACCAGGCTCCAGAGGAACGCCAGCCCGACCGCGGCGAAGGCCGTCTGGACGGCCAGGGCGAGCACGGGAGCGGAACCGCCCGCCACCGCCACCGGCTTCCACACCACGAACAGCGCCGTCGCCACCACCGCGGCCACCAGCACCGGTGTCAGCAGGCGGCGCCGGGCCACGCTGCTCCCGCGCAGCCGCAACACCTGCAGGACGATCACGCTCACGCCGACGAACACGAGCGCCGGGGTCCCCACGCCGCTGATCACCTCGCTCGCCCGCGGCCCGGCGAGGTGCCGCAGGCCCATGACCACCACGCACACGTAACCCAGGGCAACCACCGCCCGGGACACCCGGCTCCCCAGCCTGCCGCCGGGAAAAGCCAGGACAAGGTGGGCCAGCAGCGCCGGCCAGGCCCCCACGGTCACCGCGGCGACCTCACGGGGAACGGGCAGCGGTAACTGGTAGAGCGTCCACAGCACGCCCTCCGCCGCCAGCAGGAATCCGAGCCGGCCGGACCGCGACCGCCACGCCACCAGACCCGCGACGACGAAGCCGACTCCGGCGACGATCGACACCAGCACGGCGGCGATCCACAAAGACCGGGCGTACGGGTCAAGGGCGTCGATCAGCGATCGTCCTCTCTCGGAGAGCTGCCTGCCTCAAGACTACGCGGGCCCCCTACACCTCGCCCGGCGATGATCAGGCCCGTGGTGAGGACACCCACGAAGGCGCCGAGGAACGGGACGCCGCTCAGGTCACCGTCGTGGTCGCGCGGCCAGCGCCCGCGGTTCACCGCCTCCCGCAGCGTGTCGCGAACGATGGCCCGCAGGCCGGGCATGCCGATTCCTTCGATGCGCCGCCGATCGAGTCGAGATCCATGGTCATCGATCCGCGACCTTCACGGAAGAGCCCTACCGCACATTCACCTGGACCTCGTCGAGGGCGTCCCCACGCCCAACGCCCACCACCTGCGTTTCCGCGTGCGCTCATAGCCGTCCGGGCGACCGGGGCCGACCCTGGCGGCGGGCCCGGAAGAGCAGGTGCAGCACCCGGTCGCCCTGGACCACCACGTGCGGGTCCTCCAGCAGGTGCTGGGCGTCGACGGATCCGAAGTACCGCTTGCCCGAGCCGAAGACGACCGGCACGACGTCCATCGCCACCTCGTCCACCAGGCCGAGCGCGAACGCCTGCCCGCCGACGTCGCCCGCAGCCACCGCGACGTCGCGCTCACCGGCGAGCTCCTTGGCCTTCGCGACCGCCCCCGCCACGTCGTCGACGAAGTGGTACGACGCCTCCGGGTGCCACCCTTCGGGCTTGGGGCGGTGCGACACCACGACGACGTGCTCGCCCGTCGGCGGCTTGCCCGCCCAGCCGTTGGTCATGTCGAACAGGTGGCGCCCGATCACCATCGCCCCGATCTTGTCCCACATCGGCTGGACGTACTCGGCGGAGGCCCGCGACACCTTTCCCTGGCCGAGCGGGACGTCGCCGTTGACGTACCAGTCGAACAGCGGGCCGACCTGATCCTGCGCGTCGGCGATGTAGCCGTCCACCGACACGACGTTGTGCATGATCACGGTGCTCATCACATCTCCTGGGGGTTGCGAGGCTTGCTTCACTGACGCGTCGAGCGGAGAGGACCGGGATCGACATCCCGCCCGGAGAAATCTCCGGAGGACCGGCACGCGGAGGTGACCTGCTCGACCGCTTGGTCGCGACGGCAAATCCCGAACAGTGGTGATATGTCGGTCAGATGGTCGCTTAGGGCATGATCAGCGGGGAATCGGGAAATAACCCTCTTCTCCTTGGGGACCGGCCATGTCTGTTGTGCGTACCGGAACGATGCGTCTGCCCGCCGCCGACCCGCCCGCCGCCAGTCCGCTGCCGCTCCTGCGCGGCACCCGGGCCAGGCGCGGGGTGGTCGGTGCCGATGAGGAAATGACGGCACAGATCGCGTACGGCCAGCCGTACTCGCTGCTGCCGTACACGGCGCAGGACGGCTACAGCCGCACGCGCACCGAGCGGGACCTGCCGGTGGTGGTGCTGGAGAACGAGGTGCTGACCGCGACCTTCCTGCCCGCGTACGGCGGGCGGCTCTGGTCGCTCGTCCACCGCCCGTCGGGCCGGGAGCTGCTGCACCGCAACCCGATTCTGCAGCCGGCGAACCTGGCGCTGCGCGACGCGTGGCTGGCCGGCGGCGTGGAGTGGAACGTCGGCGCGACCGGTCACTGGCCGCTGACCTGCTCGCCCCTGCACGCCGTACGGCTCACGCGGGCCGACGGGACGCCGATGCTCCGCATGTACGAGTTCGAGCGGATGCGGCGGCTGGTGGTGCGGATCGACGCCTGGCTGCCCGCGGAGTCGCCGGTCATGTTCGTCGAGGTCACCCTGCACAACCTGGCCGCGGAGCCGGTGCCCGCCTACTGGTGGTCGAACATCGCCGTCCCGGAAGCGGCCGGGGTGCGGGTGCTGGCGCCGGCCACCCGGGCCTACCACTACGACTACACCGCCGTGCTCCGGCCGGAAGACTTCCCGATGCGCGACGGGCGCGACCGCAGCTACACCGACACGGCGACGAAGGCGGCGGACTACTTCTTCGAGATCCCGGCGGGTGAGCGGCGGTGGATCGCCGCCGTCGACTCCTCGGGCAGCGGGCTCGTCCAGGTCTCGACGGACCGGTTGCGCGGCCGCAAGCTGTTCCACTGGGGGACCGGATCGGGCGGCCGCCGCTGGCAGGAGTGGCTGAGCGGCCCCTCGTCCCGCTATCTGGAGATCCAGGCGGGGCTGGCCAGGACGCAGCTGGAGCACGTGCCGATCCCGGGCGGCGCGACGTGGAGCTGGGTGGAGGCCTACGGCCTGCTGGAGGTGGACCCCGCGGCGGCCCACGGGCCGTGGGACAAGGCCGTCCGCGCCGCCACGGCAGCCGTCGACCGGCTGATCCCACGGGAAGCGCTCCTTCCGTCCGGCCCTTCGCACGCGCCGGAGGTGCTGAGCCGGGGGTCGGGGTGGGGCGCGCTGGAGGTCGCGGACGCCCTGCCGGAGCTGGACTTCGGCGAGATCGGCGACGAGCAGCGCCCGTGGCGGGAGCTCCTGGAGACCGGGCGGCTGCCCGAGTGCGACCCGCCCGCCGCCCCCGTCACGGACGGTCCCTGGCGCGACCTTCTCGAACGGCACCCGGCGGACTGGCACGCCCGCTACCACCTGGGCCTGGTCCGGTACGCCGACGGCGACCGGGAGGGGGCCGAGCGGGCGTGGCGGGAGTCCCTGGAGCGCCGCCGTACGCCCTGGGCCCTGCGCTGCCTGGCGGAGAGCGCCCGGCTGGCGGGTTCGGGATCGGGCGCCGACCTGCTGGTGGAGGCGCACGCCCTGGCGCCGGCCGTCGTCGCGCTCACCGTCGAGACCCTGCGCGCCCTGCTGGCCGACGGCCGCGCCGCCGAGGCGCTGGCCCTGATCGACCGGCTCCGGCCCGACGACCGGGCGCTCGGACTGATCCAGATGATCGAGGCCGAGGCCGCCCTCGCGGCGGGCGACCTGGACCGGGCAGGAGCACTCATCGAGCAGGGCATCACGGTGCACAACCTGCGCGAGGGGGAGGGCTCCCTGGACGAGCTCTGGTTCCGCTACCAGGAGCTACGCCACCCGGACACCGACCCCGACCAGGTCCGGCGCGAGCACCCCCTGCCCGCGACGTACGACTTCCGCATGCGCTGAGAAAAGGAACCACGTGGAATCTGCTCGGCCACCGGTGCGAGTGCCACACCACGCGCGGGCGGGTGTCGCGTGATCGAGGAGCTCCTCCCCGGCACGGTGGTGGCGGTGGAGGCGTTCGGTGACGTGGCGGACGCGTGGCTGTTCCCCGAGGAGGAGGCGCTGGTCTCCGGGGCGGTGGCCCGGCGGCGCAGCGAGTTCGCCACCGTGCGCGCCTGCGCCAGGGCCGCGCTGGGCAGGCTGGGCGTGCCGCCGGTGCCGATCCTGCGTGGGGCGCGCGGCGCGCCCGTCTGGCCGCCGGGCGTCGTCGGCAGCATGAGCCACTGTGACGGGTACCGGGTCTGCGCCGTCGCGCGTGCCGCCGACCTGTGGACGATCGGCGTGGACGCCGAGCCCCATGAACCGCTCCCGCCGGGCGTTCTCGATGCGGTGTCCGATCCGGCGGAGCGGGCGTGGATCGACCGGCTGGCCGCCGGCGAGCCGGAGGTGTGCTGGGACCGGCTGTTGTTCAGCGCCAAGGAGTCGGTTTACAAGGCGTGGTTCCCGCTGACCGGCCGCTGGCTGGACTTCTCCGACGCCCGCCTGACCGTGGACCCGCGGCGGCGGACGTTCACCGCGGTCCTGGCGCCCGGGGGCGTCGTCACCGGGTTCACGGGCCGCTGGCTGGTGCGTGAGGGGCTCGTCCTGACGGCGATAGCCGTCGGTGCCAGTGAGAGACCGTCCCGATAAGTGTAGAAATGGTTATCACTTTGCACTTATTCTGACGGGGCATGGCGGTGGAGCTGGCGCTGGCGGACGTGACGGTGGAGATCACCTTGGCCCGGCTCGCGGACGCGGTCAGGCGGCGCAGGACCGCGGGGAACGAAGCGGCACGCGCACTGCCGGTGGAGATCGAACGCCGTGCTGACCCGTCGGCGCCGTTCCCGCTGATGCCGCTCCAGCAGGAGTACTTCGTCGGGCAGCACGACGGCTGGGAGCTGTCGTACGAGTCGGCGCACTTCTACGCGGACTTCGTGCTCGCCGGCCTGGACGGCGAGGAGGCCGCGGAGGCGTTGGAGGACGCGCTGGCGCGGCTGGCCCTGCACCAGCCGATGTTGCGGGCCAGGATCACGCCGCAGGGAGAGCAATATGTCCTGGCCCCCGACATGCCGGGCGCGATCCCCCGGCCCCGGGTGTACGACCTGCGCGAAGCGGGCCCGCAGGAGGGCGCATCTGCTGGCCGTCCGGCACGAGATGCGCAGCACCGGGCCGAACCCGCTCGACGGGCCTGGCCTGGACATCCGGCTCAGCCTCCTGCCGGAAGGGCGCGGGCGGTTGCACACGGGCGAGAGCTCTTCCGCATGTCCCATAGCACGTGATCACAGATCACTGGAGATGTGGGTCCGGCCGGCAGGTGCTCACACGCCGGCCGTCACTGTCATGAGCCGCCGTGCGTGAAGGCGAGCGCGGGCGGCGCCCGGCGGCTGTCGTCCGCGGCTTTGCTGGGCGTGGGCGGCGCGTCCGGCGGTGACGATGCGCTCCATCTGGGCGAAGAGTGCCGGCGGCGGGAAGGCGACGCGGCCCATGCCCTCGTCGGCGCTGTTGACCGGTCGTTCTCATCGGGCCGCGGGTGACGTTCTTCCGTGGCCGTGGAAACTTACGATGCCGGCCACGTAAATTCGTGATCAGCTTTATGTGGCTGGCCACGCGATGGTGGCCAGGCTGGTCGCGTTGCCCTGAGCTGCGGCGATGCCGCCACACGGAGAGGAACCACCATGGCCCTGTGCACACCCGATGACACGGCGCTCCTGCTTATCGATCACCAGCTCGGCACCATGAGCTGGATACGCTCAGCCGACCGGGGTTCGCGTGGTCGGGCACGACATCGGCGGCATGGTCGCCTTCGCCTACGCCCGCCGCCATCCGCGGGAGGTCGCGCGGCTCGCGCTTGTCGAGCTGGCTCTGCCCGGCTTCGGGCTGGAAGGCGCGATGAACGCCGCCACGGGCGGCTCCTTCCACTTCGGCCTGTTCATGACACCCGAAGTGCCGGAACTACTCCTGGACGGGACCGAGCCCGCCTTCCTGACCTGGTGGTTCAACCGGCTGGCGCACGTCACCGCCGCGTTCCCCCCGGAGGAGATCGCCGCCATCACCGCCTCCTACACCGGACGGGAGGCCCTGCGCGCGGGCTTCGGCCACTGCCGCACCCTGCTACAGGACGGGCGGGTCAACCGAGCCTGGGCCGAGATCGGGGCCCACCTGCCGATGCCGGTGCTGGCCGTCGGCGGTGAGCACAATGTGGGCACCCGGCTGGCCGAGGCCCTGCGCCCGATCGCGCCGCACCTGTCCGCTGCGGTCATCAAGGACAGCGGGCACTTCGTCCCTGACGAACGTCCCGAAGAACTCGCCCGGGATCTGATCTCTTTCCTGGATTGAGGGAGAACTCTCATGAGCGTTCCGTATCTGGCCCAGCCCGAACAGCAGCAGAAGCTGGAATGGCTGGGCGGCAGCACCTTCTCCGTCCTGCTGGACGCCGCCGCCACTGGCGGGCAAGTCACCGTCGGACGGTTCGACGCCCCCAAGGGGGAGGCTCCGCCGTTCCACATGCACACCCGGGAAGACGAAGTCTTCATGCTGATCAAGGGCAGGGCCCTGGTCTGGGTCGGCGAGGAGGAGCTGGAGCTGTCCGAGGGCGGCATCGTCTACCTGCCCCGCAACATCCCGCACGGCTACCGCGTCACCTCCGAGCGGGCCGACCTGCTGCTGATCGCCACGCCCGCCGGCATCGAGGACATGTTCCGCCAGGGCGGACGCGACCTGTCCACCCCCAGGCCCGAGGGCTTCGAGATCCCCGAGGAGGTCCTGGCCGCGGCGGCCGACGCTCACGGCCAGATCATCGTCGGCCCGCCCCGATGAACCCGCCAGTCGAGTCCAGGATGCGGCCAGGCCCACCAGCCGGAGCCGGCCCACCCCCTGGCCTGAGGACCTCGCACAACGCGGAATCCCGTCCGATCCCAGGCGGGCCTTGCCCTGCGCCAGGACCTTGGACCGCAGCCGGGAGGTGTGCTCGTGGCGCAGGGCGTCCTCCCCGGACACGGTGCGGTCGGCAAGCGGGCGGCCATGACCGCCGCTACTTACGGTTGGCCAGTTTCACCGCGGCGAAGACCACGCCGAAGATCAGCACGACGCCCACTACCAGCAGGATGAGCAGTTCGGGCACTCCCAGGTTCATGAGGGCTCTCCTTCGGTCGACATGATCCGCGATCCGCTCGAATGATCGCAGGCGTCCGCCGGGCGCACACCCTTTAGCTCATTTAGCGCGTGGTGCCCTCGGTCCCTGCCGCGGCGTCAAGGTCGCGAGCCTTGGTCTACTCGGCGCCGCTGAGACGGCGCTGCGCCAGTTCCGTGGCGGCCTGGGCCGGGGTGACGTGCCGGTGTCCGGCCGCGGCGAGGAGGTCGGCGACGGTGTGCTCGATGGCCTCGACGCGTTCGCGGGCCTCGTCAGGGGTCCCCTTGTGCAGCTCGATGGTGAGCGCGTTGACGACTCCGCCCGCGCTCGCCACGTAGTCGGGCACCCAGACGATGCCGCGCCGGTGCAGCAGGTCGCCGGCGGCCTCGGTGGAGAGCTGGTTGTTGGCCGGCCCCGCGATGGCGGCGCAGCGCAGACGCGGCACGACCTCCTCGGTGAGGACACCGCCGAGCGCGGCGGGGACGAGGATGTCGACGTCCGCGGTGAGGGCCTGCTCGGGCGAGACCCAGGTGGCGCCGAGCTCGTCGCTCGCCGCCCGTTTGGTGGTGTCGATGTCGCTGACCAGGAGCTCGGCGCCCTCGTCGGCGAGCAGGCGCGCCAGCCGCAGGCCGACGCTGCCGAGCCCCACCACCGACAGGCGCGTGCCGGCGAGCGTCCGCGAGCCGTGGAGGCGCCGGTGTACCGCGCGCAGGGCCGCCAGCGTGCCGAGCGCGGTGGCGGGCGAGGAGTCGCCGCTGCCGCCGTGCTGCGCGGGCTTGCAGAAGACATGAGGGGTACGTTCGCCGATGACCGCCATGTCCTCTGGCGTCGTCCCGACGTCCGGACCGGTCGCGTACGCCCCGTCCAGTGCCGCGATCGTGTCGGCGACGTCGTCCAGCACCGCGCGACGCAGGGCCGCGTCCAGCTCGACGCCCTGGGGCACGGCGACGACGGTCTTGCCGCCGCCGTTCGCCAGCCCGGCCACGGCGCACTTGGCGGTCATGGCGGCCGACAGGCGCAACGCGTCGGCGAGGCCGTCCCGCCAGTCGGCGTAGTGCCAGAGCCGGCACCCGCCGACCGCCTGGCCGAGCGTGGTCGAATGCACGGCGACGATGACCGGCAGACCGGAGCGCGCTCCCGTACGGATCAGAACCTGTTCGTGGCGGAGGGTGGACATGCCGAACCTTTCTTTCCGTGCGAGCGGTGTCGTCCGGTAAGCATCGGACAGTCGGCCGCATGAAAGGTCGCCGATCGTACGAACGATCGGAATCAACCCCCGAATCGCCGTACACGGATGAACATGGTTCGGTGATCGTCCGCCTTATCCGGACAGATGAGCGGCCGCCGCCGAACCCGTTCTCATCCGGCTGATCCGGTACTCGCGGGGCGACGAGCCGGTCACCCGCCGGAACGCGTTGCTCAACGCGCTCTCCGAGCCGTAGCCGACCTCGCGGGCGATCATCGCCAACGTCTCGTCGCCGCGGCGCAGGCGCTCGATGGCCAGCTCGATCCGCCAGCCGGTCAGGTATTCCAGCGGGCCCCGCCCGACGGCCTGCTTGAACCGGGCGGCGAGCGTCGACCGCGACACCGCCGCGACGTCCGCGAGCTGGGCGACCGTCCAGGGGTGGGCCGGTCGGGCGTGCAGGGCCTGCAGAGCCGGGGCCACGACCGGGTCGGTGAGCCCGCCCAGCCAGCCGGTCGCCGCGCCCGGCCCGGCGACCGTCAGGTGCAGGCGCAGTACGTGGATCAGCATGACCAGGGCGAGATGCTCGGTGACCAGCGTCGAGGCGAGCGGCCGGTCACGCAGCTCGGCGTCGATCTGATCGAGCACCCACCGCACGATCGCGGCCTCGGCGGTGCGGCCGGGCACGTGGATCACCGGCGGCAGCACGTCGAGCAGCAACTCCTGCGCCCGCTCGCCGAAGTCGAACCGGCCGCCGATGAACACCGTGTCGTCGCCGGCCCCGACCCGGGCCACGCCATGGGCCTTCCCCCTGGCCGCCGCGAAGAACGGTTCGGCCGGGATCGGCCGCACCCCGGGACCGCTGGCCAGGGTGAAGGCCCGTGGCTGGGTGAGCAGGAAGCAGTCGCCCTCGTCCATCTTGATCGGCTCGGGCACGCCGTCGACGGTGAGCAGGCAGTGGCCGCGGCGCACCGCGTTGAACTTGACCGCCTCCGGCGGCCGGAACGACAGCGCCCACTCGCCGCCGGCGACCAGCCCGATGGACAGCTGGCTGGTCGTGCCGACGAGGGTGAGGACGTCTTGCAGGGGATCGGCTTGGACGCTCACGAAACTATGTTGGACCATCGGCCATTCTCAGTCCAGCTCCTGCCGCTTAGCGTTGCATCCGGCAGATCTAACGAATGCGAATCCTGGAGCACTTTCATGACTACCGTGATGCTCGTCCACGGCGCCTGGCACGGGCCGGACTGCTGGGCGAAGCTCAAGCCCGAGTTGCACGCCCTCGGCTACGACACGCGTACCCCGGCGCTGCCCAGCTCCGGCGAACAGCCCACCGCCGGCATGCACGACGACGCCGCCGTGCTGGCCGCCGAACTGGCGTCGATCGACGGCCCGGTCGTGCTGGTCGGCCACTCGTACGCGGGCATCCCGGTCACCGAGGCCGCCGCCGGAGCCGGCAACGTCGAGCGGCTGATCTACCTGGCCGCGTACATGCCGGACAGGGGACAGTCGATGTACGACATCCACGGCGTGCCTGAGCCCGAAGACATGAGTGGACTGTTCCCGCTCATCGACGACCCGCGTAACTCGCTCTACGGCGACCTGCCCGACGACGAGGCCGAGCAGTTGGTGAGCAAGCTGGTCGAGCAGACCGTCCGATCGTTCGCGGAGAAGGTCGACGCGGCCGCCTGGCGGGACATCCCGTCCACTTACATCGTCGCCGAGCAGGACAAGGCCATCCCGCCCGCGCTGCAGGAGCAGATGGCGGCCCACGCCACCGAGATCCGCCGGATCCCCAGCGGCCACTCCTCGTTCCTGTCGCAGCCGCGCCAGTTGGCCGCCCTCATCGACGAGATCGTACGCACGGCCTGATACGCCGACCCGCGGCCCAAGAGGGTCACCCCGGTCTTCGTGTCATCCCTGGTCCCAGGTGACGGGCAGGCGGTGAACGCCGTAGATCTGCGTGGGGTCTGTACGCAACTGCACCTCTTCGTCCGGTATGGCGAGCCGCAGCGTGGGGAATCGGGTGAGCAGCGCGGGGAGGGCGACGCGCATCTCGACGCGGGCGAGCTGCTGGCCCAGGCACTGGTGCACGCCATGGCCGAAGGCCAGGTGCCCGGCGGCCGAGCGGCGCAGGTCGAGCAGGTCGGGCTCGGAGAACTTGGCCGGGTCCCTGTTGGCGGCGTTGATCGCGATGATGACCGTGTCGCCCGCCTTGACCCGCACGCCGTCGAGGTCGACGTCCTCCAGCACGCCGCGCAGCCCGGTGGCGGCGATGGACAGGTAGCGCAGCAGTTCCTCCACGGCGCCGTCGGCCAGGCCGGGGTCGTCGCGCAGGGCGGCGAGCTGCGCCGGGTTGCGCAGCAGGGCGAAGGTGCCGAGCGCGAGCATGTTGGCTGTGGTGTCGAGGCCGGCGCCGAGCAGGAAGGCGGCCACGCCGCCGAGCTCCTCGTCGGTCAGGTCGCCGCCCGCGGCCAGGTCGCTGAGCAGGTCGTCGGTCGGCTTGGCACGCTTGGCGAGCGCGAGTTCCCGCAGATACTTTGCGAGCTCGATGAACCCGGCGTACTGCGCCTCAGGCTCCCCGGCCTCCGAGAGGCTTCGCGCGGAGGCCTGGAACTGGTCGCGGTCCGCGTACGGCACGCCGAGCAGCTCGCAGATCATCAGGGCGGGGACGGGCTGGGCGAAGACCTCGACGAGGTCGGCGGGCGGCCCCTGCCGCTCCATCGCGTCGAGCCGTTCACGGGTGATCTCGGTGACCCGTTCGGTGAGCAGGCTCATCCTGCGGACGGTGAACTTGCCCGCCAGCATCTTGCGGACGCGGGTGTGCTGGGGCGGGTCCATGCCGGTCAGGTCGCCGACGGGGGCGGGCGGCAGGTGCCCGCCCGCCATCGGGTAGTACTGGGTCTCGTAGCGGGAGCTGAAGCGTGGGTCGGCGAGGATCCGGCGGACCAGCCCGTAGCCGGTGACCAGCCATAACCCGGGCGCGCTCGCGGGCGCGGCCAGCCGGGTGATCGGCTGCTCGGCGCGCAGCGCGGTGACCGCGGGGG
>NZ_SMKQ01000400.1 GCF_004348995.1 Nonomuraea terrae
ACCCCACCCCTGACCACCGCCCACCCGGCGCCCGGCTCGGCGGCTTGACCTTTGGTCCGGACCAGGGTGCGTCGTGCCCCCGGGTGACCGCGCGGCTCGTGATGCGGATTCGGGCCCACGGCGTGGCGTGCGTCCCGGGTGACAGGTCGGCCCGTGCTCCGGCCTGGGTCTGACTGCCCTGCCGGCCCACCCCACGTTGCCACCCCGACTCGATGAGGAGAACACCATGTGCAGGCCTTCGGCGCCCATGCGGGCTGGAGCGTGCCGCCGGCCGGCGCGGCGGGCCTTGGCCGGCGTCATGCGGCGGAGCGCATCCCCTTCCCCGACGTCCCGTTGCACCGCCGTGCGCGGCGCTCGGCCTGTGACGTTGTGCCGTGCGGCGAGCGCCCGCCGGCGCTCCGCGACTGTCGTGGCGCCTGCCACCGGCCTGGCCGCCGTGCCCGCCGTGAGGTCCGCCGCGCCTGTCCCGGGTGGCGCCGACCGGACCGTCGTGGTGTCCGCCGGAGGGTTCCGGTGACGCCCGTACTCGTGCTGGCCGCGCACGGGACGCGTAGCGCGGCGGGGGAGCACACGCTGGCGGCGCTGGCCGAGACGGTCAGGAGGGTCCGGCCCGGGCAGGGTGTGGAGCTGAGCTACCTGGAGATCAGCTCGCCTCTGCTGGGAGAGGTCCTGCCCGCGGTGCGCGGCCCGGTGGTCGTGGTGCCGCTGCTGCTGGCCGGCGGCTACCACGCGCACATCGACCTGCCGGCCGTCGTCGCCGACCACCGTCCCGACGCGGTGGTGTCCGGATGGCTGGGGCCGCACCGGCTGCTGACCTCGGCGCTGGCGCGCAAGCTGGCGCGCGCCGGCCTGCGCGCCACCGACGCCGTCCTGCTGGGAGCGGCCGGCTCGTCCGACCCCGCGGCCCTGGCCGACGTGCGCGCGGCCGCCCACCGGCTCGCCGTACGGCTGGCCCGCCCGGTGACGGCCGCGTTCGCCTCGGCCGGCACGCCGTCGCTGGAGGAGGCCAGGGAACGGCTCGGCTCCACCCCGGCCGCCCGCGTGGCCATCGCCTCGTACGTACTCGCGCCCGGCTTCTTCCACGACCGGCTCGTCGCGGCCGGCGCGGGACTGGTGAGCGAACCGCTGGGCGCCGACCCCGACGTCGCCGCCCTCATCTGGCACCGCTACGACGAGGCGCTGAGCCGCGCCGCCCGGCCACGCACCCTCCGCCGCGCCTGACCCACTCCACGCACCCGCATGCCGCGCGCCGGCTCTGAGCCGCGGCGCGAAACCGCGTACACCGTCGCAGGGCCGTGAGACGCCTCTGGTGCCCTCACGGCCCTGCGACGGTGGTCAGGCCGGGTTCAGGATGGGCTCCAGGCGGAGTTCGCGGACGATGCCTCGGGCGCCGGCGTCGCGCTCCGGGCCGTCGCTCGCGCCCGCGAACATCTCCAGGTGAGCCCGGTGGAAGCAGCCCGCGAGAAGCAGTCGCGCGCTGGCCTCAGGATCGACGTCCGGCCGCACCCGCCCGAGCCGCCGCTCCGCCTCCAGGTACGCCGCGACCGGCGCGACCTCGGTCTCCGGCCCGAGTCCCGCCTCCCGCAGCGCGTCACGGAAGCGCACCGTCACGCGGGGCGAGGTGAACGCCGGCTGGGCCGCGCCCTGCACCGCCAGGTAGTAGTCGATGCCCGCCCGCGCCACCTGCAGCAGGTTGTCGGCGACGTCGCCCTTGCCGGCGCGGTGGGAGAGGTCGTGCAGGATGCTCAGCCACAGCGGCATCCGGTCCTGCAGCAGGGCCAGGTAGTGGTCGAGGGAGCCCCCGGCGCGGTCGTTGCGCAGCGAGAGGGCCATCTCCAGGATGCGCCGCCTGGCGTCCTGGCTCCTGCGATGGGGGTCTACGTGGGAAGTCGCCATGGCGTGCCTAACGTGCGCGGTCAGGTGACAGGCATCGCGTGCGAAGCCGGGTGCGGGGGATCGCCAGGACCCCCGCCTGTGGTGGAGAGGTTTCTGATTATTACCTGAAACAACGAAAAATTGACAGTTTACGCCCTGAGCATCAGCTGTCCGTGCCGCGGTCCCTGCGCCGCAGGTACCGCTCGAACTCGGCCGCGATCGCGTCGCCGCTGGCCTCGGGGAGCTCGGCGGCGTCCTTGCGCTCTTCCAGCTCCTTGACGTAGTCGGCCACCTCGCTGTCCTGGGAGGCGAGCTCGTCCACGCCGTGCTCCCACGCCCTGGCCTCCTCGTCGAGGTCGCCCAGCGGCATCGGGATCTCCAGAACGTCCTCCAGCCGGCGCAGCAGCGCGAGGGTGGCCTTCGGGTTGGGCGGCTGGGCGACGTAGTGGGGCACCGACGCCCACAGCGAGATCGCGTCGAGCCCGGCCTGCGCGAACGTGTGGCCGAGCACGCCCACGATGCCCGTCGGCCCCTCGTAGCGGCTCAGCTCCAGGTTGATCGAACGGGCGAGCCCCTCGTTGGTCGCGCTGCCGAGGATCGGCACGGGCCGGGTGTGGGGCGAGTCGTTGAGCAGCGCGCCCAGCATGACGGCCAGCTCGACGCCCAGCTCGCGGCAGATGTAGATGATGTCGGCGCAGAAGGAGCGCCAGCGCATGTTGGGCTCGATGCCGCGCAGCAGCACCACGTCGCGCTCGACGCCCGGCGGGCGGGCGCGCAGCAGCCGGGTCGTCGGCCACACGATCGACGTGGTCATCCCGTCGTTCAGCTCGACCGACGGCCTGGTCACCTGGAAGTCGTAATAGTCGTCGGGGTCGAGCGAGATGAGAGGCTCGGCCTTCCAGGCGGACTCGAGATGGGCGATCACACCGCTGGAGGCCTCACCCGCGTCGTTCCAGCCCTCGAACGCGGCTATCAGCACCGGGTCGACGAGCTCGGGGAGCCCTTCGAGCTCTATCACGTGTCGCCTCCACTTCCATCGTCCCGCTAAGCCTATGCGGTGCGGACGCGTCGCCGTCACCGACTCTCCCCCCGAATCCTCCCCGCCCC
>NZ_SMKQ01000401.1 GCF_004348995.1 Nonomuraea terrae
CTTCCGCGCCGACCACGAGCCCAGCGGCGCCGGCGACGAGCTGCAGTCGGAGCTGCTGCTGCCGAGGGAGAACGCGGTCGCGGCGCTGCGCGCGCTGTTCGCGATCGGTGAGCGCATCCGGCCGGTCCTGCACATCTCCGAGGTACGCTCGATCGCCGCCGACGAGCTGTGGCTCAGCCCGTTCCGCGGGCGCGACGCCGTGGGCGTGCACTTCACCTGGAAGAAGGACGTCGCCGGGGTGATGCCGGTGCTGGAGCTGGTGGAGGAGACGCTGGCGCCGTTCGGGCCGCTGCCGCACTGGGGGAAGCTGTTCACCCGGTGGCCGGCGTGCCCCGACGACTTCCGTGAGCTGGCGCGCCGGCTCGACCCGGACGGCAAGTTCGCCAACGACTTCACCCGGCTACTGCTGGCGGAGTAGGCCGTTCCCGGCGCCGTGCGCCCCGCGAGGTAGCCGGTCA
Source organism: Nonomuraea terrae (assembly GCF_004348995.1). Lineage (GTDB taxonomy): Bacteria > Actinomycetota > Actinomycetes > Streptosporangiales > Streptosporangiaceae > Nonomuraea > Nonomuraea terrae. The sequence goes on from NZ_SMKQ01000401.1 coordinate 459, forward strand.
CCGGTCCGGAGGACGATGCGGCGGCCGTGCCCGTGGGCGATCGTGAGGGCATGACGAATCATCCGTTCAGGTTCGGCGTGGTCGGCTGGCAGGCCCCCGGCGCGGCCGCGTGGACCGGCCTGGCCCGCCGGGCGGAGAGCCTCGGATACGCGACCTTCCTGGTGCCCGACACGCTGGCCACGCAGGCGCCGTTCACCGCCGTCGCCGTCGCCGCGACGGCCACCACGACCCTGCGCGTCGGCACGTACGTGCTCAGCGCCCCCAACCGGACGCCGGCGGCCGTGGCGTGGGAGACCGCCACCCTGCAGACGCTCACCGACGGCCGGTTCGAGCTGGGTCTCGGCGCCGGCCGGCCGGACGCCGAGCGGGACGCGGCCACGCTCGGCGTCGTGTTCGGCACGCCGAGCCGGCGCATCGAGCGGCTCTCCGACACCATCGACGCCACGAAGGACGTGCGGATCCTGGTGGCCGCGTCCGGCACCCGGCTGCTCAGGCTGGCCGGGCAGAAGGCCGACACCGTGGCGCTGGGCGTGCCGCCGCAGACCACCGAGGAACAGGTGGCGGCCAAGGTGGACGAGCTGTACGAGCTGGCCGGCGACCGTTTCCCGGCGCTGGAGCTCAACATGAATCTGGCCTGCGCCGGCCCCGAGCCGCCGGACTGGGCGCTCGCCCGCTTCGGCCGCACCGGCACCGGCGTCCTGACCGGCACCGCCGCCGAGATGGCCGACACGCTTCTGCGCCGCAGGGACCGGCTCGGGGTGTCCTATGTGACGGTGAACGCACAGTTCATGGACGACTTCGCGCCCGTCGTGGAGCGTCTCGCGGGTACCTGACGTGATGTGACAGGTACGACCGGCATGCTCCTTCCCATGACCGCAAAGGGAACCTTCGAGACCGCCGGCTGGACCCGGCAACCGCCGTTCGACGACCGCGACGGCGTCACGCTGGGGGTCGTGACCCTGACCAAGACCTTCGAGGGCGACCTCGCCGGCACGAGCGTCGTCACGATGATGGTGGCGACCACGCCGGTGGAGGACTCACGCTCGTACGTCGCCCTCGAACGCGTCGAGGGCACCCTGGACGGCCGGGCCGGCGGCTTCGTCGTCCAGCACAACGCGGTGAGCGACCGTGGCGGGCAGTCGCTGCGGGTCTCGGTCGTGCCCGACTCGGCGACCGGCGAGCTGCGGGGGCTGCGGGGCGAGCTGGACATCACCATCGACCCTGACGGCACCCACCACTACACGTTCGACTACACCCTCTGACGGCCGGCCACGGGAGCTCGCCGCCGATCCTCCGGACGGAAGCGTCGCGGGCCGGCGAAGAACGCCGGAGAGGCCGAGGGGGACCCAGGGCGGTGGCGCCGTCACTTCCCCCTCATGCTCGACGCCCCCGGGGGCCAGAGGGTGTCTTCGTAGTCCGGGTGTGCCGCCGGCTCGACGACGGGCCGGGCGAAAAGAAGTGGCCATGAGGCGCGACTCGTGAAACGGTCGGGGTCTGATGATCCGGTGGACCGAGGCGGGGGTTGAGCGATCGGCGGTCTGGCGTTCGGCGCTGGGTGTGCCGCCGCCTGGGCGCGTCGTGCTGGCCGACGACCGGATGCGGGCCGCCACCGCGTACCGGCTGGCCTCCGAGGGCACCGCGCTGCTGTGGCGCGGTGACTTCCACAACGCGCGCCAGTTGCTCGCCGCGCTCGGCCGCCGCTGCCAGCCGGCCCCTCCCGGCGGCGGCTTCCACCGCCACCGCCAGGCCCGCGCGCAGCGCGCGCACACGCTCGGCATGCTGCTCGTCCCGTACGCCGAGGGGCACGTCGTGGAGTTGCCCCGGGCGCCTGACGTACGTGATGCGTGCGCCGAGGCGTACGGCGCCGACGCGTCCCCGGCGGTCGGGCAGCTGCGTGAGCTGCTCGGCGTGATCGGCGCGCATGAGTGGCGCAAGAAGGGCGTGCTGGTGCCGGCGCTCGGCGCCCGCATCCACCCCCACTACGGTGTGTTCCCTCCGACCAGGGCCGAGTACGTCGATCTGGTGGACCGCGCGCCGCTGCCCGGCGACCGGCTGGCGTTCGACATCGGCACGGGCACCGGCGTGCTGGCGGCCGTGCTGGCCCGGCGGAGCGTCCGCCGCGTCGTGGCCACCGACATCGATCCGCGTGCGGTGGCCTGCGCCGAGGACAACGTCGCCCGCCTCGGGCTGACCGGACGGGTCGAGGTGACGCGGACCGATCTCTTCCCGCCGGGCCGCGCCCCGCTGATCGTCTGCAACCCGCCGTGGCTGCCCGTCAAGCCTGCCTCCGCGCTCGACCAGGCCGTCTACGACCCCGACGGCCGGATGTTACGCGCCTTCCTGGCCGGGCTGAGCGCGCACCTGGAGCCACAGGGCGAGGGCTGGCTCATCCTGTCGGACCTGGCCGAACACCTCGGCCTCCGCACCCGTGCCGAGCTCCTGGAGGAGTTCGCGCAGGCCGGCCTGCGCGTCACCGGGCGGCTGGACGCGACCCCGAACCACCATCGCCCCCGCGACCCC
>NZ_SMKQ01000402.1 GCF_004348995.1 Nonomuraea terrae
CGCGCAGGAGGCGTGCGGCCTGGTCGGCGGGCATGCGGGCGGCCGGGCTCCGGTGCAGCAGGCCCATGATGACCGGCGTGAGCGCGCCCGCGCGTACCGGCGGCCGCGGCTCGTCGCGCAGCACCGCCGCCACCGTCGCCGCCCACGAGTCGCCCTTGTACGGCGGCCGCCCCTCGACCGCCGTGTACAGCGTGGCGCCCAGGGACCACAGGTCGGACTCAGGCCGGGCCGGCTCGCCGTTCAGCCGCTCGGGCGGCATGTACGCCGGCGTGCCCACCAGCCCGCCCGTCGCCGTCAGCCCGGTTTCTGTCTCCATGGAGGCGATGCCGAAATCGGTCAGCACGACCCGCCCGTCGTCGGCCAGCAGGACGTTCTCCGGCTTGACGTCGCGGTGCAGCACCCCGGTCGCGTGCGCGGCCCGCAGCGCGTCGAGCACCCGGTCGCCGATCACCCCGACCTGGCCGGCCCGCAGCGGCCCGCTCTCGCGGACCACCTGCGCCAGCGAGCGGGACCGGACGAGCTGCATGACGATCCACGGACGGCCGTCCTCCTCGACGACGTCGTGGACCACCACCACCGAGGGGTGGTCGAGGCGGCCCGCCGCCCTGGCCTCCCTGATCGTCCTGCGGTTGAGCTCCGCCCGCCGGGCCTCGTCGACGCCGGTGTAGCGGACCTCCTTGATCGCCACCGTACGGTCGAGCACCTCGTCGTAGGCCCGCCAGACCACCCCCATGCCGCCCTCGCCGATCGGCTCGATCAGTCGATAGCGGCCGCTGACCCGCTTGTCCACGCGTGGAAGCCTACTTCGCGGGCACGAACGTGTCGCAGAAGCCCTCGAAGAAGTGGTAGTCGTCCTTCCAGTGGCTGTTGAGGGTGTGCCAGTAGATCGCGTACGCCCGTCCGTTCTCCGTGACGAAGCCGCGGTTGCGCACCCGCGTCTTGCCGGTGTTCGTGACCCAGGTGAAGTCCCAGTCGGCGGCGGCCTTCTGGTAGTCGACCCGCTTGATGTCGAGCTTCTTGTAGCCGCCGAAGTTGTTCTTCAGGTACGGCTCCTGCCGCTGCCAGTCCTTGTACGGGTCCTTGCCCGGCTTGGCCGCCTCCTCGATCATCACGTACGCGTTGACCGCCGCGCCCGGGCCCTTGAACTTGACCTGCCGGCCGCTGCGCGTCCAGACGTCCCAGCCCTTGGGCAGGCCGATGGAGAAGCCCATCTTCTTGTCCTTGTACATCTTCCAGCCGGCCGGGAGCGGGTCCTTCGTCTCCTCGGGTGTCGGGCTCGGGCTGGGGCTGGCCGTCGCGCTGGGGCTCGACGACGGGCTCGGTGACGTGCTGGGCGACGCGCTCGGAGAGGGGGACGAGGGCGACTGCGGCGAGGACGCGCTCGGCGAGCCCTGCGACAGCGTGGTGTCCGAGCTCCCGGCGCCGATCGGCTTCGAGTCGTCGCCGGGCGCCGAGTTCAGGCCGAGATAGCCGCCCACACCGGCGACCAGCACGACCGCCAGCGCCGCGGCGGCGATCATCCCGGCCCGCCGCGGCTCGCCGCGTGAGCTGTCCACCGTGGGCTCGGAGGGGGGAGGCGGCTCCACCGTCACCGAGGGGATGCGCGCGCCGGTCTCCGGCGGCGCCGCGGGCACGGCCAGGTCGGGGTCGGTCGGCGTCTCGTCCACCGCGGGGGCGTACGGGCGCCTGGCCTTCGCCGGGCGCTTCGGCTTGGTCGGCTGCGTGGGCACGCGCAGCTCCTGCACGGGCGCGAACTGCGCGGTCGGCGCCGGGCTCGTCTCCGCGAGTGCCTTGCGCAGCAGCCGCTGCGCCTCCTCGTACGTCAGCCGCTGCACCGGCTCCTTGATCAGCAGCCCGCTGATCACCTCGGTGAGCGGGCCCGCGTGCCGCATGGGGTCGGGCTCGTCGGTGAGCACGGCGTGCATGGTGGCCAGCGCCATGCCCCGCTCGTGCGGAGAGCGGCCCTCCACGGCCGTGTAGAGGGTCGCGCCCAGCGACCACAGGTCGGACTCGCGCCGCGCCGGCAGCCCCTTGAGCCGCTCGGGGGCGATGAACGCGGGCGTGCCCGCCAGGCCCGTCACGGTGAGCTGCGTCTCCGTCTCCAGCGTGGCGATGCCGAAGTCGGTGAGCACGACGCGGCCGTCGTCGGCCAGCAGCACGTTCTCGGGTTTGACGTCACGGTGCAGCACGCCGGCCTCGTGGGCGCGGTGCAGCGCGTCCAGCATGGCCAGGCCGATCTCGGCCACCCGCTTGGGCGGCAGCGGACCGTCCTGCTTGATCACGGCGCCCAGCGACTGCGACTGGACGAGCTGCATGACGATCCAGGGCCGGTCGTCCTCCTCGATCACGTCGTGCACGACGATCACGTTGGGATGCTCGAACCTCGCCGCCGCCCTCGCCTCGCGCATCGTGCGCCGGTTCAGCAGCTGCACCTCCTCGCCCAGGGCGGCGGCGTACCTGACCTCCTTGACCGCGACGGTGCGGTCCAGGAGCTCGTCGTGGGCACGCCACACGATGCCCATTCCGCCCCTGCCGATGGGTTCCTGCAGCTGGTAGCGGCCGGCGATGCGGCGTCCCTCCTGCTTTCGATCCGACATCAACGGCCTCAAACCCTCCTCTAGGCCAAGAAATACTCCCATAGCGAGGGATCAACGGCGACTCGCCTGGAGGGCACTACGCCCTGGGCATGTACTGCCCAGCAGGTCGAGCGGTAGGTGTAGAGTTCCTATATGACTTGTCGTCGCTACGCGTTTATCGAGCCGGCTCCGGGAGAGCCGGTCGTCCGCTAGCGACCACCTGGAGTCGGCACGAGGCAGAGACACCCGTCTCTGCCTTTTTTCGTTGTTGCCGCCGGCTCCGGAGGCCGGCCGAGTGGGGAGTGTCGGGATGTCATCGACTTTGGAACGGCACGCGGTCGCGCTGGGCGGGCTGCTGGTGGGCGACGGGCCCGCGGTGGTGATCGGCGGGCGGGTGAGCC
>NZ_SMKQ01000403.1 GCF_004348995.1 Nonomuraea terrae
ACTGTGGCTTGGGGACGAGCCATTGACACGGTCAGAAGCGGTCGGATGGGGTCAGATCGGGGCGGATGGGGTCAGGGCGGGTTTCCAGCGGGCTGGACCTGGCCAGCGCCACGGTGCCCGCGGCGGTCAGCGCGGCCGCCACGACCGGCAGGACGCCGGTCGGCAGTGGCTCGCCCAGCAGCAGCGCCCCGAACGCCACCGCGGTCAGTGGGTCGGCGATCTGCAGCGCGGCGAACGAGACGCCGAAGTGTCCGACGGCGTAGGCGCGCTGGAGCATCACCAGCGCCAGCAGCGCGGGGACCGGCAGCGCCAGCAGGTACCACCAGTTCCAGGCGCCGTCCACCAGCACCCGCATGAGCGTCGCGGTGGCGCCGTACAGGACGCCTGAGCTGGTGGCCAGCAGCGTGGCCCGGCCCGCGGCCGAGGCGGCGAGGGAGCCGGCCCACAGCAGCGCCGCCGCGGCACCGGACACGCCCAGCAGCGTGACCACACCGGCCGGATCGAGATGCGTGGGACCGTCGTGCTCCGGGACGAGCAGCACCAGGCCGATCAGCCCCGCCGCCACGACCCCGGCCGCCGCCAGCTCCGCCCGCGCCGGCCTGCGGCCGTGCAGCGTGGCGGCGATCGGCAGCGCGAACAGCAGACTGGCCACGCCCATCGGCTGCACGATGGTCAGCGGGCCCAGCCCGAGCGCCACGATGTGCAGACCGCCACCCGCCAGAATGGAGGCGCCGCCGAGCAGCCAGCGCGGCCTGCGCAGCAGCGCCAGCAGCCCGGGCCGGGCGGTGCCGGACGCCTCGAACTGCTGCAGCGCGGCCCCGAGCGCGAAGAACAACGAACCGACCAAGGCGATCACCGCGGCCAGCACAGTCATGCGCACTCCCTTCAGACGGATGGTCGCCAGGCAGGGTCAAACGGACGTGTCCGCAGGAAGGCTGGCCGGGGAAGCGTTGATGGCGCGCCGCTTCCTGATCCACCGCACGACCTCGACCACGACGGTGACGGACACCGCGATGCCGAAGCCCAGCAGCAGGCCCTTGATCGGGTCGTTCTCGAACGCCATCCCGCCGAAGAAGCCGATCAGCCCCGAGTACACGCCCCACGAGACGGCCGCGACGGCGTCGAAGAAGGTGAACGAGCGCAGCGGATGCCGTACGGCGCCCATGGTCAGGGTGGTCGCGGTGCGCCCGCCCGGGATGTAGCGGGCCACGACCAGCACGAGCCCTCCGCGTACGGCGAGGGCGTCGCGTGCCCAGACGAACGCCCTCCTCTCGCCGAGCCTGCCCCCGGCCCGGCTGCCGATCAGGTAGGAGATGTGGTCCCCGGTGAACGCGCCCAGCGACGCCACCAGGATGACCAGGGCGAGGTTCGGCTCGCCGGTCGCCGCGAACACACCTGCGGTGATCACCGACGTCTCCGCCGGCACGACGGGGAAGAACCCGTCGAGCAGCGCCAGCGCGAACAGCGCCAGGTACAGCCACGGCGACGACATCGCCTGCTCGACGAAGTCGAGGATGGCGTGTGACATAAAGGTGTACTCCGATCCATTTGGGCACCCACACAGCGTCTCGGTGCGGGAGGTCCGGGGGCATCGGGGATGCCCCCGGTCGAACGCGGCCCTTCCCCTGACGCGGGTCAGGGCCGGTACCCCATGACGCTAGAAACCCCGCAGGTCACGGCACATCGGACGATCGGCACGCAACACCCCCTACTTTCGTCAGGGGCGGTGCCGCGACCTCCGGATGACACCTTCGATCCAACCCATCCGCACCGTCGGACACAGCAGTGGAGATGGGCGTTTTCGAGGTGGGGCCAGCCCTACCGCGACGGTGGCTCCCGCCCCACCCCGACTTTCGTCAGGGGTGCTCCCTGACCTCCGGGGGGACCGGCCGGGCGGGCGCGGCGGATAACGTCAGGGCGTGCACGCTCTTCGCCGTCTTCGCCGGGAGAGCCGCCACGTGGTCTACGACCTGCTGTTGTGGGTGGCACTCGGCGTCTTCATCGCCGCCATGGGGCCCGACCCGTTCAGGGACCCCGCCGGGTTCGCCATGGTGACCGTGCCGCGGATGGGGCTCGCCGCGGTGGCGGTGCTCGTCGGGCGGCCCTTCCCGCTGGCGGCGCTGGTGCTGCTGCTGCCGCTCGGGCCGTGGCAGTTCAGCGAGGGGTTCGCGACCGTCGACCTGAGCTGGCTGCTGCCCCGGCGCAATGTCAAGATCCTCCCGCTGCTCGCGACGTCGCCGTACATCATGTGGTACGCGTACCTCACCGGGCGGCGGCTGGCCCGGGCGTGGCCGGCGCTGGCGGCGTTCGGGATGATCTCGCTGGTCGGCGTGGGTGCGGTGCTGGCGCAGGGCCGCGACCTCGCCCTGTGGGTGTCCATGGCCACGGCGATCGTCGGCACCTACCTGGTGCCGTACCTGCTGGGGCTGCTGCGCAGGCTGCTGCTGCAGCAGCGGCGGCAGACCCGGTTGTCGGTCGAGGCGCAGGCCAGGATGCGGGAGCGGGCCAGGATCGCGCGCGACATGCACGACTCGCTCGGCCACGACCTCGCGCTGATCGCGGTCCGGGCGGCGGGGCTGGAACTGGCCCCTGGCCTGGCTCCCGAGCAGGTCAAGGCGGCGGGGGAGCTGCGCGAGGCGGCGGCCGACGCCACCGAACGGCTGCGCGAGATCATCGGGCTGCTGCGCGAGGAGTCGGACGCGGCGCCGCTGTCGCCGGTCGGCGAGGACGTCGCCGAACTCGTACGCCGTGCCCGCGACTCCGGCATGTCGATCACCCTCGACCTGTCCCCGGGCCCGGTGCCCGACCTGGCCAAACCCGTCGTCCAGGAGGCGCTCACGAACGCGGCCAAACACGCGCCGGGCGCCGCCGTCGAGATCTCGGTCTCACCGGACAGAATCCGCGTCCGCAACGGCCCGCCCCGGACC
>NZ_SMKQ01000404.1 GCF_004348995.1 Nonomuraea terrae
ATCTAGCCCCCGCAGAATCCCCGCCCCGCAACGGCCTCCCCTGCTCCGGCGGACTCTCCCGGCGGCACCGCCGGGAGGCGGCGCCTCAGGCGACCCCCACCGCCGACAACGTGGAGCCGGTGCGGGTCTTGGTGACCTTGAGCTGGGCGGTGATCCTCGACCGCAGCTCCGCGACGTGGCTGACGATCCCCACGGCGCGTCCTCCGTCGCGCAGCCCGTCGAGAATGTCGAGCACACCGTCGAGGGTGTCCTCGTCGAGCGTGCCGAAGCCCTCGTCCACGAACAGCGTGCCCAGCTCCGCCCCGCCTGCCTCGGCCGTCACGACGTCGGCCAGCCCGAGCGCCAGCGCCAGGGAGGTGATGAAACTCTCGCCCCCGGACAGCGTCGCCGGATCACGGTCGACGCCGGTCCAGCCGTCGGCCACCCGCAGCCCGAGCCCGCCGCCCGCGCGCCCCCGCGACCCCGCGGTCTTGCGCAGGTCGTGCCGCAGCAGGTAGCGGCCGGCGGACATGTGGTCGAGGCGCTCGTTCGCCGCGTCCACCACCTGCCGCAGCCGCTCGCCCAGCACGTACGACGACAGGCTCATGCTCCACTGGTTGTCACCGGACGTGCCGCTGGCCAGCGCCGCCAGGCGCTCGGCCAGCCGGTGCCGTTCGAACGCGGGCCGCCAGCGCTCCAGGTGATCGGCCAGCTCGGCGCACAGCTCCTCCAGCCGCCGCGCCCTGGCCGCCGCCCGGTCGCGCGTGCTCGACAGCCGGGTGAACGCCTCCTCCAGCGCGTCCCGTTCCGTTTCGAGCGCCGGCAGGTCGGGCGCCGGCTCGGCCGCCGCGGCGACCAGCTCCGGATCGGCCAGCACGCCGCTGACCGCCGCGTGCTGGTCGTCGAGGCGGCGCAGCAGCTCCGCCCGGCTCTCCCGCTCGGCCGCGCTCCGGTACGCCGCCTCCGCCTCCAGCACGTCCGCGAACCCGGCCTCGACGGCCGCCTCCTCGGCCGCCCGCGTGGCCTTCTCCAGCTCACCGCGGGCCGTCACCGCGGCCTTGGTGGCCTCCAGCGCCTCCCGCAGCAGCTCGGCCTCGTCACCCAGCCGTGACAGGCGGGCGGTCAGCGTGGCGTCGCCGCCGCGCGCCGCGTCCAGCCGCGCGCCGAGTCGCCCGGCGTCCCCGCTCAGCTCCTCATGCCGGGTACGGCACGCCGCCAGCCGCGCGGCCACCCGCCGCCCGCGCTCTTCCTGCTCCGTCCGCTCCCGCTGAAGCCGCGCCACCTCACCGGCGAGCGGCCCCTCCCGGTCAGCGGCCTGCCGCAACCTCGCCGACTCCCGCTCAGCCGCCGCGAGCACCGCGGCCCCGTCAGCGGCACGTGCCAGGTCCTCAGTGTCGGCGCCGGCAGGCCCGCTCTCCGCCGAGTCCGTGTCGTCCGCTTCCGCACCGAGCGCGGGCCCGCGTGTGCCCTCCGTCTCGCCACCGTCCACCCGAGCGGCGCCCGACTCGGGCCCAGCTCCGCCCTGACCCGCATGGTCCGGCCGGCCGGTGTCCCCGGCCGTGGTGTCCGGCCCGGCCACACTCGCTCGCAGGCCGTTGCCCGTGGAGGTGATCAGGCCGAGGGTGGTCGCCTGGTGGGCCAGGCCGGTGCGCAGGCGGGCGCGTTCGGACTCCAGATGAGTGCGGTGGGCGCGGTGGGCCGCCAAGGCCTCGGCGATCTCCCTGGCCTGGTCTCTGACCTGCTCGCGTTCGCCCTCGACGCGGTCGAGGGCGGCCGCCAGGGCCGGCTCCCGGCCGGCGACCGCCTGGAGACGGGCCAGCTCCTGCTCCGCCTGGAGCACCTGCGCTTCGGCGGCCTCGACGTCCAGCCCCGCCGTGGCCTCGGCCGCATCCTCGTGCCGGGACTCCAGCGAGGCCAGGGCGCGTTCGGCCTGCTCGCGCCGGGCGAGAGCGGCGTCGTGGGCGGCCTGGGCCTCGTGTTCGTCGTCGGCCGACGGGGCGCTCGGGGCCGGGGAGGCGGGATGCGGGTGGTGTTCGGAGCCGCAGACCGCGCACGGCGAACCGTCGGACAGGTCGCGGGCCAGCTCCGCCGCCATGCCGTCGATGCGCGCCTGCCGCAGGTCGAGCCAGCGCTCCCGGAGGGCCTGCGCGTGGTCGACGAGCCCTTGGTGCCCGGCCCTGGCGGCCTCCAGCTCCGCGGCCAGGGACTCGCGTCGACGGGTGGCGTCCAGGAGCGCCCGCGCGGCGTCGACGTTCGCGGAGGCCGCCGGAATGGCCGCCGCCTCGGCGCGTACGTCCGCCAGGGCCGCGCCCGCCTGCGCGATCCGGGCGGGCAGCTCGGCCTCGGCGGCGCCGACCTCGGCCGCGCGCTGCGCCAGCGCGTCGAGCTCCCCCTCCAGCGCGACCAGCTCACGCTCGACGCCGACCAGATGAACGGCGGCGTCGCGGACGGCCTCGACGGCGGGGATCCGGGCAGCGTCCCGGCGAACCTCGGCCAGCCTCGCCTCGGCCTCCTCGATCAGCCCGGGCAGCAGCGCCAGGCGGGCGGCGACGTCCTCATCGGCGGCCACCAGCTCGGTCAGCTCGGCCTCCACCCGCGCCAGGTCGCGCCGCACCACGGACAGCCGCGCCTCCTCGGTCAGCAACTCGGACAACCGCGCGATCTCGTCCTGCCGCCCCCGCTCCAACGCGCCCAGCCGCGCCACGACCTCCGCACCATCGCCCGCCGGCGAATCACCACCACGCACAGGCTCCGCCGGCAAGCAGCCGTCGGTTCCGGGATCCCGCGCCTGCGAGGGATCGGGCAAGAAGTCCGTACCGGGAGCCCGTGTCTCGGAGAGATCCGGGCGCGAGCCGGCACCCCGACCAGGGCTTCGCCTCGTCGTGAGAGGGGTGGTCAGGAGGGGGTGGGCG
>NZ_SMKQ01000405.1 GCF_004348995.1 Nonomuraea terrae
GGGTGGGCGGGGCGATCCCGTTGAACAGCGTCGCGTACTCGATCTTCCCGCCCTTGATGTCGAACAGCCACTCGGCGAAGCCGTCCTTGTCGCCGACCTTCTGGCCGGGCGCCGGGACCTCCTGCTTGCCGTCGGCCTTGACGTGGAACCTGCTGCCGTTGCCGATGGCGAGCACCGAGGCCAGGTTCACCGGCTTGATCCGGTACATCTGCGCGCGCACCGCGCCACCGGGGAACTCGCCGGTGTGCAGGTTCGCGTACCAGTTGCCGGGGTTCCTCGTGATGCCGGCCAGCAGGTTCTTGTCCTTGACCTGCACGGTGCCGGACACGGCGCTGGTGCCCTTGGGCAGGCCGTCCATGAAGAAGCCGATCTTGACGTCGCCGTTCTGGCCCTTCTTGCCCTGGTGGATGTGGAACATCGTCGGCGTGGCCGTGCCCTCCCACCGGACGGCGTACGAGACCTTGTCACGGTCGATCACGAAGACCGCCAGCGCGCTGCCGTTCTTGTCGCCCACCTTCGGGCCGCCCTTGACCGGCACCTCGTTCTTGCCGGTGAGCTTGGCCGCGAAGTAGACGGGCGCGGCGTACGGCGAGGCGTCGGCCTGGGCGGCGCCGGGCACGAAGGCCGCGCTGAGAAGGCCGGCGGCCAGGACGGCACCGGGAAGGGCGAGGGCGCGCTTGTTCATGGTGAACCTCTCGGGTGTGCTGGCGAGGGGCCGTCGGGTACGGCCGGAAGCTGACACCGAAGACCCTGCCGCTACCTCCCGCCCACGAGTACGTACAAATCCTCACTGACCGCCGAACGTGCATAAGTACGGCTTTTTCCTACTCCACGCCCCTAGGAGCCCGGATGGGGGAGGGGCAGGAGAGACATTCGGGCGGCTGGTGCGGAGCCGCGCCGGGGGGACGAGGTCGAGGGGACAAAGCCCAGACCGCGAGGGCCGCGGTCGCGTAGCCGGCGCCGAGCAGGCAGGCGGCGGGCCATCCGGCGGTGGCGTAGGTCCACGCCGTGGTCACCGCGCCGAGGGCCGAGCCGAGGGAGTAGAAGGCCATGTACGCGCCGATCACGCCGCCGGCCTGACGCGGCCGGGCCGTGGTGATGAGGTGCTGGTTGCTGACGTGGACGGCCTGCACCGCGAGGTCCAGGAGGATCACGCCCGCGCTCAGCAGCCACAGGGACTGCCCGGTGCAGGCGGTGAACGTCCACGACACGATCAGGACCACCAGTGCCCAGCCCGTGACCGGGCCGGCGTATCCGCGGTCAGCCCACCGTCCCGCGCGGGCGGCACCGAGAGCGCCGGCGAGCCCGGCGAGAGCGAACAGGCCGATCTGTGCCGGTGTCAGGTGCCAGGGTTCGGCGCTCAGCGGGAGCGCCAGACCGCTCCAGAGCGTCCCGAACGAGGCGAACACGAAGAACGCAAGGGCCGCTCGGCTGCGGAACATCCGGTCCGCGGCGACGAGGCTCCCCATGGAGGCGATCACCTGCCGGTAACCACCGTGTGCGCCCTCACGCGACTCGTCGGGGGGCAGCGAAATCATGACGAGTCCGGCCAGGACCATCGAGGCGGCGGCCAGTGTGGCGTACACGCTGCGCCAGCCTGCCGCCTCGGCCAGGAAGCCCGACATCACGCGGGCGCCGAGGATGCCGACGACCACGCCGGAGGTGACCGTGCCGATGTTCCTGCCGCGCTCGTGCGGCGGAGACACAGCGGCCGTGTAGGCGACGGTCGTCTGCACCACGACCGCGAACATCCCCGCGACGCCGAGACCCGCCAGCGCGAGCGGTGCTGTCGTCGAGGCCGCGACGACAGCGCTTCCGGCCGCGGTGAGCACCAGATGACCCGCGATGAGCCGCCGCCGGTCGAGCACGTCTCCCAGCGGAACGAGCGTGACCAGCCCGGCCAGATAGCCGGCCTGACCGACGGCGACGAGCCATCCCAGACCGCCTGAGGTGAGCCCCAGATCCGATCCCACCGCGTCCAGGACGGGCTGTACGGCGTAGACGTTCGCCACGGCTACCGCGCACACCACGGCCAGCAACAATCTGCGCCCTCCACCGAGGATCGTCGCCACACCATTCCCCAATCAGTAGCAAATTGCAACCAAACGGAGGCTAGGGCAGAATGGTTGCAAAAAGCAACCGAACGGAGGTGTGCGTGACAGCCGAGCGCTGGACCGACCCGAACTGCCCGGTGGCCAGGACCGTCGACCTGGTCGGCGACCGCTGGAGCCTGCTCATCGTCCGGGACGCGATGGATGGAGCATCCGCCTTCACCGACTTTCACCAGCGGCTCGGGATCGCCCGCAACGTCCTCACCGATCGGCTGCGCCGCCTCACCGAGTACGGCATCCTCGCCCGGGACACCGCACCATCCGGCAAGCGGCAGACCTACACGCTGACGGACGCGGGGCGCGACCTGTTCACCGTGATGCTGGCCCTGCGTCAGTGGGGTGAGCGCCACGCCTTCACCTCTGGGGAGGAGCACTCGGTACTCGTCGACCAGCGAGGAGAGGTCGTCCCCGAGTTGCGGGCCATCGACACCACCGGCACCCCGCTCACCTCCGGCACGACTCGCGTCCAGAAGGCGAGTTGACCCGGCGCCGGCGGGCACGGTCGGGCGGCCGGCGAACTCCATGACCTTCCGGAGAAATCCGTGAACGTACCGTGGTCATCTCATTACTCTCTGTGCTTCACTGTCGGTGTCGCCTATAGAACGGTGAGTGCCGATGGATCGGGATGTGAGCGCTGATCTGCGCCAGGAGGCGCTGTATCTGGCGGCTGGGGTGGCCGACGTGCTGCTGGGCGGGGCGCGCGACGTGCTGCGCCAGGTGCCCGAGCTGGCGGAGATCCGGCAGGAGCTTCGGGCGCGGGGGGAGCTGGCG
>NZ_SMKQ01000406.1 GCF_004348995.1 Nonomuraea terrae
GCGCTCGCCTCGCCGCCGTACGAGCCGGTCGCGGGGAAGGACCCGCTGCTGGTCGCGGCCGGGTAGGCGCTGTTGGAGGACACGCCGTTGGAGGAGACCGAGGCGGGCCGCGGCGCGCGAGCCGGCTCGGACGGAGTGGGGGCGGGCACCGGCTGCGCGCCCGCGCCGAGGATGCTCAGCACGTCGGGCGTCGGTGCCGCGAACGTCATGGTGCGCTGGTCGGCGAGCTCGGCCTGCGAGGGAACGGGGTGCGGGGACGGCTCGACCAGGTCGGCGAGGCCGCCCGCGGCGGCGGGCTGGCGCTGCGGCAGGGGAGCCTGGACGGTCGTCGCGTCGGGATCGGCCGCTGCCGACGCCGGCTGCGGCTTGGGCTTGCGTTCGGAACGCCTGGCCGGACGCTCGGGCAGCGGGTCGCCGGACCGTTCCCGCTCCACCGGACGAGAGGTGGCCTTCCTGGCCGCCACGGTGCCGTCGGCGCCGAAACCGCCCTCTTCGGCATCGCTGCGGATGCTGGCCCAGAACTCCTCGTCGTCCTCGTCATTGCTCGGGTTGCCCCACTCGTCGACACCCCGCCGGCCGCGCTGGCCGGTGCGCACCGGCTTCTGCTTCGGCGCGTCAATGGGGCTGAAGTCGGGGCTGAAATTGTTCATCCGGGGTTCGTGGGCTGCGAACTCATCCGTGGAACGCGCATGGGTCAGCTCCTCCTTCTCGGCCATCTCTTTCAGCCGTTCCGGAGGAAGCGAGCTCTCTCTGCGACTCATCGAACGCATGCCCAGTGCCACGACGACGAGCACGAGGAGCACGACAGCGACCAAGCTCACTACGACCGCGATCATTGCACCACCCTCAAAGCCATGGCCTCCCTCTGGCACCGATGAGATCGCGCGGCCATCGACGCGATCTGCCCCCTTTGATCACCAGTGCCTAACAATTGGATCTGATTGTGTCGGACCACTAAGAGAGTTGTCACACCCTAAGTGAAGAATTGGTACACCTGCACTACATGTCGTGGTCGGTCTCTCACTCGATGTTCACCGCCGTGAGCCGGCCGCGGGCGATGGTCAGATCCGCGATCTTCTTCAGGATCTTGGGAAGCTCGTCTTCCGGAGACAGATCTACCTTCCCGCTCAACGTGTAGACCGAGAAGCGGTAGCTCGCCCGGTCTTGACAGGGGGGCTCGTAGCCCGTCTTCCCACTGGTCGCCTTCGCCTGGCGCGAGCCCTCGGGGGGCTCGGCGGCGGCGTTGGCGCCCAGCTCGGTCGTGGTGGCCGGGATGTCGTACATCACCCAGTGCACGGCCGACTCCGACGCCGTGTGACTGTCGACCACGATGGCGATCGACTCGGCATCGGGCAACGGCCGGCTCGACCAGCGCAGCGGCGGGCTGCCCTGGTCGCCGTGACAGGAGTATTCGCGCGGGAGCGGCTTGCCGTCATTCAGCTCAGGGCTGGAGACGTTGACCTGCGCGATGTCCTTGGCCTGGGATCTACCGACGAAGCTGAAGCTGCCACAACCGGACGACGCCAACGTTACGGCCACCGCCGTCACACTGACGGCGATGCGTCGCACGCGTGATGCCGTGTTACACAGCCCCATGCCGGACGATGCTACGCGCGTCTCGGCGGTGCGCAGACCGTTTCCCGATGGTCCGTGCTTGGTAAAGGATCCGAAACCAGCCAGAATGCGGTCTTCTGCGCAGTGACGTTGGCCACAGCGCGGCGGCCCTTGGTGCGCTCCGTGTCCGGATTGCGGCGTACCTGCGGGCATCGCGCGCCGCCGTTTCGCCGACGGCGGATGGACCCGCTGCCGGGCGCGCCCGACAGGGGCACGGGGTTCCGGGCGCGCCCCGGCGGCGCAAACCCGTGCGTACGGGCCGGTGGTGGATCTTTCCGTCGCGCTGTCAGATCGTCCGGGAGGTTCGCCCCCTAAGCTGGGGTTTGTGACGACAACAGGGCCGCTGCGCGATCCGGCGAACCGCGTCTCGCCCAAGGCCATCCGGCTGTGGCTGCTGGAGTCTCTGATCGCGTTCGCCTTCTGGCTGGGCGGATCGCTGCTGGTGTCGCGCTGGGTCGGCGGGAGCGGGTGGTCGTGGGTGCCCGCGTGGCTGGCGGCCGACCCCTGGTTGCTGCCGGTCGCCGTCGTGGTGCTGACGCTGCCGGTCCTGGTGGCCGAGCCGTTCGTCCGGTACGCCGTGCATCGCTGGGAGCTCTCAGGGGACGTCGTCTATGCCAGGTCGGGCTACCTGACCAGGGAGTGGGTGTTCGTGCCCGTGAGCCGCATCCAGACGGTCGACAAGGGGCAAGGATGGTTCGAGCGGATGCTCGGACTGGCGACCCTGGAGATCCGGACGGCCTCCCACGCCGGCTCCTCCACGATCAAGGGCCTCGACTTCCAGGTGGCCGCCCGCCTCGCCGAGCAACTGGCCCATCGCGCCGAAGAGCTCAGGGACGACGCGACATGACCGACTCCCACCCGGACCGCCAGGAGCACGCCGTCCCCTCCTCGGAGACGGCCGCCTCGGACGACCGCGTTCCGCCTGTCCCGCATCCGCCGAGCGACGAACAACGCTCCTCTCACGACGGCACTCCCTCGGACCACCACACCGTGCCTGACGCGGGCCCGCCGCCGCCCGAACGGCCCTCCTCCGACGACGACGCCGCCCCGGGCGCGCGACCGGGCCACGATCCGGGCTCCGCCGCCGACGGCGCCGAACCGGACGACCAGATTCCGTCCGCCGAGGGCCCGCGCCCCACACCGC
>NZ_SMKQ01000407.1 GCF_004348995.1 Nonomuraea terrae
GTGTGATGTCTTCCCTGCATGTGAATAGCTTGTCCTGCCGGTAGGCCGAAGCGCCCTGACCAGCCTGCGAATTCCAAGCGACGCCCGCGCTCATCGGCGTGCGGTGGCGGGGTGATCGGGTCTTCCGGGGCGTCGATCACCAGGGTGGGGACCGAGACCTCGGCCAGCTCGGCGCCGCGTTCCATGCCCGACTGGTCGGCCAGGGCGTGGGCGGCGGGGCTGTGCCAGGTGCCGCTGTGGGCGGCGATGCGGCGTTCGAGGGCGGCGAACTCCTCCGGGTCGAACGGCAGGACGTCGCCGTTGAGCATCCGCCAGTGACGGATGCGCCACTGCAGCTCCGCCTCCTCGTCCCGCTCCTGGCCGAGCTCCTCCCACAGCTCCAGCAGCCTGGGGTCAGGGCCCGGCAGCTCCTCGGCGCCGGGCTCCTCCCCTCCGCCGATCAGGGCGGACCCGAAGACGGTGGCGCTGAGCAAGCGGCCCGGGTGGTCGAGGAGCAGCAGCTGGACCAGGGTGCCGCCCATCGACATGCCCACGACGTGGGCGCGTGAGATCCCCAACGCGTCGAGCACCGCCATCGCGTCGTCGGCCAGCGACCGGATCGGGTAGGGGCGGTCGTGGAAGGCGTGCGTGGAGCGTCCGGTGTCGCGGTGGTCGTAGCGGATCACCCAGTGGTGCCGGGACAGCCGCTCGACCAGGTCGTCGGGCCAGCCCAGGCCGCTGGAGTTGGCGCCCATCACCAGCAGCAGCGCCGGTCGCGCCGGGTCGCCGGTCGTCTCCACCCAGAGCCGGTAGCCGTCGGCGACGTCGACACAGGTCTCTCTCACTCGGGTCATCAGCCACTCCTCATGTGTTCGGGAACGACACGACCCTAACACAAGACGAGACGTACCGTCTCGTATGCTGCTGAGGTTCTTCAGCGGGGAACGCGCCGGGCGTGCTGCTATGGGCGCAGATCGAGGGAGATGTGCGGGGACAGCGTGCGGAGGAAGTCGGGCGCGTCGAAGATCTCGCCGGCGGAGGCGACGCCGGCCGTCCTGGTCCGCCCGGTGAGGATGCGGTCGACCGCCTCCACCACGAGCGGTGCGGTGACGGCGTAGATGTCCTGTCCCCTCGCCACGGCGCGTCGTTCACTGCCGCCGGAGCGCACGACGACATCGACGAGGAACGTCTGTGCCGACCGCCCCGAGTCGTCGGCCGGGGTGGGCGCCGGTGTGTCCGGGGCGGACAGGTCCCTGGCCGCCTCGACCGTCATGTAGGTGCGCACCTCGGGGATGGACAGGTGGCTGGGAACGGTGACGACGTCGGCCATCGTGAACTCGCCGATGACGGCCCGGGGACCCATCGGGTCGGGGAAGGGCCACTCCAGGGTCGGCGGGTCGTCGTGGCGGTACTCCAGCCGGCCGTTCGCGAAACGGACGCGCCGGCCGTCCCGCCGCTGCCGGGAGACCGCGCCCGCGGCACGCGTCCCGGCGGTGGGGTGCCAACTGCTCAGCCCGTACGCGATGTGCGCCTCGTCGGCCGTCGTCCAGTCGCCCATCGCGGCGGTGGTCAGCAGGTCGCCGAGGCCGCCGTAGAAGGCCATCGCCGGGACGACCACCGCTCCCGCGGCGCGGGCGCGCTCGGTGAAGTGGGTGAACGTATCGACGTTGGCCTCGATCTCGGCCGCCACGTCCACATACGGGATCCCGGCGCGCAGTGCCGCCTCGATGACCGGGGCGGCGGTCGTGGCGAAGGGGCCGGCACAGTTGATCACGGCCGACGCGCCGGCCAGTGCGCGGTCGAGCGAGGCCGGGTCGTCGACCGACGCCGGGCGGGCCTCCAGCCCGGATTCGTACGCCAGTACCTTCAGCTTGTCGGCGTCGCGCCCGGACAGGACCGGAACGAACCCGCGATCCCGCAGCCGCGCCACCACGAAGCGCCCGGTGTGTCCGTACGCGCCGAACACCGCCACCGTCTGCCCTGACCCCATGGGTATTCTCCCAGTTCAACTGATTTGCTGTGATCTGTCGTGAACATCCTGGCAAGGGTTGGTGATCGCGGCGAGTGTCCGGAACGCCATTACCCGTACAATTCCGGACATGCACACAGTCGCGCTGGCCGTCACCGACGGGATGCTGCACTTCGAGCTGTCCTTGGCGTACGAGGTCTTCGGGGCCGACCTGACAGGGCTGGCCGATCCCTGGTACGACTTCGTCGTCTGCGGGCCGGGCGCCGTGCGGGCCGGCCGGTTCCGGCTGGAGCCCGACCACGGCCTCGACCACCTCCAGCGCGCCGACACCGTGATCGTCCCTGGCTGGGCCGACGTCGAGGTGAACCCATCCGCCGACCTGATCGACGCGGTGCGTGCGGCCCACGAGGCCGGCGCACGCGTGGCCTCCCTCTGCACGGGCGCGTTCGTGCTGGCCGCGGCCGGCCTGCTGGACGGGAAGCGCGCGACCACGCACTGGGCGCACGCCCGAGACCTGGCCGACCGCCATCCGCAGGTGACGGTGGACCCGGACGTGCTGTACGTGGACAACGGCAGCGTGCTCACCTCAGCCGGCAAAGCCGCCGCCATGGACCTGTGCCTGCATCTGGTCCGCCTGGACCACGGGTCCTCGGTCGCCAACGCGGTCGCCCGCCGCCTGGTCGTGCCGCCGCACCGGGACGGCGGTCAGGCGCAGTTCGTCACCACCCCGGTGCCCGCCCCGGACAACCACCCCCTCGCCGAACTGTTCCCCTG
>NZ_SMKQ01000408.1 GCF_004348995.1 Nonomuraea terrae
ACGGGGAGCCGGGAGTGGCCTACCCGGGGTTGCCCCGCCTCGGCAACCGACCGCTCAGGCCATCGCGCCGCGTTCGCGCAGCGCGTCCACCCCGTCGCCGGTCAGCTCGTCGCAGTACGCCATGCGGCCCGTCATGGCCATGGTCAGCGCCAGAGTGGTGCCGGACACCAGCGGCCCGGAGCCGGCGGCGAAGGGCCCGTCGGTCGCGGCCAGCCGCAGCCCGGCGACGCGCTTCCCGGCCACGACGACGAGGTCGGAGCCCTGGTAGTAGCCGGCCACCTGGGTGAGCGTCTCGATCGGGTAGGCCCGGCGGATGCCCAGGGGCCGCCGGATGTCCTCACCGTGCACGATGGTCTCGCCGAGCATCGCGATGACCGGCAGGGGCGGCTTGGTGGTGCTGCTGACGACGCGGCGGAACCTCGCGAGCGCGTCGGCGGGACTCGCGCCCAACTGCTCGCCCAGCCGCACGGCCACCTGCCGGTCGAAGTCGAACCGGCACCGGATCACCCCCGCCAGCCACCGTACGGGCCCCAAGCTCGCCCCCGCCGTGAGATGCGCCAGCACCTCGCGCACCGACAACCCGGCGCACAACGACGGCGTCGCCCACCCCACATCGCTCAACGACGCGAGATCGTCCGCGAGGGCCGCCCGTTCCTCGTGTACGAGCGACCACGTGGCACTCCGCTGTCCCATCACGGATCATTCTCCTGCCGGCGTTCGTTGCTGCTGTCCGTCAAGAAGACTCCCGCCGAAGAGCAGAATCATCGTCCCTGAGCACATGTCCCACCGGGCGTCCGAGCAGGGAGCGATGACCGGACGGCAGCTCATTTCTCGTCGATCGCGTCGGCAAGGGCGCGGAGCCCGGCCGCGATCTCCCGCCCGCTGGGCAGCTGATCCGGGTTGATCAGCCACTGGACGATCAGCCCGTCCGCCAGCGCACCGCTCACCGCCGACAACGCGCGGGCAGTGCCGGCGTCCAGATCGGGACGCCTGGTCCTGGAGCTCTCGACGCCCCTGGCCAGCTGGTCGGCGTAGAACTTCGCGAACCGCTCCTTCAGCTCGGGCGAGCGTTCGACCTGCGCCCATGCCTCGACATGCGCGACCAACAGGGGCCGGTGGGCGTCGAACTCGCCCAGGATGCGATCCCAGACCTCGGCCGGCTCCGCCCTGCCGTCCGCGCTCCACTGCAGCCACCGCTCGCTCAGCTCCGCGATGGCCTCGATGAGGGCGGCGTCCAGGAGGGCCTCTTTGGAGCCGTAGTGGTACCCGATCGAGGCCAGGTTGGCGCCGGACGCGGCCACGATGTCGCGCGCGGTCGTGCGCGCGTATCCGCGCTCGTACAGGCAGCGTTTCGCTCCTTCGAGCAGGTCCTCACGGTTTCCCATGGGCACGAGCCTAACGTATACATACGTCCTTGACGTTCGTCTAGTACATCCGTATACATGGGGAGGTGACTCCTCCCCGGGCGAAGGCCGGCCGCAAGGAATGGACCGGCCTCGCCGTACTGACCGTGCCGGCCCTGCTGGTGTCCATGGACCTGACCGTGCTGTTCATGGCGGCGCCCTGGATCAGCGCCGACCTGGAGCCCAGCAGCAGCCAGCTGCTGTGGATCATGGACGTCTACGGTTTCCTGATGGCCGGCCTGCTCATCACGATGGGCACCCTGGGCGATCGCATCGGCCGGCGGCGACTCCTGATGACCGGCGCCGCCGCCTTCGGGGCCGCCTCGCTGCTGGCGGCGTTCTCCACCAGCACGGAGATGCTCATCCTGGCGCGCGCGCTGCTCGGCATCGGCGGGGCAACCCTCGCCCCCTCCACGCTCGCGCTGATCCGGAACATGTTCCACGACGATGCCCAGCGACGCACCGCGGTCGCGGTGTGGACCGGCGCGTTCAGCGTCGGCACCCCGCTCGGCTCGGTCGTCGGCGGCCTGCTCGTCGAGCACTTCTGGTGGGGCTCGGTCTTCCTGCCGAACATCCCGGTGATGGCGCTCCTGCTGGTCCTGGCCCCGCTGCTGTTGCCCGAGCACACCGACCCGCGCCCTGGCCGCTTCGACCTGCTCGGCGCCGCCCTGTCGATGGCCGCCATCCTGCCGGTCATCTGGGGGTTGAAGAAGCTGGCCGAGGACGGCCTGACCACACCGCCGCTCCTCGCCATCGCCGCCGGCCTGGCCCTCGGCCACGTGTTCGTACGCCGCCAGCGCGCAGCCGCCCACCCCTTGACCGACATCCAGCTGTTCGCCCGCCCCGCGTTCTCGGCTTCGATCGGATCGAACGTCGTGCTCACCGTGGCATCAGCGGGAGTCGGCATGCTCGTGGTCCAGCACCTCCAGCTCGTTCTCGGCCATCGCCCCTTCGTGGCCGCGCTGTGGATGATCCCCATGGTCGCCGCCGTGATGCCGGGAATCGCGGTGGGCACCGTCATCGTCCGCCGGGTGCGCCCCGGGCCCGTGATCGGCGCCGGCCTCGCACTCGCCGCCGCCGGCTTCGCCCTGCTCACCCGGCTGGACGCCGACGACACCGTCGCGTCACTGCTGACCGGCTACGGCGTGCTCGGCTTCGGCATGGGCATGGCCATCACCCTGGCCTACAACCTCGTGGTGGCGACCGCACCCCCGCACAAGGCCGGTGCGGCAGCCGCCCTGAACGAGACGGGCACGGAGCTGGGC
>NZ_SMKQ01000409.1 GCF_004348995.1 Nonomuraea terrae
GATGGTACTGCACTCGGGAGGGTGTGGGAGAGTAGGTCACCGCCGGACAATTTTTTGAGGGGGGTCTCGATGCCTGCGGGTGTCGGGGCTCCTCTCTTTTTGTGTTTGCTGAGGGTTCCATGCTGATACTTTGAGGGTTCCACGCTGATGCGTGGGGCCCTTTTCTGCGTTTCCGGGGTTGTGTGTTCCGGGTGTTCGCGGTGAGGGCTGGATGCTGTGGCGGTGTTGTGCGGCGGTTGTGTGTTTTGCGGTTCTGGCGCGTTCGGGATGGGTGCGGGTCTCGTGCGTTCCGGTGTGGGGCTTGTCTGTGGCTGGGGCGGGTTTCGGCGTCGGTGGTGGAGGGGCAGAGATGTCGTGGGTGTCGGGGTCCGGCTTTGTCGGTGCGGGAGGGGACGCGTCCGCTGTCTGACGTGTCGGTGTGTGTGGGTCTCATGCCTTTGGGTTGAGGCCCTTTTGCGTTTTCAGGGCGGCCTGTTCGGCGCTGGTTGCGCGCGTGCGATGGTCTCGAGCCTTGCGTCCGCCGAGTGCGTCGTGCTTGTGATGTTTCGTGCTGTGGTGCTGTTGTTGGCGCTGGGCGACCGAGTCGGTGGGTGATGAAGTGAGGGAGCCGCCGGCGCTTGAAAGTGTGCAGCTCTAGCGCCTGAGCCGGTGCGCGAACTGTGGGTGAGCCTGACCCCACGACCCCTACCGGTACGTCGAGGTGCGCGCCGGGTCACCATGACGCCCGACCCCGAGGGCGCGCTCATCGAACGAACACTGCCACAGCAGTACCGAGGCATCCCATGGGAGGACAAGCGGTCTGGCGTGGGTTGCTGGCGGTGGCGGTAACCCGGGTCGGCCGGCTGGGGTTCTGCTTGGTGACCAGCTGGTGGCTGCGGTGGACGCGCCCGCTCCACGTGGGGGCCGCTTCTTCGGGGGAAGTCGGCTCTGTGGGGGTTGGTGTGGCGGAGCGGGTGTACTACCTGGCCCTGGTTTGCTGGCGGTGACTGGGCTTGGCGTGGTCTGCGGCGGCTGACAGGGGTTTGTGCTTGGTGGCCGCTTGGTTGGTGTTGTGTGTCGGTGGCGCTGCGCTCGTTCGCCGACGCCACCGTCGCCACGTCGCGTCGAAGAGAGGTTCACTGGCGAGCGGGTGTGCTGCCGGGCTGCCGGTGGATGAGGTGTGGTGGGGCCGTTGGGTGGCTCGGAGGCGATGCGGAGGTCGGTTGGGTTCTGCGGGGTGGCGGTGGTCGATGGTTCTAGGGGAGCTTGTAGTAGTTGATGGCGTTGCTGGCGGTTATTGAGCTCCAGGGAACGATGACGATGGCGCCGTTCTGTTCGTAGACCTTGGCTCGTTCGGCTTCGGAGCCGAACTCGCGGGGGAGGCCGCCGAGGCCTTTTGTCTTGCCGGTTTTGGCGTCGATGTGGATCAGGCGTGGGGAGAGGTCGCGGTGGTCGCCGACCTCGAGGGCCAGGAGGCCCGAGTCGTCGGCGCGGATGTAGGCGAGCCGGGAGGCGCGGGTGCCCGAGGACTCCCAGACTCGGCGGCCGGTTGTGAAGTCGTAGGCCAGTGCGGTGTTGCGCATGCGCATGGAGTTGGGGACGTTCTCAGCGTCGCTGGCCAGGTAGAGACGGTCCCCGTGGATGGCCAGGCGGTAGTGCAGGCGCATGCCCTGGACGGCGACGACTTGGTTGAGGGGGAGGAGGTCTACTTCGTCGTCGACCGTGACCTCGCCGGTCTTGCCGGAATCGTCGTAGCGGGTGAAGTGTGTGCCCTTGGCGTCGTCGATCTGGGTGACGATCGGGTCCACGGAGGCGACGATGCCGGAATGGACCGGACGACTGGGGTGTTTGCGGGTGATCTTGCCGGTTTCCGGGTCCACGACGAGGACCAGGTCGCTGGGCTGGGGGTAGATGCAGTGCGCCAGCATGACGACTCGGCCGGGTCCGGCGTTGGTGTCCCGCAGCGAACAGTCCTTGGGAGCGGTCGCGTGCCACCGTACGGTGCCGTCCGTCAGGCTGTAGGCGGAGACCTTGCCGTCGATCAGGGTGATGGCCAGGCCGTCGGTGCTCACGATCATGGGAGCCAGCATCGTGTTGGACGTGGTGGCCTGTTCGGCGTGGATCGGCTTCTGCCACGTGATCTGGCCGGTGGCGGTGTCGATGCCGGCGAGGTGGTCGCACAGGCCGGACTCGCCGTACGCGATGGCGGCCACGCCCCCGGGCGCGTCCGGGGTGGCGCCGCAGAGCTGCTCTCCGGGGGATGGGGTGCCCCAGGTGCGTTTTCCTGTTGACAGGTCGTAGGCGAGTACGCCGTCTTTCTGCACCCTGATGATGGCGGTGTCGGTCAGCCAGGTGGCGAAGCTCATGCCTGAGGTGAAGTCTGAGCCGCCGGCTCCGATCATGGGCATCTGCCACTGCGACACCGGGCGTTCGGATGTCTTGACGGGCGGTTGCGTCTGAGGGGGTGGGGATGTGGTCGGTTCGCCGCTTTGTGACACGAGCCATGCGGTTCCGGTTCCGACGGCGAGCAACACGGCCAGGCCCAGGGAGACCAGAGCGGCGGTCTTTCCCTTCTTGTTGCGCCGTGTGGGTTCGGGGTTCCACGGGCCTTGGGTCCGCGGAGCGGACCACTGAGGGGCAGGTGGTGACGACTGCTGCGGGCACGGGGGCGGATAGGGCGGTGGC
>NZ_SMKQ01000040.1 GCF_004348995.1 Nonomuraea terrae
ATCTCGTCCGACACCTACCCGCCCGACGTGAACGGCGCCGCGTACTTCACCCACCGCCTGGCCACCGGCCTGGCCGCGCGCGGCAACGAGGTGCACGTGGTGTGCCAGTCCGACGTCGGCCCCGCCAGCGCCGACGTGGTGGACGGCGTCATCGTGCACCGCCTGCGCTCGGCGCCGCTGCTCGTCCACCCCACCATGCGAATCACCGTGCCGACCCGCCTGGACCGGCTGGTGGCGAGCATCCGCCCCGACGTGCTGCACACCCAGGGCCACTTCGTCGTCGGCCGCTCCGCCATCGCCGCCGCCCGCCGCGCCGGTGTGCCGGTCGTGGCGACCAACCACTTCATGCCCGACAACCTCTTCCAGTTCGGCCACATCCCCGAACGGCTGCGCAAGCAGGCCGGCCGGCTGGCCTGGCGCGACTTCGGCCGTGTCTTCAACCGCACCGACCGCGTCACCACGCCCACACCGCTGGCCGCCCGGCTCCTCGCCGAGCAGGGTTTCACCCGTGAGGTCGAGCCGATCTCCTGCGGCATCGACCTGGCCCGCTTCCACCCGCACACCGAGCCGAAGGCGTGGGCGCGCAGGCTCTTCGGGCTGCCCGACCGGCCCACCATGCTGTTCGTCGGCCGCCTGGACGAGGAGAAGCGCATCGACGAGCTGGTCCGCGCCCTGCCGCTGGTGCTGAACGAGACCGACGCGCAGGTGGCGCTCGTCGGCAAGGGCAACCAGCGCACCGAGCTCGAACGGCTGGCCCGGCGCATCGGCGTCGGCGACCGGGTGTTCTTCCTCGGGTTCGTCCCGGACGAGAGCATGCCGCAGGCGTTCGCCGCCGCCGACGTCTTCGCCATGCCGGGCGTCGCCGAGCTGCAGAGCATCGCGACCCTGGAGGCGATGGCCAGCGGCCTGCCCGTCGTCGCCGCCGACGCCATGGCGCTGCCCCACCTGGTCGACGACAACGGCTACCTGTTCCAGCCGGGCGACGTGGTCTCGCTGGCCCGCCACCTGACCGCCATCCTCGCCGACGACGGCCTGCGCGCCCGCTTCGGCAAGGCCAGCAGGGAGCTCGCGCTCACCCACGACCACCAGGCGTCGCTCGCCCGCTTCGAGGAGATCTACGACGAGGTGGCCCGATGACGCCTCGGGGATGCGCCCGGCTCAGCGTGGCGGCCACGGTGACGTCGGCGGGGGCGCTGGCGTACGCGGAGACCACGCTGCCCGCGCAGGTGCTGCTCAGCCACTACGCGCTGGTCCCGGGCGGACTCGCGCCCGTGATCGCCGGGATGCTGGCGCTCGCGGGGGCGTGCCTGTGGCTGGCGTACGGGCTGGCCGTGACGGATCCGGCGCGTACGGCGGCCACACGGGTGCTGCTGCTGGCCGGGGCCGCGGGTCTGGTCATGAGCGCCATCTTCCCGACCGACCCGAGCGGGTCGCAGCTCGACACGGTGTCCGGCGAGATCCACCGCTGGGCGGCGGCCGTGGTGTTCACCTCGCTGCCGGTCGCGGGCTGGATGCTGGCCCGTGGGCGGGCCGGCGCGCCCGGCTGGAACGCGGTGCGCGCGCTGAGCGTGGCCGCGGGGATGACGCTGGCGGTGTACCTGGTGGCCCACCCGGCCTCGTTCACCTCCTCGTTCGTGAACGGGGGCGCCTACTACGGGCTGCTGGAGCGGGCCGTGGTGGTGGCGGACATGGCGCTGATCCTGGCGATGGCCCTCGCCGCCGCCGGACTGCGGCCCGCCGCCGCGACCACGTCCGCGGTGGAGACGAGCGAAGAAGCGGAACCGCAGCAGCTGGCCGCCTGACATGCTTCGACCGGCGGCGAAAGGACTCCGCCCTAGCGTGGGCGCATGCCTGTCACACGTCATGCCGAAGCGGTGGCCGTACTGGCCGACGCCCGATACGTTCCGCCGCCCGTACGCGCCGACGGCGCCGAGGGGACGCTGGCCTGGTTGCGCGCCCGGGTGTCGCGGTTCAGCACCGGCCAGGAGCACGCCGAACGGCGGCGCCTGCTCGTCGCCCTGCTGGACGAGGTCGACCCGGCCGGGCTGCGCCAGGCGGCCAGGGCCATGGCCAGGGAACGGGACGGGAACTGGCGGGGTGTCCCCGTGGCCGTGCTGGGAGCCGCGCTCGGTGTCGAGGACACCGCCGCCGTGCCCGCCGCCGCGGCCGGGTACCTGTCGGGCGAGGAGAGCCCGCAGGCCGACGCCGCCGTCGCCGAGCTGCTCGGGCAGGCGGACCTCCCGGTGATCACGCTGCTGCTGCAGGCCCACACCGCCACGGAAGCCCTGATCGAGAACGCCCTCACCCGCACCCGCGCCACCGCGGACGGCCTGATCGCAAACGTCCTCGCCGGCGCCGCCGCGAACGGCCTGGCCGGCGACGCCCCCAGCTGGGACGGCGACGTCGAGGCGCTGCTGCACGAGACGCTGCGGCACGACCCGCCGCTCAAGGCCACCCGCAGGCTCGACACCCGCACCGGCGACGAGGTGACGATCGACCTGGTGGCCGTCAACCGCGACCCCGAGGTGTTCCCCGACCCGGAACGCTTCGACCTCGCGCGCGGCCGGGCACCGTACCTGACCTTCGGCTCGGGCGTTCGCCCCTGCCCCGCCCCGCACCACGCGCTCGCCCTGGCTGCCGGTGTCCTGGAGGGACTGCTGCGATGAGCTTCCGCGATCTGCACCGCCCCGGCGACCCGCTGCTGCTGCCCAACGCCTGGGACTACGGCTCGGCCGCGTACCTGGCCGCGCAGGGCTTCCCGGCGATCGGCACGACCAGCCTCGGCGTGGCCGCCGTGCACGGCAAGCCGGACGCGGCCGGTGCGACCAGGGCCGAGACGATCGAGCTGGCCGAATCCATCGGGTCGCTGGGGGTCCTGATCACGGTGGACATCGAGGGCGGATTCAGCGACGACCCGGCCGAGGTGTCCGACCTGGTCGCCTGCCTGGCCGCGCTGGGCGTCGCGGGCGTGAACCTGGAGGACGGCCGCCCCGACGGCACCCTGCGCCCGATCGGCCTGCAGCAGCGCATCATCGAGGCCGCCATGGGGCACGGCGTGTTCGTGAACGCCCGTACCGACACGTGCTGGCTGCGGACCGGTGACACGCGGGAACGGGTGCGCGCGTACGGCCACGCCGACGGGATCTTCGTCCCGGCCCTGACCGATCTGGACGAGATCGCGGAGGTGGCGGCGAGCACGCCGCTGCCGCTCAACGTGCTCCACCAGACGGGCGGTCCCACGCTCGCGCAGCTCGCGCAGGCGGGGGTGGCCCGGGTGAGCACCGGGTCGCTGCTCTACCGGGCCGCGCTCAGGGAGGCCGCGGCCACCGCGCTGGCACTCCGAGGCGAGCAACCACCATCCATCCCGACATATACACAGATCGCGGCGAGCTTGCCGCGATAATCGAGGCATGCGCTTTCAGATCCTCGGCCCCACCGCCGCGCTGGGCGAGGACGGCGAGCCGATCGCGCTCGGCGGCCCCCGGGTACGCGCCCTGCTGACGCTGCTCGCCCTGCACGCGGGCCGCGTCGTCGGCGCCGAGCAACTCATCGACGGCATGTACGGCGCCGATCCCCCCGACGGCGTGGCCAACGCGCTGCAGTCGCAGGTGTCGCGGCTGCGCCGGGCGCTGGGCAGGGACCTGGTGGAGTTCCACCCGGCCGGTTACCGCCTGGTCGCCGACCCGCAGGACGTCGACGCCCGCCGGTTCGAGCTGCTGGCCCGGGCCGGCCGGCAGGCGCTGACCGGCGGCGACCCGGAGCGGGCCGCCGCGCTGCTGCGCGAGGCGCTCGACCTGTGGCGCGGCACGCCGCTGGCCGACGCCCCGCACGCCGAGGCCGCCGCGGCGGCGCTGGAGGAGCTGCGGCTGGCCGCCACCGAAGACCGTGTGCAGGCGGACCTGGATCTCGGCCGGCACCGCGACCTGGTGGCCGAGCTGCGCCAGCTCACCGCCGTCCACCGGCTGCGCGAGCGGCTGACCGCCCAGCTCATGCGCGCCCTGTACGGCAGCGGCCGCCAGGCCGAGGCGCTGACCGTCTACGACCAGGCCAGGAAGCTGCTGGACGAGGAGCTGGGCGTCGAGCCGGGCCCCGAGCTGGCCGCCGCCCACCTGGCGGTCCTACGCGCCGACCCCGCGCTGGGGGCGCCCGCGCCGAGCGCGGCAGGCCCGGTCAGGCAGGGTCTGCGCGCCCAGCTCACCAGCTTCGTGGGCCGCACCGAGGAGCTCGACCAGGTACGCGCCCGGCTCCGCGACAACCGGCTCGTGACCCTGATCGGCCCCGGCGGCGCGGGCAAGACCCGCCTCGCGAACGAGGCGGCCGATCAGGAGCCCGGCGACGTGTGCTTCGTGCCGCTCGCTCCGGTCTCCGACGCCTCCGGCGTGCCGCGGGCGGTGCTGGCCGCGCTCGACATCCGCGACGCGCTGCTGCACGCCGAACGCCCGGCCGTCGACCCGCTGACCAGGCTCGTCACCGCGCTCGCCGACCGCAGGCTGCTGCTCGTCCTGGACAACTGCGAGCACCTCGTCGAGGCCGCCGCCGACCTGAGCGACCACCTGCTGGCCGCCTGCCCCGGTCTGCGCGTGCTGGCGACCGGGCGCGAGGCGCTCGGCATCACCGGCGAGTCGATCCTGCCCGTGGCGCCGCTGCGGCTGCCGCCGGTGGACACGGACGACCCGCTCGACTACGCGGCCGTGCGGCTGTTCGCCGACCGCGCCGCCGCCGTCCGGCCCGGCTTCGCCGTGGACGCCGGCAACGCGGCGCAGGTCGTCCGCATCTGCCGGGCGCTCGACGGGCTGCCGCTGGCCATCGAGCTGGCCGCGGCCCGGCTGCGCACGCTGTCGCTCGCCGACGTGGCGGCGCGGCTGGACGACCGGTTCCGGCTGCTCACCCGCGGCAGCCGTACGGCGCTGCCGCGCCACCAGACGTTGCGCGCGGTCGTCGCCTGGAGCTGGGACCTGCTGGACGAGAGCGAGCAGCAGGCCGCCATGCGGCTGACCGTGTTCGCCGGCGGCGCCCGGCCAGGGGCCGCCGAGCAGGTGTGCGGGCTGCCCGAGGACGTGCTGTTCTCGCTGGTGGAGAAGTCGCTGGTCGAGTTCGTGGCCGGCCGTTTCCGGATGCTGGAGACGATCCGGGCCTTCTGCGCCGAACGACTGGCCGAGTCGGGCAAGCAGGTCGCCGTCCGGCAGGCGCACGCCGACTACTACCTCGACCTGGTGCAGATCGCCGACAGCCGGCTGCGCACCGCCGACCAGCTGGAGTGGCTGGCACTGCTCGACGAGGAGGGCGACGACGTGGTCGCGGCCACCCGCTGGGCCGCCGAGTCGGGGCAGCCGGAGCTGGGGCTGCGGCTGGTGGCCTGCAGCGCCTGCTACTGGTGGATGCGCGGTCACCGCGTCACGAGCGCCAACCTGGCCGCCGCCCTGCTCGACCGGCTCGGCCCCAGGCAGCTGCCCGGCATGGAGGAGGAGTACGCCCTGTGCGTGCTCGTGGCGGCCTGGGTGGGAGCCGACGACGAGGCGCTGCGCGCGCGGGTGGTGGAGCTGCGCGACGTGCTGGGCTGGAGCTACGTGCCCTCCCGGATGGAATTCCTCATGATGCTGCTGTCGCTGATGACCGGCCCGCCCCCCGACTTCGAGCAGGCCATCGACGAGATCATGAACGTCGCGCCGAGCCTTGGCCCGTGGCAGCGGGCGCTGTCCTACACCGGAGCGGCGTTCGTGCTGCAGACGCTGGGCCGCATGGACGAGGCGCTGGAGTACTTCGGGCGCAGCCTGGACCACTTCCGGGCCATCGGTGAGCGGTGGGGCGCGGTGCTGGTGCTGTCGGGGCTCGGCGCGCTGCGGCAGGAGCAGGGCGACTACCGCGGCGCGTACGCGCTGATCGACGAGGCGTTGACGCTGGCGCGGGAGCTGGGCTCCAGGACCGACATCGCCGAGAACCTGTGCCGCAGGGCCGACCTCCTGTTCCACCTCGGCGACGTGGAGGCCGCGCGGGCCGACTACGCGCTCGCGGCGGGCCTGTCGCGGCGCAACGGCTCGATGGAGATGCTGGCCTGGGCCGAGCTCGGCATGGGCGAGGTGGCGCTGTTCCGAGGCGACCTCGACGAGGCGCGCGTCTGCCTGACCCGGGCCCGCGAGGTGTGTCCCGAGGAGTGGTACAGCACCGTGGACACCCGCGCCCGCATCGCGGCCGGTCTGGCGGCGGTCAGCGGGTCGGTCAGCGAGCGGTAGGCCCTCCGTCAGCCGTCACGGCGACAGTGAGCCGCATGACGAACAAATGGTCCTGCCTCGCGATCGCCTGCGTGGCCACGCTCCTGCTCTCGCTGGACCTCACGGTGCTGCACCTGGCCCTGCCGAGCCTGGTGGGCGACCTCGGCGCCAGCTCCACCCAGCTGCTGTGGATCGGCGACATGTACGGCTTCGCGCTGGCCGGCCTGCTCATCACCATGGGCAACGTCGGCGACCGCATCGGCCGCAAGCGCCTGCTGCTGATCGGCGCGGCGGCGTTCGGGGCGGCGTCCGTGATCACCGCGTACGCGCCGAGCGCCGAGCTGCTGATCGCCGCGCGGGCGCTGCTGGGCGTGGCCGCCGCCACGATCATGCCCTCGACGCTGTCGATCGTCCGCAACGTCTTCACCGACCCCGGTGAGCGGACGGCGGCCGTGGGCATCTGGAGCGGCATGAGCGCGGCGGGCTTCGCGGTCGGCCCGGTGGTCGGCGGCCTGATGCTCGACCACTTCTGGTGGGGGTCGGTCTTCCTGATCAACGTGCCGATCATGGCTCTCGTGGTCGTCGGCGGCTTCCTGGTGCTGCCGGAGTCGAGCAACCCGAACGCGGGACGGATCGACCTGCTCAGCGTGGTGCTGTCGTTCGCCGGCATCGTGGCAGTCGTCTACGCGATCAAGGAGATGGCGCACAAGGGCCTGGAGCACGCCGACGTGGTGGCCGCGGGCGTGGCCGGGATCGCGCTGCTCGCGACGTTCGTGTGGCGGCAGACGCGGCTGGCCGAGCCGCTGATCGACGTACGGCTCTTCCGGCGGCGGGCGTTCAGCGCGTCCATCCTGACGAACCTGCTGGCGATCTTCGCGATGTCGGCCATGATGCTGATGTTCGCCTGGTACCTGCAGCTCGTGCTCGGCTGGTCGCCGCTGCAGGCGGGACTCGCCCAGCTGCCCGGTGGTCTGGCCGGCGCGGTGGGCGGCGTGCTGGCCGCCAAGCTGATCCAGCCGCTCGGCAGGAACGGCGTGGTCGCCCTGGGGCTGGCCATGAACGCGGGCGCGTTCCTGTGGTACACGACGCTCGGCACCGAGGTGACCTACATCACGCTGGTGCCCGCCATGGTGATCGGCGGCATCGGCATCGGATTCGCCTTCACGGTCAACAACGACAACGTGCTGGCCACCGCGCCCCCCGAGCGGGCCGGGGCGGCGGCCGCGGTGTCGGAGACGGCGTTCGAGCTGGGCGCGGCGCTCGGCATCGCGATCCTCGGCACGGTGCTGACCAGCGCGTACCGGGCGAACCTGGAGCTGCCCGCCGGGGTGCCGGCCGAGGCGGCGCGGGAGTCTCTCGCCGGGGCGGTCAGCACGGCCTCGACCCTGCCCGCCGGCCAGGCCGCCGAGCTCGTCCACGCGGCCCAGCTGGCCTTCCTGGAAGGCGTGCACCTGACCTCGTTCGTCACGGCCGGCGTCCTGGCGGTGGTGGCGCTGATCGCCCTGGCGGGCCTGCGCGGCGTCCCCAAGGTCATCCCCGAGGAGGTCCTCACCCGCGCCCACTCCTGACGCCACCCCGAGACGCCGCACCGCAGCTGGGTGCGGCGTCTCACCGCTTCCAGGACACTTCTTGGCGACGTCTCCCCCGTCCGGGGCCCGTCACGCGGGCACCGGCCCTTCCAGGGACCCCCGTCAGAAGGTGGGTTTGGTGGGGCAGGGGCGAGAGATGGTCGGGGTGAGGGAGTCGAGGCGGGAGCCGATCAGGCGGGCGATGCCCTCGATGGTCTGGATGCCCGTCCCCTCCCCTGGCTGGCGGTCGGTCTGGACCGACAGCAGCAGATCCCGCCCCGGGCCGACGACGCGGCCGTAGCTGGTCACCGCCCACGTCTTCTGGACGAACGGCCGCGGCGTCCACCCGTTCTTCAGCGCCACCCGGTCACCCGGCCGGGCGGCCGCGCTGACGCCCCACGCCTGCTCCCGGCGCACCTGCTCCATCAGCCCGAGCAGCAGCGCCCGGTCGGCGGACGACAGCCCCTTGCCGCCCTTGACCAGCACCTTCATCAGCCGGATGCGGTCGGCGGGGCTGGTCTTGGTGCCGCCCCAGTAGCTGCTCGGCCCGGGCGTGGTCTCCTTCAGCCCGATCCTGCGATAGAAGTCGCCCATGGCCGCGCCGCCACCGACCCTCGACCAGAGCGCGTCGGCCGCGCTGTTGTCACTCTCCGTGATCATGCGGGAGGCCAGGTCGCGTTCGTGCTCGTCGAGCCGGCCGTCGCGGCGCTGGAGCAGCGCCGCGAGGATGTCCACCTTGGCGCCGCTCGCGGTGATCAGGTCGCCGTCGTGCCGGCCCTGGCCCAGCGAGACCCCGCTGACCAGGTCCACCGCGGCGTAGACGATCCGGCCGGGACGGTCGCCGACGTAGTGGGCGATGTCGCGTTCGAGCCGGGCGCGCGCGGCATGCCCCGCCCGTACATCCGGATATTTCAGGAAACAGCGTGCTGCCTTCACCGGCGCCCGCACCGCGGCGGGCTTCACCGGAACGGGCTCCGCCCCGCACCCCGCCACGAGCGCCAGGCCCAGCCAGGCCGTCCACATCGTCCGCACGTGCCACCTCCCATCGGTGGTCGTACGGAACATTCCCGGCCATCACCCCGGGCGCATCACACTCGGAGCTTTCCTGGACATACCTTCAGCGTCCCCTTGCCGTCACAAGTGCTCGCCCAGGAAGTCGGCGGTCGCGTCCACGGCCTCCGTGACGTACGGCTCGCGGTCGTAGAGGTCGATGTGCTGTTTGGCGTCCACCCAGACGATCTTCTTCGGCTGGTCGAGCCGTCTGAACGCCTCCTCGGCCCCCTCAGGCGAGCAGAACCGGTCGATCACCCCGTGGACGATCAGCGCCGGCTTCGGCGACAGGAAGTCGGCGCCCATCATGTTGTCCATCGTCAGCAGCTCCCGCACGCTGACCCGGGTCACCTCGTTCTCCCAGAGCGGCGAGGCGCCCCGATCCGTCCCGTAGTACGCGTACGGCTCGTCCCCCGGCATCGCGGCCTCGCCCTGCTCCGCGACGACCGGCATGTACTCGACCGGCCCGCCGTGGTCCTGCCGCTCCAGCACCTCCGTGTACGACGCCAGCGCCGCCTGGTAGTCCGTGCCCGACCGCATCGCGTACGGGTTGTTGTACGCCCCAGCGATCCCCGCGAACGCCTTCACCCGCGGATCGAAGGCGGCGAACTTCAGCGCGTACCCGCCACCGAGGCAGATGCCGACCGCCCCGATCCGCTCGGCGTCGACCTCGGGCCGCCCGCGCAGGAACGACACCGCGGCCCGCAGGTCGTGCAGCTTGCCCTGCGGATCCTCGTGCCGGCGCGGCTCGCCCTCCGACTCGCCCCAGGAGCGGTGGTCGAAGGAGAGCGTGACGTAGCCGCGCTCGGCCAGCCGGGCGGCGTACAGACCGGTGACCTGGTCGCGGACGCCGGTGAACGGCCCCGTGAAGACCAGCCCCGGCCACGGCCCCACACCCTCGGGCACCCGCAGATCCCCGGCGAGGGTGAGACCGTCGGCGGTGAACTCGATTCTCATGCCCACCAGTCTGAGCCCAGCCGAACTACGTGTCGAAGCCCAGCCCCATCCGGTCGAGCGCGCGCAGCCACAGGTTGCGCCTGCCCTGGTGCTGGTCGGCCTGGGCGATCGACCAGCGGGTGAACTGGATCACCCCGGAGCGCACCGGCTCGGGCGGGAACGGGATCGGCTTCTCCTTCACCATGCGCAGCTCGGTGCGTTCGGTGCGCTCGCCGGCCAGCAGGTCGAGCATGACGTTCGCGCCGAAGCGGGTGGCGCCGACGCCCATGCCGGTGTAGCCGAGGGCGTAGGCGAGCCGGCCGCCGTGCGCCCGGCCGTAGAAGGCGCTGAAGCGGCTGCAGGTGTCGATCACGCCGCCCCAGCGGTGGGTGAAACGCACGCCGTCGAGCTGCGGGAAGGTGTCGTAGAAGTGCTCCGCCAGCCTGACGAACGTCTCGTCGCGCTGGTCGTACTCCGGTTTGACCAGGCCGCCGTTGTAGTAGACGGCGTCGTAGCCGCCCCACAGGATGCGGTTGTCGTCGGTCAGCCGGTAGTAGTGGAACTGGTTGCCCGAGTCGCCCACGCCCTGCCGGTTGCGCCAGCCCACGGAGGCGAGCCGGTCGGCGGTCAGCGGCTCGGTCATCAGCGCGTAGTCGTACACGGGGACGACGTAGTGCTTGAGCCGGCGCAGCAGCGGCGGGAAGACCCCGGTGCCCAGCGCCACGCGGCGGGCGGCCACCGAGCCGTGCGGCGTCCCCAGCGTGAGCAGCGTGCCGTCGTCGTGCAGCGAGCGGACCGGGCTGCGCTCGTGGACGCGTACGCCGAGGCGCAGGCACGCCTCCCGCAGCCCCCACGCCAGCCCCGCCGGATCGAGCATGGCGCAGCCGCTGCGCTCCCAGAGCCCGCCGAGGTAGGTCGGCGAGTCGACCTCGGCCCGCACCTGTTCGCGGTCCAGCGGCAGGTAGTCGAGCCCCAGCTCGGAGATCACGTCGTGGTGCTCGCCCAGCGCGTCCACCTGCCAGGGCTCGGTGGCGACGTGCAGCTCGCCGGTCCGCTCGAACGAGCAGTCGATCCCGTAGCGCTCCAGCGTGCGCTCGATCTCGTCCAGATTCGCCACGCCCATGCGTTCCAGCCGGTCGATCTCGTCCGGCCACCGTTCCAGGCCGTTGGCCAGGCCGTGGGTGAGGGTCGCCATGCAGAACCCGCCGTTGCGGCCGGTGGCGGCCCAGCCGATCCTGCGTCCTTCGAGCAGGACGACGTCCAGCGAGGGGTCGCGTTCCTTGGCCATCAGGGCCGTCCACAGCCCCGAGAACCCGCCCCCGACCACGACCAGGTCGGCGGCGGTCCGTCCGGTGAGCCGCTCCCGCGGCTCGGGTCTGGCCGGGCTGTCCAGCCAGTACGGCTTGCGCTCCGCGTCAGCCAGCGCCTTCAGCGGATCCACAGATCCCACTTCCCTACGAGAGTTCGGTGACGAGAATGCTCAGGCGCGGCGGCGGGCCGCGACCGCGTTGGCGATCGCGATGAGCACGCCGATGCCGAAGATCAACGTACCCATGACGTTGACCTGCGGCGGGATGCCCGTCTTGACGGCGCCGACGATCCACAGCGGGAACGTCACGGTTGAGCCGTTGACGAAGCTCGTCACCACGTAGTCGTCGATCGACAGCGCGAACGACAACATGGCCCCCGCCAGCACACCCGGCAGGATCGACGGCAGCGTCACCTGCCGGAACGTGCCCCACGCCGACGCGCCGAGGTCCCTGGCGGCCTCCTCCAGCGACGGGTCCAGGCCGACGACCCGCGCCCGCACCGTGACGACCACGAACGACAGCGAGAACAGCACGTGGGCGACGATGATCGTGTTCGCGTCGCGCGGCACGTTGCCCGAGACGAACAGCGACAGCAGCGAGGCGCCCATGACCAGCTCGGGCGTGGAGATCGCGGCGAAGACCAGAAAATTCGTCGCGCCGCTGCCGCGGAAGCGGTGGCGGCCGAGCGCGAGGCCCAGCATGGTGCCGATGACGACCGTGATCACGGTGCTGACCAGGGCGATCACCAGCGAGTTGCGCAGCGCCACGGTCAGGTCGGAGACGTCGAAGAGCTCGGCGTACCAGCGCAGGGTGAAGCCCTGCCAGGTGGTGTTGGACTTGCTCTGCTTGTCGTTGAAGCCGAACAGGATCATCACGGCGATCGGCGACGACAGCCAGGCGATGATGAGCCAGGTGTAGGCGTGCAGCA
Organism: Nonomuraea terrae; assembly: GCF_004348995.1. Lineage (GTDB taxonomy): Bacteria > Actinomycetota > Actinomycetes > Streptosporangiales > Streptosporangiaceae > Nonomuraea > Nonomuraea terrae. The sequence continues at coordinate 12,002 of NZ_SMKQ01000040.1, forward strand.
GCCGGTCGCCGAGCCGTCCGCGGGTCCTCATCGGGCCGCCGCCTCGAGCACGTTCTCCGTACCGAGCGCCTTGGCGTAGACGAAGATGCCGACCAGCAGGATCGCCATCAGCGTGAACGACAGCGCCGAGGCGGTCGGATAGTCGAGGTTCGTCAGGTACTCGGTCTGGATGATGTTGCCGATCATCGTGTTCGACGTGCCCCCGAGGATCTGCGCGTTGACCGGGTCGGCCGTGGCCGGCACGAACGTCATCAGCACCCCGGCGAACACCCCCGGCAGCGACAGGGGCAGCACCACCCGCCGGAAAGCCGCCGCCCGGGTCGCGTACAGGTCCTGCGCCGCCTCCACCACCCGCGGGTCCACCCGCTCCAGCGCCACGTAGATCGGCAGGATCATGAACGGCAGGAAGTTGTACGTCAGCCCGCCCACCACCGCGAACGTCGTGGCGAGCACGTGGAAGCCCTCGGGCAGCAGCCCCCAGTCCTTCAGCGTGCCGAACAGGATGCCGTTGTCGGCCAGCAGGAAGTTCCACGAGATCGTCCGCAGCACGAACGACACGAAGAACGGCAGCAGCAGCAGGAACAGGTACATCGACTTGCGCCGGCCGCCCCTGAAGGCGATCCAGTACGCGACCGGGTAGCCGATCAGCAGCATGGCCACGGTGGCGAGCCCGCCGTACAGCAGGGAGCGCAGCAGCTGGGTGCTGTACGTGCTCAGCGCGTCGCCGTAGTTGGAGAAGCTGAACGTCATGGCGAAGCCGTCGATCGCGTTCCCGGTCTGCAGCGACACCGACGCCATCGCGGCCATGGGCACGACCAGGAAGATCGCCAGCCACATCCAGCCCGGCAGCGCGAGCAGGTAGGGGGTCAGCCGCCTCATCGTCACGCCTGGGTGATCGACTGGAAGATCGGGTTGAACACCTGCTCCTGCTGGGTGGTGAGCGGGGTGTAGCTGCGCAGCTTGGCGTAGTCGGCGTCGCTGGGGAACATGAGCGGGCTGTTCACCATGTCGTCGAGGGTCTGCTTCTCCTCGCCCTTGGCCTGCTCCGCCTTCTCCCGCAGCAGGTCCTGCACGGCGGGGACCGGGGTGACGTACTGGATGAACTCGTCCAGCTCGGCGGCGATGGCCGGCTGGTAGAGGTAGTCCATCAGCATGAGCGCGTCGAGCGGGTTGGCGGCGCCCTTGGGGATGAGCATGTTGTCGGTCCAGATCGTGCCGCCCTCGGCCGGGACCACGAACTTGACGGGCTCGCCGGCGAGCTGCCGCTGGAACACGTCGCCGGACCACGCCATGCTCAGCCAGATGTCGCCCTTCGACACGGCGTCGATATACGACTGATCATAATATTTCCGCACAATTCCGGCATCGCGTTGCGCCTTCAGCTTCTCCCCGGCCTTCTGCCAGTCCGCCTCACTCGACTTCTCCGGGTCGATACCGAGAGCGATCATGCCGAAATTGGCGATCTCCTGAGCGTCGGCCATCATGCCGACCCGCCCTTTGTACTTCTGATCGAACAACGCCTCGATACTGGTGATGTCGTCTTTGACGTAATCGGTGTTGTACGCGATCCCGGTCACCCCGGAGGTGTAGGGCACCGTGTACTTGTTTCCGGGGTCGTAGGCCCGTTCCTTGTACTTCTGCCCGGCGTTGGCCTGGAAGTTCGGCAGCTTGGAGTGGTCGAGCGCCACCGCGTAGCCGAGGTCGATCATGTGCTGGAGCTGGATGCCGTTCGTCATGACGACGATGTCGTAGCCCAGTGACTGCCCGGCGCGCAGCACGGGGTCGGCCTTGCCGAAGAACTCCGCGTTCTCCTGGATGACCTCCTTGTACTCGTACGCGATGCCGGTGTCGGCCTTGAACTTCTCCAGCGGCCCCTTGTCCTCGGGCATGTACTCGGGCCAGTTGGCGAAGACGACCTTGCCGTTCTTCTTCTGCTTGGCCCAGAAGTCGGCCACGGCGTCGGCCTTCGGCGGCGCCGCCTTCTGCCCCTGCACGCCGCAGGCGGCCAGGGCGAGCCCGGCGGCGGAGGCGCCGGCGAGCCTGAAGACGTCACGACGGGTGCGGGGCTGCGTCATTCCACGCATGAAGGGGTTCATGGAGTGCTCTCAACTTCCAATCACGTACGAATGCTGCGCCTGCCAGGAAAGCCAGACGGAGTCGCCCCGCTCCGCCGTGGCCGTCGCGTCGTGCGCGTTCTGCTCGAACACCGTGATGACCGTCCCGTCGGCCCCGTCGGCGAGATTCACGGCGTAGCTGTTGTAGGTGCCCAGGTAGACGACCTCGGCCACGGTGCCGCGCACGCCGCTCAGCTCCGGAGCGGGCTCCTCCGTGCCGATGGTGATCTTCTCCGGCCGTACGGTGACCGTCACGTCGCCGTCGTGGCCCGGCACGAGCACCCGGCCGCCACCGACCTTCAGGACGCCGCCGGCCGCGGCGCCCGTGAGCAGGTTGGAGGTGCCGATGAACCCGGCCACGAACGCCGTGGCGGGGCGCTCGTAGATCTCACGCGGGTCGGCCAGCTGCTCGACCAGCCCGTCGTTCATGACGGCGATCCGGTCGCTCATGGTCAGCGCCTCGCCCTGGTCGTGCGTGACGTACACGAACGTGATGCCGACCTCGCGCTGGATGCGCTTGAGCTCGATCTGCATGGCCTGGCGCAGCTTCAGGTCGAGCGCGCCGAGCGGCTCGTCCAGCAGCAGCGCGCGCGGCCGGTTGACCAGGGCCCTGGCCAGCGCCACGCGCTGCTGCTGGCCGCCCGACATCTCGCGCGGCCGGCGCCTCTCCCTGCCGGTGAGATCGACGATCTCCAGCATCTCGCCGACCCGCCGCCTGATCTCGTCGGCCGGGGTCCTCTTCTGCTTGAGCCCGAAGGCCACGTTGTCCCAGACGCTCATGTGCGGGAAGAGCGCGTAGGACTGGAAGACCATGTTGACGTCACGTCTGTTCGGCGGGACGTTCGTGACGTCCTGGCCGTGCAGCTTGACCAGCCCCTTCGTGGGCTGCTCGAAGCCGGCGACCATGCGCATCGTCGTGGTCTTGCCGCAACCGGACGGGCCGAGGAGGGAGAAGAACTCCCCCTCGGCGATGTCCAGCGTCACACCCTTGACCGCCTGGACGACCTCGCCATGCGAGAGATACTCCTTGACGACGTCCTCAAGCTCAATCGCACTCAGCCCGGTCATTCCAGGATTCGTCCTTGCTATTCGCCGATGTAGTGCATGACGTGCTTGACCCTGGTGTAGTCATGCAGACCGAACACCGACAGGTCCTTGCCGTACCCGGAGTGCTTGAAGCCGCCGTGCGGCATCTCCGAGACGAACGGGATGTGCGTGTTGACCCAGACCACCCCGAAGTCGAGCCGGTTCGACACGCGCATGGCGCGGCCGTGGTCGGAGGTCCACACCGAGCCGGCCAGGCCGTAGCGCACGTCGTTGGCCTTGGCGATCGCGTCGGCCTCGTCGGTGAACGTCTGGACGGTGATCACGGGGCCGAAGACCTCGTTCTGCACCATCTCGTCGTCCTGGCGCAGCCCGTCGACGACGGTCGGGGCGAAGAAGTAGCCCTTGTCGCCGACGCGGTGACCGCCGGTGAGCACCTTGGCGTGCGCGGGCGCCCGCTCGATGAAGCCCTGGACGCGGGCCAGCTGGTTCTCGTTGTTGAGCGGGCCGTAGAGGGCGTCCTCGTTGTCCAGGCCGCCGGTGACGGTGCCCGCGGCGGCCTCGGTGAGGGCGGCCACGAACGCGTCGTGCGCGCTCTCCTGGACCAGCACCCGGCAGGCGGCCGTGCAGTCCTGGCCGGCGTTGTAGAGACCGGCGACGGCGATGTCGGCGGCGGCCCTGCGCAGGTCCTTCACGTCGTCGAACACCACGACCGGCGCCTTGCCGCCGAGCTCCAGGTGCACCCGCTTGAGGTCGTCGGCGGCGCTCCTGGCCACCGACATGCCCGCGCCGACCGAGCCGGTGATGGCCACCATCGCGGCCGTCGGGTGGCTCACGACCAGGGCGCCGGTCTCGCGGTCGCCGGTGACGACGTTGAAGACGCCCGCGGGCAGCACCTCGCCGAGGATCTCGGCCATCTTGAGGGTGGAGACCGGGGTGGTGTCGGAGGGCTTGAGCACGATCGTGTTGCCGGCCGCGAGCGCCGGGGCGATCTTCCAGACCGCCATCATCATCGGGTAGTTCCACGGCGTGACCTGGCCCACGACGCCGATCGGCTCGTGCCGGATGACGCTGGTGTGGTCGGCCATGAACTCGCCGGCCGTCGGGCCCTCCAGCGTGCGCGCGGCGCCGGCGAAGAACCGGAAGTGGTCGGCGGCGATCGGGGTCTCGTCCTCGGCCATGCGGGCGCGGGGCTTGCCGGTGTTGAGGCACTCGGCCTCGTTGATCTCGTCGGCCCGCGCGTCGATCGCGTCGGCGACCTTGAGCAGCAGGTTGGCCCGCTCACCAGGAGTGGTCCGGCCCCACGACTCGAACGCGGCGGCCGCGGCGGCGAAGGCGGCGTCGACGTCCTCGGGGCCCGAGACGGGAGCCTGGATGTACGGCTCGCCCGTGCACGGATCGACGATGTCAGAGAATTTCCCGCTCTTCGCGTCAACGAACTCGCCGTTGATGTAGTTCTGCAGACGGGTGGTCATTCGCCCTCCTTTGTCGGTCGTATGACCATGGTGCGATGTCCAGGGATGACCTCGGCGAGCTCGATCACTCGCGAGGCGGGCCGAGATGCCGCGACTCTTACAGAGCGAATGCATCTCGACAAGGGATTTCGTGGTGAAGATATCAAATTGCTACGAATTCGCTTGACAGTACGCCAAGAACTGACAACATGTCGCACCAGGACGGCAACCTCACCGGTACGCCGCCGTAACGCCGGACGGTCAGGGAAGGACCGGGATGACGACGCCGCCCCGTGTACGACGCAACGGCCCAGCCTCCGGTCCGGTGGTTCTCGACGACCTGTCCAAGCAGATCATCGAACAGCTCCAGATCGACGGGCGCATGCCGTACGCGGCGATCGGGAAGGCCGTCGGGCTGTCGGAGGCCGCGGTGCGCCAGCGGGTGCAGCGGCTGCAGGACGCCGGCGTCATGCAGATCGTCGCCGTCACCGACCCCCTCACGCTCGGCTTCCCGCGCCAGGCCATGATCGGCGTCAACTGCGAGGGCGACCTGGAGGCGGTGGCCGACGAGCTGGCGGCCATCGAGGAGATCGACTACGTGGTGCTCACGGCGGGCTCCTTCGACGTGATCGTGGAAGTGGTCTGCGAGGGCGACACCCACCTGCTGGAGATCCTCAGCAAGATCCGCGCCATTCCGTCCGTACGGGCCACGGAGTCGTTCGTGTACCTGAAGCTGCGCAAGCAGACGTACTCCTGGGGCACCCGCTAGCCCACTCTCGCGACGGCCCGCACGGGCGCGCCGTCGGCCCCCGGCAGGCGCAGCGGCAACAACGACACCTCGATCGGCAGGCCGCGGGCCTGGGCGTCGAGGAGGCGGTCGAGGCCGGTCAGGTTCTCGGCGATGACGGCGTGGGCGCCGCACAACACCCGGTGGGCGGGGAAGTCGTCGGCGGGCGTGGGATCCACGCTCAGCGCGTCGATCCCGACCGTCCGCACCCCCGCCTCCACCAGCAGCCGCGCCGCCTCCTCCGTCAGGTACGGGTGCGCCGTGTAGCGCTCGCTCCCCCAGCAGGCCGACCAGCCGGTGGCGACCAGCACGATCGCCCCCGCCCGGACGACCCGCGCGAAGGGCTCCGGCCCGATCGGCGAGCGCGGCGGCAGGCCCAGAGCGTCCACCACGACGGCCGGGCCCCAGAAGCGCTCCAGCGGCAGCTCGTCCAGCGCGGGCAGCGCGTCGTCCACGTGGTACGGCGCGTCCACGTGGGTGCCCGACTGGGAGCCCAGGTGCAGGCGGAGCACGTTGACGCCGTCGTCCGCCACCGTCAGCGCGGGCCCGACCGAGACCTGCGGGTCGCCCGGGTAGACGGGCATCCCGGTCTCGATCGGGACCGACAGGTCGACGAGCTCCATCAGGTCGCCGGCTCGGCCGCGGTGGTCGTTGTGGTCGCGTCCACGATCGGCAGCACCGGGGTGTCGGCCGCGCGTACCAGGCGCGGCCCTTCGGGGCCGTAGACCTCGCGCGGCTCAGGGAAGACGGCGAGCAGCACCAGGTAGAGCACGGCGGCGGCGCCCAGGCCGACCGGGAGCGAGATGTCGATGCCGCTCGCCAGCTCACCCAGCGGGCCGACGAACTGCCCCGGCAGGTTGACGAACGTCAGCGCCAGCGCGGCCGAGACCAGCCAGGCGGAAAGTCCCCGCCAGTTCCAGCCATGGGCGAACCAGTAGCGGCCGCCGCGCTGGCGGCGGTTGAACACCTGCAACGCCTCGGGGTCGTACCAGCCGCGGCGCGTCACGTAGCCGAGCATCATGATCACCATCCAGGGCGCCGTACACGTGATGATCAGTGTGGCAAAGGTGGAGATGCTCTGGGTGAGGTTGGCGGCGAAGCGGCCGACGAAGATGAACACGATCGACAGCGTGCCGATGAACACCGTGGCCCGCACCCGCGAGAACCGGGGGAAGACGCTGGAGAAGTCGAGGCCGGTGCCGTAGAGGGAGGTCGTGCCGGTGGACATGCCGCCGATCAGCGCGATGAGGCAGACGGGCACGAAGTACCAGCCGGGCGAGATCGCCAGCAGGCCGCCGACGTAGTTGGGCGCGGCCGGGTCGACGTACTCGGCGGCCTTCGCCGCGATGATCGACGCGGTGCTCAGACCGAAGAAGAACGGCAGGAACGTGGCGATCTGCGACAGGAACGCCGCGGCCATCACCCGCCGGCGCGGCGTGTCCGCCGGGATGTAACGGGACCAGTCGCCCAGGAACGCGCCGAACGACACCGGGTTCGACAGCACGATCAGGGCCGCGCCGATGAACGACGGCCAGAACAGCGCGTCGCCGGCCGCGAGCGTGCCCGGATACGACGGGTCGAAGTCGCCGGCGAAGGCGAACACCCCGAGGACGAACAGCAGCGACGCCGCCGCGACCGCGATCTTGTTGACGAACAGCATGAACCGGAAGCCGTACACGCACACGACGAGCACGAGAACCGCGAAGATCCCGTACGCGACGGCGTACGACAGGTCGGTGTCCGGCAGGCCGACGAACCGGTGGGCGCCGCCCACCAGCGCGTCGCCCGACGACCACACCGAGATCGAGAAGAACGCGATCGCCGTCAGCAGCGACAGGAACGAGCCGACAATGCGCCCGTGCACGCCCAGGTGCGCCGAGGAGGAGACGGCGTTGTTGGTGCCGTTCAGCGGGCCGAACAGCGACAGCGGCGCCAGGATCAGCGACCCCACCACCAGACCCAGCACGGTCGCGGCCAGGCCGTGCCAGAACGACAACCCGAACAGGATGGGGAAGGCCCCCAGGACGCAGGTGGCGAACGTGTTGGCGCCGCCGAACGCCACCCGGAACAGGTCGAAGGGGCGCGCGGTGCGCTCGGCGTCGGGGATGCGCTCGACGCCGAACGTCTCGATCTCGGTGATGGTCCCGCTCATGTCGCCTCTTCCTCCTGGATCGCGAGCAGGCTGACGAGGTCGTACGCCACGTGGGAGGCGGCGATGGAGGTGATCTCGGCGTGGTCGTAAGCCGGGGCGACCTCCACCACGTCCGCTCCGATCAGGCGGCAGCCGGCCAGGCCGCGCAGGATCTCCAGCAGCTCCCTGCTGGAGAGCCCGCCGGCCTCCGGGGTGCCGGTGCCGGGGGCGTGCGCCGGGTCGAGCACGTCGATGTCGACCGAGATGTACACCGGACGGTTGCCGACCCGCTGGCGCAGCTGGTCGATGACCTCGTCCAGGCCGCGCCGCAGCACGTCGGCCGCGGTCACGATGCCGAACCCGATCCGCCGGTCGTCCTCCAGGTCCTTCTTGCCGTACAGGGAGCCGCGGGTGCCGACGTGGCTGAGCGCCTCGGTGTCGAGCAGGCCCTCCTCGGCGGCCCGGCGGAACGGCGTGCCGTGCGTGTACTCGGCGCCGAAGTAGGTGTCCCAGGTGTCGAGGTGGGCGTCGAAGTGCACGAGCGCGACGGGCCCGTACTTCTTGGCCGCCGACCGCAGCAGCGGCAGGGCGATCGTGTGGTCGCCTCCGATGGTGACCAGGCGCGCGTCGATCGCGTCGGCCCCGGCCTCGACGGTCTCGATGGCCTCCTCGATGTGGAACGGGTTGACCGCGATGTCGCCGGCGTCGGCCACCTGCACCCGCTCGAACGGCGACAGGTCGAGGCCCGGATGGTAGGGCCGCAGCAGCCGGGACGCCTCCCGCACCGCGGCGGGGCCGAACCGGGCGCCCGGCCGGTAGGACACTCCGGTGTCGAACGGCACGCCCACGACCGCCACGTGGGCGCGTTCGACCTGGTCGAGGCGGGGCAACCGGGCGAACGTGGCCGGTCCGGCGAAACGGGGAACCTTGGAGGAATCGACAGGGCCTTGGTGCATGCGCACAGTGTTCGCCATGCCTCTGACCTGCGGCAATTGTAGTAGTCACGAAGTAATACGGTGTGTGTTGTGGCTGACCACAAGCTGACCGTCGAAGATCTCCTGCGCTCTCCCGCGCTGCAGCTGCGCCTGCTGGCGGGCGAGTCCGGGCTGTCGCGCTCGGTCTCATGGGCGCACGTGAGCGAGCTGGACGACCCGACGCCCTGGCTGCTCGGCGCCGAGGTCATCATGACGACCGGCCTCGGCGTCCCGCGTACGGCGGCCAGGCAACGCGCCTACCTGGAGCGGCTCGACGACGCCGGGGTGTCGGCGCTGGCCCTGTCGGCCCAGCTGCACGTGCCGCCGCTGCACCCGGCGTTCTTCGCGGCGGCCGAGGAGCGGGGCATGCCGGTGCTGGAGGTGCCGCTGGCGGTGCCGTTCATCGCGATCTCACAGGAGGTCGCCGCCGCGCTGCAGGAGGACGCCAGCCACCGGCTGGGCGCACAGCTGCAGGTGTTCGGGGCGCTGCACTGGCTGGCCTCCGAAGACCTCGACACGCCCACGCTGTTCAAACGCCTGGAACGCCTGTCCGGCTACGACGTCTACCTGTCCACCAGGGGCGGGCGCCCGCTCCTGCCGGGTGTCCCGGTGCCGCCGCGTGACGTCCTGCCCGACCAGCCCGACGCCCCGCCGACGATCCCCGGCGGGTTCGTCCTGCCCGTGTCGGCGCCCGGCGGGCCGGCGGGTTACCTGGTGGCGTTCGAGCGCGAAGGCGCCCGGCCCGCCGGGCTGGCCGTCGTCCAGCACATCGCCACGGTGGCGGCGCTGCAGGTGGCCATGGCCCGGCACGCGCGCGAGACGCTGCGCCGCGAAGGCGCCGAAACCCTGGCCGAGCTGCTCCAGGACATCCTCGACCCACCGGCCGCCCGCCGCCGGCTGGCCCGCCTCGGCCTGCCGATGGACTCCGACGCCGTACTGCTCGTGGTGCGCGGCGTCCGCGACGACGTCCTGCGCCGCGCCCTGGACGACGTCCCCCACCTCATGCTCCGCCGCGGCGACGACCACTACGTGCTCGGCCCCGCGAGCCTGGCGACTGCCGTGGCCGCCGTCCCCGGGGTGGCCGCGGGGGCGAGCCGCCCGTTCCCGCAGGGCGAACCGTTGCTCATGGCCCAGCGCGAGGCCGTCTGGGCCGTCTCGCACGCCGCCGAGTCGGGCCGCCCTCTCGTCCACTACGGCGAGGACACCACGGGCCGCTGGCTCCCCGACGACCCCGCGACCCTCGCCGCCCTGGTGGACCACGTACTGGGCGCCGCCCTCGCGTACGACGAGGCCCACGACTCACGCCTGCTCATGTCCGTACGCACCTGGATGGAACGCAACCGCCAGTCAGAGGAGGCGGCGGCCGCGCTCCACATCCACCCCAACACCCTGGCCTACCGCCTGCGCCGCTTCGCCGCCCTCACCGGCCGCGACCTCTCCTCGACCGCCGCCTTCGCCGAAGTCTGGCTCGCCATCCGCGCCGCCCGCCAACTAGGCCTGCTCACCCCGTAGCCCGAAGAGCTCATCAGCCGACTCGACCTGGATCGCCCGCAGCAGCCAGGCATCCAGCACGGACGGATCCTGACACCCCATCACCCGCTCCCGCGCCTCCTCCGAGACAGGGACCCCACGCCCCTCCAAGAGCTTCAGCACGGACTTCGCCTCCCCCCTCACCTCACCTTCGGCCTCACCTTCGGCCCTGCCTTCGGCCCTGCCTGTGGCAAGCAGCCCCTCGGCGTATTCGCCCTGGTATGGGTAAGTCTTCATGGCCATTCGCCTGTCCCATTCTCGCTGTGCGTCGCCTTCCAGTGACAGATTGATGTATCGAGCGTACCTCCAGGCGATGTCTCGATCTATGGCGTTCAGCGCCCGTTCCACCGCGTCGACAATGGCGTGGAACTGAGGGCTCTCGCTCTTGGTGATGGTCGAGATGACGGCCAGGCCGATGTTGTCCACGGCCTCGGCCGCATCGGTGATGACGGGGGTGTTTCCCTCGTGGATGACCAAGGGCGTGAGCGTCAGCCCCGGGTGGCCGGTTTCGATGGCCTGCTCGGCCCAGCGGGCTACACGGGCGTTGGGACAGATGACGACCAGGCAGGCCGGACACTTCTCGCGCACCCGGAAATTGGCGATGTATTCCAGCCACGCATAGAGCTTGTCGTCATCGGGGCGGCGTTGCGTCTCGACGATGACGCCGAATTTCTCCTCCGCCTTCCCGTACAGGATGGCGCCGTCGGCCCGGCACACGCCCGGGTCCACCTCCGACAGGTCGGGCGAGGCGAGACGCGCCTCGCCCGACTGCGGAATCGGCAGGTCGAACAGGGACACCAGCATGTCTCTCGTGTGCCCGAGATCCAAGGTGACGATCTTGTTCAGACCCTCGTGCTGGGACGTGATCATGCAGCGAATATTACTACATGCTTTCGATTGATTACTCAGCGTTGACGAAACTGCACGGTGGCGATCTCCCACGGGCCCAGAGGCAGCCGGACCGTGCCGTCCGCGACGGGTACGGCGTCGCCGGGGCGGCCGCGCAGGTCGGCGTGACGGGCTTCGAGCAGGTCACCCGCGATGACGGCCTCGGTGGCGGACGGGGTGAGGGCGACCACGCGGAGCTCCGACCAGCCGTCGCGGTCGCGCAGGGACGTCATCACCACGCCGTCGCCCGTCACCGACAGGCCGGCGGCGGGCTCGGGCAGAGGCAGGGAACGCCTCCCCGTGCCCGGGACCACGAGCAGGTCGTGGCGGAACGCCTCCGCGTGCGGGACCACCTCCTGCCACGACTCCGCGTACGGCATGAGCGCCAGGCGCACCGAGCGAACCCCGCGGGACTGCGCTGCCGGGGTCGGCAGCTGGGGTCCGGCGGGCTCGGGCCGCAGGGCGTTGCGGTTGCGCGAGAGGTAGCCGACCGAGCGGAGCAGCGTGAGCGCCAGCTCCCCGCCGGTCAGCTCGTACTCGGTGACGTGCTCCAGCAGCGCGGCCACACCACCGGCGGCCACCCACGAGGAGGCCGGGAAGGTGGGCAGCGGGGTCTCACCGCAGCCGCCCTCCGAGGTCGAGCCGCGCCGGACGACCGCGAACTGCCCCTCCGCGTACGACTCCGACGCCTGCGTGGGCAACGGCACGTGGAAGCGCACCCGGTGGTCGGCGCTGCGGTTGTCGAACTCGACGTGCAGCCGTGCGAACGGCTCACCGGCGCGCAGCTCCACCCGGGTGACGACGACGGTCTCCTCCGAACGGTCGGACCGCGAGGCGGCGGGCAGCTCGGGCGCGCCCTCGATCCCGTCGCCGCCGGCCGGCCACCGGTACGTGCGCCGCACGTCCACCGCGGCCACCAGCGGCCCCGAGCAGATCAGCTCGGTCTCGACGGACTCGGGCTCGGAGACGACCAGGTCGTCCAGCGGGGGCGCGTAGTTGTAGGTGTCGCCCACGTCGCCGCCGTCGACGATGCGGCCCGCTCCCGTGACGGTCGTGCCGTCGCGGGCCACCAGGGTGAGCGTGCCGTCGGGGGCGATGGCGACCCGGAGCAGGCCGTTGTCCAGCACCTCCGCGTCGCCGCGCACCGGGGCGGGCTCGTCGGAGGCGCGCCAGCAGGACGCGTGGTGTTCGCCGTCGGCGGCGCCGCCGTACGCCTGCGGGTGGGGGGCCGGGCGGAGGCCGGTGTGGCCGAGGGGCGGCGCCTCCACCAGGGCGGCCACCGTACGGCGGGGCTCGGCGAGGATGCGGACGCGCGTCACGCCGTCGAGCGCGCCGCGCAGGTCGTCCACGTCGAACACGATCGGCGTCTCGCGCGCCACCGTGAACGTCAGCGTGCCGTCCTCTACCGACCAGGACGTGATGTGCTGGCCGTACAGCTCGGTGCCGTGGACGAAGGTGAGCGCCGTGGCCGGGTCCATCTCCTCGTCCAGCAGCAGCGTGGCGGCGTGCTCCAGGGGCTGCACGGGGATCGGCCGGCCGGCGGGGTCCACGAGGGGGTCGGCGCCGGCGACGTCCACGATCACGATCCCGCGGCGGGCCGCGGGCGTCGGGTTGACGACGAGCACGCCGTCGGACGGCACGCGCTGCGCCAGCCGCGCGGTCACCATGTCCCGCACGGCCTGCCCGAGCTGCTCGGCCTCGGCGATGCGGGCGGCGACCTGCTGGGCGGTGTCGTCGACGCCGCAGCCGGTCACGGAGTCGTGCCCGCTGGCGTCCACCAGCCGCCACCACGCCATGTCGAGGAAGCGGCCCGGCCAGTCGCCGCCCCAGAGAGCGGCCAGCGGCTCGGCGTAGCGCTCGACCATCCGCTCGGCGCGGCCCATGGCTTGCTTCACATGCGGGCGGATCGAGATGACGCCGGGCAGGATGTTGGCGCGGGCGTGGGAGCGCAGCTCGCCCTCGACGCGCGGCAGGCCGTCCGCGTCCCCGGAATAGGTGCCGATATATCCGGACAAGGTGTCCATGCGCGCGCCGATCGCCGCCACCATCTCCGGCAACCCGCGCACGGGGGCGGAGTGGTCGGTGCCGTACATCGCGAGCAGCGACCCCTCGGGCCCGTGCCAACGACGCATGGTCTCGACGAACGTGGTGGCCCGCCCCTCCAGGCCCTCGGAGTCGGAGAACAGGTGGGCGCCGTTGCCGTAGCCGCCCGCCGGGAGGTACTGGGTGCGCAGCGCCGTCCCGTCGGGCGCCACCCAGGCGAAGGCGTCGGTGACGACCGAGGACGGCACCCCGCGGTAGACGCAGGCGTGCAGCAGACCGGCCTTGCGCAGGATCTGCGGCATCTGAGCGGCGTGGCCGAACATGTCGGGCAGGTAGCCGACCGGCATGGCCCCGCCCAGCTTGTCCGCGCGGGACATGCCGAGCTCCAGGTTACGGACGATGTTCTCGCCGGAGCAGAGGAACTCGTCCAGCAGGATCTGCCACGGCCCGACCGCGAGGCGCCCCGATTCGACGAGCGCGGCGATGCGGTCGCGGTTCTCGGGACGCACCTCCAGGTAGTCGTCCACGCAGGCGAGCTGGCCGTCGAGGGTGAAGTGGTAGGCGGGCTCGCGTTCCATGGTGTCGAGCACCTCGTCCAGCAGGGCCACCAGGCGCAGCCGGAAACGCTGGAACGGCTCGTACCACTCGCGGTCCCAGTGCGTGTGCGGGACGACGACGATCTCCGAGCTCACGCGGACTCCCCTCCGATGGGCAGATCGTGCTGAACGGCAAAACGGGCGGCGATGCGCTGGGCCGTCACGATGTCCTCCAGCGCGCCGGTCGCCTCCGTGAGCGGCGGCTTGCTCTCGTTCACGTAAGCATGGAAGGCGGCCAGCTGCACCTCGAACGCCTCGGTAACGTCGCGGTACTCCGTGCGGCTCTCGCTCCCGGAGACCACGGTGAGGACGGTGGGGGCGTTCATCAGGTACGGGGCCGGGAAGACCAGCTCCAGCGTGCCCTTGTCGTGGTGGATGGCCACGGTCTCGCGGTAGGCCGGGTAGTCCTCCAGGTAGTGCCAGCGGATGGAGAACCGGCCGCGGACGGGCAGCGGCCCGGAGATCTCGACGGACCCGGGCGCGTCCCCCCAAGTTTCAACGTACGAAATTTCCTGCGGAGATCCGGTAAAGCGCCTCATGAGCGACAAATCGTGGCAAATCGAGCCGAGCGCCACGCCGTACAAATTCCTGACCGGCTCCGGCGCCGACTCCCCCAGCGCCCGCGACACCAGCTCCCCCTCGGCCGCGCGCAGCGAGGCCAGCAGCCCGGCGTCCACGTCGCGCGCCTGCGTCAGGTTCGCGAACGCCAGCTGCGACTCCCCGCTCGGATGCAGCACGGTCACCTCGACCGACCGGATGACCCCGGGCCCACCCAGCTCGGCCAGCAACTCCTCGGCCCGCCGCACCGCGGGGTCGTACTGCTTCATGTAACCGACCATCAGCCGCCCCTCGGGCAGCTCCGCCACCTCCGCCCGGGTCAGGGCGAGCGGTTTCTCGCACAGTACGGCGTAACCGCCGACGAGGGCCCGGCGCACGGTCTCGCCGTGGGAGCCGGAGGCCAGCACGACGACGGCCTCGAAACCGCCCTCGTCGAGCATCTCCCCCACCGAGGTGTGGCGCCGCGCCGCCCCCAGCCGGTCGCCGACGGCGTCGGCGAGGGTGCGCGACAGGTCACAGACGGCGACGACCTCGAACAGGTCGCGCCGCCGCGACAACAAGGGCACGTAGACCGCCTGCGTGACGGCCCCGCACCCGACAAGCGCGATTCTCAAAGTCCCAGATCCTTCAGCATCCGGCGGTTGGCGGCCTGGTCGGCGATGTTCTGGGCGACGGTGCGCCGCCCCGGCAGAGTGTCCTGCTCGACGATGACCCAGCCCGAGTAGTCGATCTCGTCGAGCGCCCGGACCACGGCGGGCAGGTCCAGCTCGCCCTCGCCCAGCGGGGCGAAGCCGCCCCGGCCCATCAGCTCGCGCAGGTCCACGCCCTCGGCCAGGGCCTGGGCGAGGATCTTCGTGTCGCCGTCCTTGACGTGCACGTGCCCGATCCGCCCGGCCCAGGCGCGCAGCGCGGTCACCGGGTCTCCCCCGGCCAGCAGCAGGTGTCCGGTGTCGAGGCAGAGCTGCACGTCGGTCAGCTCCAGCAGGCGCTCGACCTCGTCGGGCGTCTCGACGTACGTGCCCAGGTGGTGGTGGAAGACGGGCTCGAACCCGCGCGCGCGGCACCGGTCGACGGCCTCCTGGACCCGGGCGGCGTACCCGGGCCACTCGGAGGCGGGCAGGCCGGGAGCGTTCCCGCCGGGGCGGGCGAAGCGCTCCGGCACGCCCGACTCGCCGAGCGTGGGGCGCGGCGGGAGCGGCCCGACCGGCGCGGCGGCGAAGACGTCGAGCGTGGCGTCGAGGGCGGGCAGCCCGCGACGGAACTCCTCGGCGTCGCTGTAGCGCAGGTCGGCCCAGCCGCCGGCCAGCCACAGACCGCCCAGGCGTTCGGCCAGGTCGTCGGGGGTGCCCAGGTAGCCGACGGGGCCCAGGTCGATGCCCTCGTAGCCGGCCTCGGTCAGGGCGCGCACCATCTCGTCGGCGGTCAGCGGAGGCGGAGCGTCGCTCAGCTCGAACACGCCGAAACTCACGGGCGCGTTGGCGACTTTCCTCACGCGCATAGGGCGATCACCTCGTTCTCGTAGGTTTCCAACCGGTGCGGTCCTTCGATGGCGCTCAGCAGCACCCGTTCGCCGCGGACGACCTGCCGGGCGCCGTCGGGGCGTACCAGGACCAGACCGTCGGCGTCGAGGGCGAGCAGTTCGTCGCCCAGCCGCAGCAACAGCGGCGCGTCGGGGCCCGCCGAGACGGCGGTGCGCCCGGCGCGTACGCCGTCCAGCACCCCGCCCGCGTCCTCGGCCAGCACCCACGTCGTGGGCGCGCCGGGCAGCCCGTCGGAGCCCTCGCGGTGGAAGTCGCTGCCGCCGATGGCGATCACGTCGTCGCGCCAGGCGTCGGCCCAGGCCAGCGGGGCGCCCCAGCGGCGGTCCCACCAGCCGGAGTGCCACACCTCGGCGACGCGGGGCCGGCGGGTCACCGGCTGCAGCCAGGCACAGTCACCGCCCAGCGGGTGGTTGATCGAGATGATCCCGCCCGCGCGTTCGGCGTGCTCGACCCAGGAGTCGACCGGCTGGCGGAAGTCGACCCAGCCGACGTCGCCGAAGACGTTCGCGTGGCCGCGGTCGGTGGTGACCTCCTGGCCGGGGACGAGGGTGATCTCCCGGTCGATCTTGCCCAGCCAGGGATGGTGGCTGACGGTGTTGTGGTCGGTGACCGCCAGGAAGTCCAGCCCGCGCCCGTGGGCCAGCTCGGCCAGCTCGGCGATGGTGAGCGTGCCGTCGCTGTGCAGGGTGTGGGCGTGGAAGTCGCCGGCGTACCAGCGCAGGCCGTCGACGTCGGGGATGTCGCGCCGGGGCGGGCGCTCGCCGTGCGGCGGCTCCGCGGCGACCGGCTGGGGCGGCACGGCGGTCTCGAACGTCACGTCGAGCGTGTAGTCCAGGCCCTGCGGCGGGATGCGGTGCAGCCGCAGCCACACCTGCCAGGTGCCGGTCTCGGGCGCGCCGGGCAGGTAACCGGGCGTCGCCCAGTCCTCCGTGATCGTGTACTCGTCGCGCGCGCCGCCCGACCAGCCGCGGAATCCGCGCGGCGAGCCGCACCCGAGGTCGATCACACCCTGCGACCGGTCGTACGACAGCCGCACGGTGACCGCCGCCGTGCCCGCGGGCACCTCGAACGGCACCTCCCGCAGCATCCGCTCCAGCCGGTCGTCCAGCGTCCAGCGGCCTCTCACACCAGCTCTCCGTCCCGGTAGACGAGGGCCCGGTCGCGCCGGGGCAGGGCGTAGCCGTCGTCGCCGACCGCGGGCTCGCTGCCCTCGGGGACGACGGCCTGCACGATCACGTCGCCGACGTCGAGGGTCACCAGGTGGGACGCGCCGAGATTCTCCACGATGGCCACCTTCCCGCCGAACGCGCCGTCAGCGGGCTCCGCCGAGTACGTCATGTACTCGGGCCGAACGCCGTACACGATGGCGGTCCCGTCGGGGACGCGCCCCTCTGCCGAGACCGGGACCCGGATCTTGCAGCCCGCCACCTCCAGGGTGTCACCGCGGGCGACGCCGTCGAGCAGGTTCATCGGCGTCGAACCGATGAAGGAGGCGACGAACGTGTTGGCCGGCCGCTGGAACACCTCGGAGGGCGTGCCGATCTGCCGGATGTGCCCGGCCTCCATGACGGCCATGCGGTCGGCCATGGCGAGGGCCTCGGCCTGGTCGTGGGTGACGAAGACGGTGGTGACGCCCAGCTCGCGCTGGAGCTTCTTGAGGAACGTCCGCGCCTCCAGCCGCAGCCGCGCGTCCAGGTTGGACAGCGGCTCGTCGAACAGGTACGCCTGCGCCTGCGTGGCCATCACCCGGGCCAGCGCGACGCGCTGCTGCTGGCCGCCGGAGAGCTGGCCGGGCCGCCGGTCCATGAGGTGGTCGAGGCCCAGCCGCGCGCCGACCTCGGCGGCCTTCTCGTGGCGGGCGGCCTTGGCGACCTTCTTGATCCGCAGCGGATAGGCAATGTTGTCCGTGACGTCCATGTGCGGGAAGAGTGCGTAGTCCTGGAACACCATCGCGACGTCCCTGGCGCCCGGCTGCAGGCCGGTGACGTCCCGGTCGCCGATGACCACGGCGCCGCCGGTGGCGGTCTCCAGCCCCGCGATCGTGCGCAGCAGCGTGGTCTTCCCGCAGCCGGACGGCCCCAGCAGGGCGAAGAACTCGCCGTCGGGGATGGCCAGGTCGAGCGCGTCGAGCGCTTTCACCCCGCCGGGGTAGACCTTGGTCAGCCCCCGTAGTTCGATGGCGGCCATCAGCGCTTGATCCCTCCATGGAAGCGGAAGCCATACTTTTTGCTGACGAACAGATACATGAGCACGACCGGGATCGAATAGAGCAGCCCGAACGTCGAGAGCATGCTGAGGTTGGCCTGCCCGCCCTCGGTGTACAGCGTGTACGTGATCACCGCCGCCGGCTGCTTCTCCACGTCGCTCAGCAACAGGTACGGCATGAGGAAGTTCCCCCACACGTTGGCCACGGCCCACACCGCGATGGTCGCCAGCCCAGGCCGCACGAGCGGCACGACCACGTGCCGGACGATCTGCAGCGGCGAGGCCCCGAAGACCCGCGCCGACTCCTCGTACGACTTCGGCGTGGAGTCCATGAAGTCCTTGAGCATGAAGATCGCCGCGGGCAGCAGGCCGCCGGTCAGGATGAGGATCAGCCCGAGCTGGGAGTCGATGAGGTTCAGCTCGACCGCGAGCTGGAAGAGCGGCACCATCGCCGCGGTCCCGGTGATGATGGACGACAGCAGCAGCAGCGCGTACAGCAGCGCGTCGCGCCCGGGCAGCCGCACCCGGCTCAGGGCGTAGGCGGCCAGCGCCGCCATGACGACGACGAGCACGGCGGAGCCGACCGACAGCACGACGGAGTTCCACAACGACGGCAGCGCGTACGGGTGCTCCAGAACCGCCCGGAAGTTGTCCAGCGTGAAGTCCGGCACCTTCACCTCGTACGTCGGGTCCGAGGTGAACGGCGCCGTCACCAGCCACAACAACGGGATGGTGAAGAACGCCAGCAGCACGGCGACCAGGGTGTAGAACCCGATCCGGCCCAACACGAAACGCGTCATTTCTTGCTCCGCAGCAGCCGCAGGTAGAACACCGCCACGACCAGGTTGATCAGCAGGATGACCGTGGAGACGGCGGCTCCGTGGCCCAGCTCACCCGCCTGCAGCGCGACCTTGTAGACGTGCACGGCCAGCACCTCGGACCTGCCGTCGGGGCCGCCCGCGGTGAGCAGGAACGGGCCGAAGTCGTTGAACGTCCACAGGCTGATCAGCAGCAGGTTCGTCAGGATGTGGCCCCTGATGTGCGGGAAGACGACGTCGCGCAGCTGCTGCCAGCTGGAGGCCCCGGCCAGGCGGGCGCTCTCCAGGTGGGAGGGCGGCACGTTGCCGAGCGCGGCGCCGTACAACATCATCGAGAAGGCGGTGCCGCGCCAGACGTTGAAGATGATGATCGACAACATCGGGTGGTCGAGGAGCCACGCGAAGCCGGGGATGCCGAGCATCGCGTTGAGCGTGCCGCTGTCGCGGTCGAGCAGCGCCACCCACAGGAACGCCACGATCGCGCTCGGCAGGATCCAGGCCAGGATGACCAGGCCCTCGACCGCCCGCTTGAGCGTGCCGCGCCGGTCGCGCATCAGCCAGGCGATGGTGAAGCCGAGCACGGCCTGCCCGATGACGGCCGAGCCGAGCACGAACTCGACGGTCAGCCAGGTCGAGTTCCAGAACGCGGGGGTGGTGACCGCTGCGATGAAGTTGTCCAGGCCGACGAACTGCGGCTCGGCGGCGGCGACGCCGGTGAGCCGGTAGTTGGTGAGCCCGAGATAGAGCACCCACAGGGCGGGGAAGACGAGGAAGACCGCGATCAGCAGCAGGGCGGGGGCCACGAAGACCGCGGCCCGCACCCGTCCGAGGCCCGCCGCGTCGGTGCTGTCGCCGCGGGCGGGCCCGTCTTCCCTGACGACCTCAGGGGGTGGTGATATTGCCTGCGCCACCGACGATTCCCTCAAGCTTCTTCTGGTAGTCGGCCGCCGCCTGGTCGGGGGCCGTGCCGCCGACGACCGCGGCGGTGGCCTCCTGCAGCGCCACCGACACCTGCGGGTAGACGGCGACCGGCGGCCGGTAGGCCGTCACCGGCAGCACCTTCTCCGAGATGTACGTCAGCAGCGGCTCCCCGGCGAGGATCTCCTTGTTGACGTCGGTGCGCGGGGTGATGCGCACGTTGCCGTCCTTGGTCTCCTCCTTCAGCGCCTCCGGCGAGAGCGTGAAGGCCAGCAGCTCGAAGGCCTCCTTCGGGTGCTTGCTGTTGGGGTTGACGGTGCGCAGGGCGCCGCCCGACATGCTGACGAAGTCCTGGCCGCGCAGGCCCTTGCCGGGCTCGATCGCGGGGATCATGGCGTACCCGACGGCCTGGTCGCGGTCGTCCATGGGGGCGACGCCCTCCTTGGGGTTGACCACGCCGCGCCAGAAGTAGTCGCCCTCCATCAGGATGCCGATCTTGCCCTCGGCGAACTGCTGGAACGACTTGTCGCGGCCCTTGGCCTCCTGCTGGAGCCTGGGGTCGCCGAGGCCGCCGCCGTAGATCTTCTGGTAGAGGCCGAGGGCGTCCTTGAGCGGCTGGGAGGCGCCGGTCCACTTGCCGTCCTGCTGCACCTCTCCGCCCGCGCCCGCGAGCAGCGGCAGCACGCCCTGCATCGAGGTGGCCTCGCCCATCGCGGTGCCGGCGTTGATCTGGATCGGCACGGGCACGCCGGACGACTTCAGCTTGGCGCCGGCGTCGAGGATCTCCTGCCAGCTGGTGGGCTGCCAGTCGGCGGGCAGGCCGGCCTGCTGGAAGAGCGTCTTGTTGAAGTACAGGACGCGGCCGTCGGTGCCGACCGGGAGCGCGTACTTCTTGTCGTTGAAGGCGGCCATCTGCTGCACGGCCTCGGGGATCTGCGCCCACCCGTCCCAGCTGTCGGCCTCGGGCCCGACGACCTCCGACAGCGGCTTGATGTAGCCGGCCTCGGCGAACTCGCCGGCCCAGATGCCGTCGATGTCGATCACGTCCGCACCCTTGCCCGACTTGAGGTCGAGCGAGAGCTTTGTCTTGTACTGTTCGTCGTCGACGCCGCTGGGGACGAACTTGACCGTGACGTTCTTGCCCTTGGCCTTCTGCGCCGCCTCGAACTGGGGAATCACCCAGTCGGCGATGTGCTCGGCCGTCTTCGCGTTCTTCCCGCCCTGGATGGAGTTCTGGGTGATGGTGAGTTCGATGGCGTCACCTTCCCCGCCGGATGACTGCCCGCAGGCGGCGAGCCCCAGACCGGCCGCGGTGATGACCGCGACCACACCCATCGACCGTTTCCGCAATGCCATGCAAACCCTCCGACGCGTCTGGAAAGGAGGCGGCCAGTGGCCAATATGTCATGACATCTAGATGACGTAAAGGTCTGGCCAAATACAGGAATGTGCCCGCATGCTGCGTCTTCGAGGATCAACCTCACCGTCCGGCGGGGTGCGCCGGGCGGACCGAGCCGAGGGAGGGGCACACAGCGCAACATAGCGGACATCAGAATGTCATGACAATATGCCATAGTGTCGAAGGTAGGCTCCGTTCCAGGAGGTGCTTTGTACGACCTGATCACGTTCGGTCGCTGCGGCGTCGACGTCTATCCGTTGCAGACCGGCGTCGGGCTGGCCGACGTCGAGACCTTCGGGAAGTTCCTCGGTGGCAGCCCCACCAACGTCGCCGTCGCCGCGGCGCGCCACGGGCTGCGCTCCGCCGTGATCACCGCCGTGGGGGCGGACCCGTTCGGCGAGTACGTACGCCGGGCGATCCGCGGCTTCGGCGTGGACGACGTCTTCGTGAGCACCATCGAGGGCCCGGCCACGCCCGTGACCTTCTGCGAGATCTTCCCGCCCGACCACTTCCCGATCTACTTCTACCGCGGCGAGCACCCGCCGGACCTGCGCATCACCCCGTCCATGCTCGACCTCCGGGCGATCGCCGAGACGGGCCTGTTCTGGTTCTCGCTGACCGGGCTCAGCCGCGAGCCGAGCGCGGCCGCCCACCACGCCGCGCTGGAGGCCCGCACCGGCGGCTGGACGGTGTTCGACCTCGACTACCGCGAGGCCCTGTGGGAGTCGCGCGAGGCGGCCAGGCAGGCGGCGCGCAGGGCGCTCCCGCACGCGACCGTCGCGGTCGGCAATCTCGACGAGGTCGAGACGGCCGTCGGCGTCCGCGACCCCGAGGCCGCCGCCCAGGCCATGCTCGACGCCGGCGTACGCGTCGCGATCGTGAAGATGGGCCCGGACGGCGTCTTCGCGCGCACCGCCGACGACGAGCGGGCGCGGGTCGAGCCGATGGAGGTGAAGGTCGTCAACGGCATCGGGGCGGGCGACGCGTTCGGCGGCGCCCTGTGCCTCGGGCTGCTGCGCGGCTGGCCGCTGGAGCGCACGCTGCGCTTCGCCAACGCCGCCGGGGCCTTCGTGGCGGCCCGCCTGGCCTGCGCCGACGCCATGCCGACGACCTCCGAGGTGGAGGACCTGCTGAACGGGGTGGCTTCTTGAGCGACATCACGCTGTCCATGGGCGCGGGTTACCAGCGGCTCACCCACATCCGCGCCACGATGCCCGGACAGATCGCCGAGGCGGCGGCCCGCCGGCGGCGGCGCGACCTGCCGGGCGACGGCGAACGGATGCTCATCATCGCCGCCGACCACCCGGCCCGCGGCTCCCTCGGCGTCCGCGACCGGCCGCTGGCCATGGCCAGCCGCGCCGACCTGCTCGACCGCCTCCAGGTGGCGCTGGCCAGACCCGGCGTCGACGGCATCCTGGCCGCTCCCGACGTCCTGGAGGACCTGCTGCTGCTGGGCGCGCTGGAGGACAAGCTGGCCTTCGGCTCCATGAACCGCGGCGGCCTGCAGGGCTCGGTGTTCGAGCTGGACGACCGCTTCACCGGCTTCGACGCCGCCGCGATCGACGCGATGCGGCTCGACGGCGGCAAGATGCTCTGCCGCATCGACCCGGCCGACCACGCGAGCGTGGCCACGCTGGAGTCGTGCGCCCACGCGGTCACCGACCTGGCCCGCCGGCGCCTGGTCGCCATGGTGGAGCCGTTCTGGTCGACGCGTACGGAGACGGGGGCCGTGCGCAACGATCTGTCGCCCGAGGCCGTGATCCGGGCGATCAGCATCGCCCAGGCGCTCGGCGTGACCTCGGCCTACACCTGGCTCAAGATCCCGGCGGTGGCCGAGATGGAGCGGGTGATGGCCGCGACCACGCTGCCCGCACTGCTCCTCGGGGGCGACCCGCCCGACATCGACGCCGCCTTCGCCGACTGGCACCGCGCGCTCGGCCTTCCCGGGGTGCGCGGCCTCGTCGTCGGGCGCGCCCTGCTCTATCCTCCCGACGACGATGTGGCGACCGCCGTGGACGGAGCCGCGGCGCTGGTGCGAAAGGCGCGACGATGACCTACCTGCCGTACGGCAAGGCCGCCGCCGACCCCTGGTCGGTGGAGATCACCCCGTCCGTGGCCGGGTGGACGTACTCGGGGCTGCGGGTCGTGGACCTGACCGACGCCCCGGTGACGTTCGACACGGGCGAGGAGGAGACGCTCGTCCTGCCGCTGGCGGGCTCGTGCACGGTGACCCTGCCGGGCGAGACGTTCCCGCTGGCCGGGCGGCCGTCGGTGTTCGACGGGCCGTCCGACTTCGTGTACGTGCCGATCGGCACGCGGGTGACGCTGGAGGGCGCGGGCCGCATCGCCCTGCCCTCGGCCCGCGCCTCCCGCGCTCTGCCGCCCCGCTACGTCGCCGCCGCCGAGGTGCCGGTCGAGCTCAGAGGCGCGGGCCAGGCCAGCCGCCAGGTCAACAACTTCTGCGCCCCCGGCGTCTTCGACTGCGACAAGCTCGTGGCCGTCGAGGTGCTCACGCCCGGCGGCAACTGGTCGTCCTATCCGCCGCACAAGCACGACACCCCGAACCCGGGCGAGGCGGTGCTGGAGGAGATCTACTACTTCGAGGTCGCCGACCAGGGCGTCGGCTACCAGCGCGTCTACTCCTCCGAGCGGGGCAGGATCGACACCCTCGCCGAGGTCTCCTCCGGTGACGTCGTGCTCGTGCCGTACGGCTACCACGGCCCTTCCATGGCGGCCCCCGGCTACGACCTGTACTACCTGAACGTCCTGGCGGGCCCCGCGGCGGAGCGGTCGATGGCGTTCTGCGACGACCCGCGCCACGCCTGGATCCGCGCCACGTGGGATGACCAGCTCATCGACCCCAGACTGCCGTTCGGGAGGATCTCATGACCCGGCTGACCGTCGCCCAGGCCGTCGTGCGCTTCCTGGCCGCGCAGTGGAGCGAGCGCGACGGGGTGGAGCGCAGGTTCTTCGCCGGCTGCACCGGCATCTTCGGCCACGGCAACGTCGCCGGCGTCGGGCAGGCGCTGGCCACCGCCGCCGGCGACCTGCCGTACCACCTGAGCCGCAACGAGCAGGCGATGGTGCACACCGCGGCCGGCTACGCCCGGGCGAGCAACCGGCTGGCGACGCTGGCCTGCACCAGCTCGATCGGTCCCGGCGCCACCAACATGGTCACGGGCGCGGCGGCGGCCACCATCAACCGGCTGCCCGTGTTGCTGCTGCCGGGCGACATCTTCGCCACCCGCGTGGCGAGCCCGGTGCTGCAGGAGCTGGAGGACCCGCGCTCCTACGACGTCTCGGTCAACGACTGCCTGCGGCCCGTCTCCCGGTTCTGGGACCGCATCAACCGTCCCGAGCAGCTGCCGCCGGCGCTGCTCGCGGCCATGCGGGTGCTCACCGACCCGGCCGAGACCGGCGCGGTGACGCTGGCGCTGCCGCAGGACGTGCAGGCCGAGGCGTACGACTGGCCCGACGAGCTGTTCGCCCGCCGCGTCTGGCACATCCCGCGTCCGCGCCCGGAACGGTCGGCGCTCGCCCGCGCCGCCGAGCTGATCACGTCGTCCGCCCGCCCGCTGATCGTGGCCGGGGGCGGCGTGATCTACAGCGAGGCCGCCGAGGAGCTGCGCGCCTTCGCCGAGCGGTACGGCGTCCCGGTCGCCGAGACGCACGCGGGCAAGGGCGCGCTCCCCCACGGGCACCCGCTCGCTGTCGGCGCCGTCGGCGCCACGGGCACCACCGCCGCCAACGCGCTGGCCCGCGAGGCCGACGTGGTCATCGGCGTCGGCACCCGCTACAGCGACTTCACCACCGCCTCGCGCACGATCTTCGCGCCCGACGCCCGTTTCGTGAACCTCAACGTCACCGGCTTCGACGCGGCCAAGCTGTCCGGCCTGCAGCTGGTCGCCGACGCCCGCGAGGGCCTGGCCGAGCTGGCCGAGGCGTGCGAGGGCTGGGGCACCCCCGCCGCCTACCGCGAGCGGACCGCCGGGCTCGTCCGGGCCTGGGACGCGGCGGTCGACGCGGCGTACGGGCTGGAGGGCTCCCCGATCTCGCAGGCGGCGGTGATCGGCGCGGTGAACGCCGCGGCCGGCGACGACGGCGTGGTGGTGTGCGCGGCCGGGTCGATGCCCGGCGACCTGCACAAGCTCTGGCGCCCCAGCGGCCCCGGCTGCTACCACGTCGAGTACGGCTACTCCTGCATGGGCTACGAGGTCGCCGGCGGGCTGGGCGTGAAAATGGCCGCCCCGGAGCGCGAGGTGTTCGTGCTGGTGGGCGACGGCTCCTACCTGATGATGGCCCAGGAGCTCGTCACGGCCGTCTCCGAGGGCGTCAAGCTGGTCGTGGTCCTGGTGGACAACTCCGGGTTCGCCTCCATCGGCCGCCTGTCGGAGAGCGTCGGCGCCGAACGTCTCGGCACCGCGTACGCCTACCGCGGCGGCGGCGGTTTCGACGGCGGCCCGCTGCCGGTGGACCTGGCGGCCAACGCGGCCAGCCTGGGCGCCACGGTGCTGCGGCCCGAGTCCGTCGCCGACCTGCGCAAGGCGCTCGACGCGGCCCGCTCGGCCGCCGAGACCACGGTGGTCTACGTCCGCACCGACCGCCTGGCCGACGACGTGCCGTCGTCCGAGGCGTGGTGGGACGTGCCGGTGGCACAGGTCGCGACCACGAGCGCCACGGGGGCGGCCCTGGAGGAGTACACCGCGAACAAGCGCGCCCAGCACCCTCACCTGACGCCGCCCGTGTGAGCACGGCCCCCCTGGGGAACGCCCCTGACCAGGCGTTATAGGGGGGTCGGGGATGGGGCCGTGGCGGCTGCTCGGGTGGTTCGCGGTGACCGCGGTGGTCCTGTTCTGCCTCTACCACATCCGTACGGTCGCCATGTCGATCATCATCGGCGTCTTCCTCACGGCGCTGCTGCTGCCCCCGGCGCGCTGGCTCAGGCGGCGCGGCCTGAACAGCGCGACGGCCACCACGATGGTCTTCGTCGGCGGCCTGCTGCTGGCCGGCGGGCTGATCGCGCTGCTCGTGCCGCCCACCGTCGACAGTGTCACCGAGCTGCGGGCGAGCCTCGGCCAGGTGCTCGACGACCTGCACGACCTCACGGAACGGCTCGGGATCGACGACCGGCGCCTCCTGGAGCAGGCCAGGGACTACTTCTCCGCGCAGGGCGGGGAGATCACCACCGGCGCGCTGGCCGGCGTCAGGACGGTCGGCGAGGTCGTGGTCGGCGCGATCCTCGCGCTCATCCTGTCGGTGTACTTCGTGCACGGCGGCGACCGGCTCTTCCACTGGCTGCTCGACCTGGCCCCCGTCCGGGCCAGGACCCGCCTGGCCGAGACCGGCCACCTGATCTTCACCGTGATCGGGCGCTACATCCGCGGGGTGGCGCTCGTCGGCCTGGTCGACGGGTTCTTCATCGGGATCGCGCTGTGGATCCTCGGCGTGCCGATCGCGCTGCCGCTGGCCGTGCTGACGTTCGTGGGGGCGTTCCTGCCGGTGGTGGGGGCGCTGCTGGCCGGGCTGCTGGCCGCGGTGGTCGCGCTTGTGGCCAAGGGGTGGCTGGTGGCGCTCATCGTGGTCGCGGTGACCGTCGCGGTGCAGCAGATCGAGGGGCACGTGCTGGCGCCGCAGATCTACGGCAAGGCACTCGACCTGCCCGGCGCGGTCATCCTGGTGGCGATCACGCTGGGCAGCGTGGTCGCCGGGATCACCGGCGCGTTCCTGGCGGCCCCGGTGACCTCCGTCATCGTCGCCCTCGTGCACAGCCGTCGCCACGCGTGATCCACCGGGGAGGTCGCCGGCCGCACGTTGATCTTCACAGCCGTCATCATGGGTGGTATGCGATGGGTTACATTCGACTGTTACGGCACTCTGGTCGACTGGCGGCACGGCATCCGCACCAGCGCCGAGCTGGTCTCCCCCGGGCAGGGGGCGCGGCTGCTGGAGGCGTACAACCGGCACGAGCCCGCCGTGGAGGCCGAGTCGCCGGGCATGCGCTACCGCGACGTCCTGGCCGAGGCCCTGCGCAGGGCGTGCGCCGAGGAGCAGGTGCGCCTGCACCCCGACGACGCCGGCGTGCTGGCCGCGACGTTGCCGTACTGGCCGGTGTTCCCCGAGGTCGGCGCCGAGCTGTCGGCGCTGCGCGAGGCCGGGTGGCGGCTCGCGCTGCTGACCAACTGCGACCGCGACCTCGTCGCCGGGACGCGGCGGCGGCTGCCCGTGCCGTTCGACGCGGTGGTGACGGCCGAGGACGCGGGGGCGTACAAACCGGCGGACGCGCACTTCGAGCTGTTCCGCAGCACGTACGAGCCGGCGGCCTGGGTGCACGTGGCGCAGAGCTACTTCCACGACATGGTGCCCGCGCACCGGCTGGGGCTGCCCCGCGTGTGGATCAACCGCCTCGGCGAACGGCCGGCCGACGCGCAGGTCGTCCAGGGCGTTCTGCCCGACCTGCGCGGCC
Organism: Nonomuraea terrae; assembly: GCF_004348995.1. Lineage (GTDB taxonomy): Bacteria > Actinomycetota > Actinomycetes > Streptosporangiales > Streptosporangiaceae > Nonomuraea > Nonomuraea terrae. Next base: position 39,465 of record NZ_SMKQ01000040.1, read on the forward strand.
TGCTCACCGCCGTCGAGGCGGCCCTCAGCCCTGGGGCTCCCGCCTGAACCACGCGCTGCTCGTGGGGGGCGCGTTCTGGTCGTCGAGCCGCTGCTGCAGCACGTCGACGATGCCGGCCAGGAACGAGTCGACGTCCGCGATCAGGTAACCGGGGCGGAACAACACGGTCGAGAACTTCGCCTCCCGCACCTGCTGCGCCGTCACCGGGTACGCTGTCGTGCCGCGCAGCGTGGCCACGATCCGGTCCAGGAAGGCGTCGACCTCGTCCTCGTTGTAGCCGGTGCCCATGCGGCCGGGGCGGAAGGCGACCCGTTCGACGCGGGCGGCCTGCGTCTCGAACCACTCCTCGCGGAGCAGCTCGCCGGTGGGCTCGGCCATGGCCAGCCGTACCGGCCGCCTGGCCTGCGTCTCCAGGGCGACGACGAACGCCTCCAGGGCGAAGTCGACCGCGGTCTCCTGGTAGCCGCCGCGCTTGGCGCGGAACGTCGCCCTGCGTACCTCGTCGGCGGTGACCGGCTGCAGGACGTGCGAGCCTCGGCCCAGGGTCGATTCGATCCGCCCGATCAGGGCGTCGACTTCAACGGGGTCATAGCCTGAACGCATGCCCATGACGCGCGGAAAGCGGTTCAAGCCTCACTCCTCTTGAGCTGTGCTGGGGGCCTCTCTATTGTCGGACCTTTTATCACCCCCATGCGCTCCGACATATAGCGTGACGGGATCATGCAGCTGACCAGAGTCTCTTTTCGTTACCGAAAACGTGACCGCCTCGTCATTTCCCACGCCGACGCCCGGCTGTCCGCCGGCGACGTGGTCGAGCTGACCGGGGCGAACGGGGCGGGCAAGTCCACGCTGCTCCGCCTCCTCGCGGGGCTCGCCCGGCCGTCCTCGGGGGTGATCGCCGACCGGCCGGCGGTCGTCGGCTTCGCCCCCGACCGCTTCCCCACCGCCCAGCCGTTCACGGTCACGACCTATCTGCGGCACATGTCCCGCGTACGCGGCGATGCCCGGTGGGAGCCCTGGGCCGAACGTCTCGGCCTCGGTCCCCTTCTCCACACCGCCCTGCGCGACCTGTCGAAGGGCAGCGCGCACAAGGTGGGGCTGGTGCAGGCGCTGATGGCCGGGCCGGGGCTGCTCATCCTGGACGAGCCGTTCGCCGGCCTCGACGCCGACACCCGCGAGGCGCTGCCCGCGATCGCCGCCGAACTGGCGGAACGCGGCGCCATCGTCATCGCCGCCGACCACCAGTCCGGCCTGCGCGACCTCCCCGCCCTACGCCACTGGACCCTCCAGAACGGCCACCTCCACGAATCCCCCTCACCCCTCACCCTGCCGGCCACGCCCGCCATCACCGCCGGAACGCCCCAGCGGCCCGGCACCCCCGAGGCGGCCGGGCAGGTCACCGTGGCCGTCACGCTTCCCGCCTGCGACCTGCCGCGTTTCCTGGCCAGGATGCGGGACGAGGGGTACCTGGCCCGCGAGATCGAGGAGAGCCATTGATCGCCCTGGCCGCGTTCCGCCTGGCCGCCTACGTCCGATCCCACCGCGTCTACCAGGCGCTCCTGCTCGCTCTCGCCATGCTGGCGATCGTCTACGGCAGCCGGGCCCCGAGGGGCGTGGAGACCGCCGTGCTGGCCGACGGAGCCGTACTGATCGTCCCGATCCTCGCCTGGGCGGCCAGAAGCCTGTTGGACACCGAGCCGGACCGGCAGCGCGAGCTCTCCGCGATCCAGGTCGGCGGACGGGGCAGGGAGGTCGCCGCGGGCCTGCTGGCGGCGTTCGCAGCGTGTGCGGTGCTCGCCGCACTCGTCCTCGCCTGGGCGCTGCTGCTGGGCGTCTCCGTGTCGCCTCCCCCGGCGGCGCTGGCGGCCGCGGCGCTCCTGTACGTGCTCGCCGCCCTGGCCGGTACCGCGCTGGGCGCGCTCACCAGCCGCGCCGTCCTGCCGTCACCGGCCGTCTCGATCATGGCCCTGCTGCTCGGGTTCATGGCGATGCTGCTGGTCAGCGCGTCGTCCCTCTATTGGCTGACGGTGCCCCTGCTCGCCTGGATGAAGGCCGCCAACGCCGGAGACCTCGTCGAGAGGCTCCCCGAACTCGCCGCGATCTCACTGGCCTGGTGCACCGCCGGCCTGGCCGCGTACGTACACCTGCGCCGCCGAGCGTAGGGCGTCCCGTCCCGTGGACGGTCAGCCCTCCAGCAGCTTGGCCAGACGGTCGGTCTCGGCTGCGAGGCGTTCGCGCGCGCCGGTCAGGGCGGCGATGCGTTCGTCGAGCGCACCGAGGCGCTCGGAGAAGGTCCGGAGCAGGGCCACGCAGTCCCTCGGCGGATCCGGCTCCCCCTGGCCCAGGCAGTCGACGAACCGCAGCACGTCCTCCGAGCTCAGCCCCGCGTGCAGGAGGCGGGCGATGTCGCGCACGAGGAGGACGGCGTCACCGTCGTAGACCCGGTAGCCGTTGTGGTCGCGCTCCGCCGTGATCAGGCCCTGCTCCTCGTAGTAGCGCAGAGCACGCGGGGACACCCCCGCACGGTGTGCCGGCTCGCCGATCCGCATCACCCGCGCACTCTTCTCCGCCGGTCGGATGTGAACGCCGCCCAGAACAACACCAGGGAGACCAGCACGCATCCCGCCGCGGCCGCGGGCACGGCCGGCGCGCCGCTCGTCTCCAGCACCAGACCGCCGATCCCGCCGGCGAGTGAGAAGCCGAGGAACATGGCGCTGTTGTTCAGGGCGATCAGCTCGTTCGCCGCACCGGGGCCGTCTCCTCGTTCGAGCAACCATGCCTGGGTGGCCGGCGCGATGCCCCAGGTCGCCAGGCCGTACAGCACCAGAACCAGCGCGACGACGGCGATGGGGTACGGCCCTCCTGAGACGCCCAGGATGACCATGAGGACAGGCGCGGCGAGTACACCGCACAGGAACACCATCAGCGCGCGGGGTGCGCCCACCGCGTCCACCAGCCGGCCGCCGACGAACGCGCCGACGATCCCGGCCAGCCCCACAACGGTGATCAGCGGGGCCACGGCGGAGCCCCCCGGATGCCGCCGATCCGGCCGACGATCTCTGTGATGTAGACGTAGGACATCATCCCGCCCGCGCCGCTGCCGCGACGGCGAAGGCCGCGGGTGAGGCGGTCGCGGCGGCCAGCCCCGAAAGGATCCGGGCCGCCAGCAGCAGACCGTACGAAGGGGACAGGGCGGCCAGGACGTTGGCGAGGACGAACACGGCAGCCGCCCCGATGAGCACCTGCCGCCGGGGCAGCCGGGCGGTCAGGAAGGCGGCGACCGGCGCCCCCAGCGCGAACGTCAGCGCGAAGACGGTGACCAGCCGGCCGCTCATCGCGACCGAGACATCCAGATCCCGGGAGATGTCCGGGAGGACGCCCGCGATGATCAGGTCGTCGGTGCCGAAGGAGAACGCCAGGAGGAAGAGGCTCAGCAGCCACAGCGGCAGGGGCGAACCGCCCCTCGCCTCCGTGCCCGCAGGAGCCGGTCGGGTCTTCCTGCCGCGACGCTAGGAGCTTGACGTTAGCGTCAAGGTCAAACCCGAGGGCTTCCATGACACGGCGAGGCCGGCGCCCCGTGGATCACTCGGCGGCGGCGAGCTGGCCGCAGGCGCCGTCGATCTCGCGACCGCGCGTGTCGCGCACCGTCACCGGAACCCCGTGGAACTCCAGCCGCCGCACGAACGCCCGCTCGTCCTCCGGCCGCGACGCTGTCCACTTCGAGCCGGGCGTCGGGTTGAGCGGGATGAGGTTGACGTGCACGAGCTTGTTCTTGACCAGCTTGCCGAGCAGGTCGGCCCGCCACTCGTGGTCGTTGACGTCCTTGATCAGCGCGTACTCGATGGAGACCCGGCGCTTCGTCCTGGCCGCGTACGCCCAGGCGGCGTCGAGGACCTCGGCCACCTTCCAGCGCGTGTTGATCGGCACGAGCGTGTCGCGCAGCTCGTCGTCGGGGGCGTGCAGCGACAGCGCCAGCGTCACCGGCAGCCCTTCGTCGGCGAGCTTGCCGATCGCGGGCACCAGCCCGACCGTGGAGACCGTGACGCCGCGCGCCGAGATGCCGAGCCCGTGGGGCGCGGGCTCCACCAGGCGGCGGACGGCGCCGATCACCTGCTTGTAGTTGGCCAGCGGCTCGCCCATGCCCATGAACACGACGTTGCTCACCCGGCCCGGCCCGCCCGGCACCTCACCGGCCGCCAGCGCACGCGCCCCCGCGACGACCTGCTCGACGATCTCCGCGGTCGACATGTTGCGGGTCAGCCCGGCCTGGCCGGTGGCGCAGAACGGGCAGTTCATGCCGCAGCCGGCCTGCGACGACACGCACATCGTCACCCGGTCGGGGTAGCGCATGAGCACCGACTCGACCAGCGCCCCGTCGAACAGCCGCCACAACGTCTTACGGGTGGTGCCGCCGTCGGTGGTCAGCTCGCGGACCGGCGTGAGCAGGCTCGGCAGCAGCGCCGCGAGCTTCTCGCGGGAGCCCGCGGGCAGGTCGGTCATCGCGGACACGTCGGTGGTGAGCCGCTCGAAGTAGTGGCGCGAGAGCTGGTCGGCACGGAACGCCTTCTCGCCCAGCTCGGCCACCGCCGCCCGCCGGTCGGCCATCGACAGGTCGGCCAGGTGCCGTGCGGGCTTGGCTCGCCGGGGCGCGACGAAGGTGAGCTGACCTGGAGGCTGGGACACGTTGCTGCCTTTGCGTGAGGGGTTGTCGACCAGGGTAGTGAACGTTCGGATCGGAGGTGGAATTCCTGGTCACGTTACGGCTCGCGTCCGGGTCTCCCGCCGATCTACAGTCATCTCGTATGGCGATTTTCCGGTCGGCATCCGGCGAGGGTGGCACCGAGGTCGTCCTCGCCTCCGGCAGTCCGTACGGCAGCCGGACGCTCGTGGTCGAGCGGGACGAGGACTCCTCGGTAGCTTACCTGTGCTCTCCCGACGGCACGGTGCACGGCGCGGTCTGGCTGGCCAACCACCGTCCGGCACCGCCCGTGGTCGATCTGCGGCGGATCAACGCCGGCCGGCCCCCACTGATGCCCCGGCCCAACACCCTGCACCCCGAGGGCCGCCGGCCGCTCGGGCAGCTCAGCCCGCTGTGGTTCGAGGAGGGCGACGGCGTGGCCCTCTACGAGGACGACGACCTGCTGGCCGTCATTCCGGGCTGGGCCGACATGCGCAGGGGCATGCCCGGCTACGCGCGGGACGCGGTGGGTGAGACGCCGTTCGCCTGGGCGTTGTCGGAGGCGCTGGAAGGGTTACAACCCCGTATCGAGAACGCCGCATCCTACTGGCGCTGGCGGCACGGCGAGGGGTCGTGGCCGTCGTTCCAGCAGTTCGTGATGGGGCATCTCGACGGGGTGCTGGGCCCGGCCGGCCGCTACTGGGACGCCAGCGGCGACCGCCTGCCGACCGTGGGGATCACCGAACGCCCGCCGCACGGCGAGCGCGGGTTCACCGTGCTGTCCACGGTGGGGATGAGCTGCCAGCGCATGCCGACGGTGGAGCAGTGGATCGACAAACCCGGCGCGTACGCCAGGATCGAGCTGGCCGTGGCCACCCGGGACGACCCGCGCGACGCGGCGCTGCTGCTGGTGTGGCTGGCGCAGTATCCATGGCACTCGGTCACGTGGCTCGGCAACGGGCACACCGCGAAGTGGTATCACGAGCCGTCCACGTTCCCGCTGGGCCCGCAGTATTCGGGGGTCCTCATGCAGGCCAACCCACCCCACATGCCCGACATGTCAGGATTCGCGTTCGGTGGGGAGCTCGTACGGTGGCTCTGGCTGTCCCCCGTCACCACCCAGGCCCTGGAGGCCCAGTGACACTGATTTCACAAGAACAGCGTCATCAGCACCCAGACGGGCACCAACGTCGTCACCAGCGAGTCGAGCCGGTCCATCAGGCCGCCGTGTCCGGGGAGGATCGTGCCGAGGTCCTTGATGCCGAGGTCGCGCTTGATCATCGACTCCACCAGGTCGCCGACCGTCGCCAGCGCCGCCGCCAGCGCGCCGATCAGCGCACCCTGCCAGATCTCACCGCCCAGCAGCCACGTCACCAGCCACGCGCCGACCACCGTGGAGCCGACGACCGACCCGGTGAACCCCTCCCACGTCTTGCGGGGGCTGATCACGCTCATCGGGTGCCGCCCGAACAGCACACCCGCGACATAGCCGCCGATGTCGCTGGCCACGGTGACCGCGATGAACACGAGCACCCGGTGGTCGCCGTCGGGAGCCTTGAGCAGCAACGCCGCGAACGTGCTGAGCATCGCGGGATAGAACAGGATGAACACCGACGCCGAGGCGTCGCGCACGTATCCGTCCGTGCCGGCGCTGAACATTCGCCAGACCAGCAGCACCAACGCGAACGCGGCGAACGTCGCGAGTAACCAGACGGGACCGAGCCAGTACGCGGCCGCCTGCATCACCACCAGCGCCGCCAGCACCGGCACGGCCGGCACCTTGATGTCCCGGGTGTCGAAGGCCTTGACCAGCTCCAGGACCCCTACGCCCACTGCTCCCACGAGCACCAGGAGGAACAGCTCTTTGACGGTGTAGAGCGTGCCGAGGACCAGCGCGCCCAGCACCAGACCGACCGCGATCGCGGCCGGCAGGTTCCTTCCGGTACGGCTGCCGCCGTTCGAACTGGTGCCAGCCGTACGTTCTTCCACTGCGATTCTCCATGTGCCACGGCCCCCGCCGCGGGGGGCGAGGGCCGTAGATGCTGACCCGCTGCCTGAGGCCGTCGGACGCGGCCCTCCGTTGCGGCGCCGCTCAGACCTCGAGCAGCTCGGCTTCCTTGTGCTTGAGCAGCTCATCGATCTTGGCGACGTGCTTCTGGGTGAGGTCGTCGAGCTCCTTCTCGGCCCGCCTGACCTCGTCCTCGCCCGCCTCGCCGTCCTTGACCATCTTGTCGAGGGTCTCCTTGGCGGAGCGGCGGATGTTGCGAATGGACACCTTGGCGTGCTCGCCCTTGGTCCTGGCGACCTTGATGTACTCCTTGCGGCGCTCCTCGGACAGCTCCGGGAACGACACGCGGATCACCTGGCCGTCGTCGGTCGGGTTGACGCCGAGGTCGGAGTCGCGGATGGCCTTCTCGATCGCACCCATGGAGCTCTTGTCGTAGGGCTGGATGAGGACCATGCGCGCCTCGGGCACGTGGAACGACGCCAGCTGCTGAATCGGCGTCGGCGTGCCGTAGTACTCAGCATTGATCTTGTTGAACATCGAGGGGGTGACCCGGCCCGTACGGATGCTCGCGAAGTCCTCCTTCGCGACCGATACGGCCTTGTCCATCTTTTCCTCGGCTTCGAGGAGGGTTTCGTCGATCACAGCGGCTCCCTGTCTTCTAGCTGGCGGTATCGGGCTCGCTCCGTCATTTGCCTGCGGGACTCACCAGCGTGCCGATTTTCTCACCGCGTACCGCTCGCAGGATGTTGCCCTCGCCCATGAGGTCGAAGACCACGATCGGCAGATCGTTGTCCTTGCACAGGCTGATCGCGGTGGCGTCCATGACCGCGAGGTCACGCAGCAGTACCTCGCCGTAGTCGAGATGGTCGAACCTGACCGCGTCGGGATTCTTCCGTGGATCGGAGTCGTAGATGCCGTCGACCTGGGTGCCCTTGAGCAGCGCTTCGGCGCCGATCTCCAGGGCGCGCTGGGAGGCCGCGGTGTCGGTGGAGAAGAACGGCGAGCCGAGCCCCGCGCCGAAGATGACCACACGGCCCTTCTCCAGGTGCCGGATCGCGCGGCGCGGCAGGAACGGCTCGGCCACCTGCTGCATCGTGATGGCGGTCTGCACGCGCGTCTCCACGCCCCGCCGTTCGAGGAAGTCCTGCAGGGCCAGGCAGTTGATGACCGTGCCCAGCATGCCCATGTAGTCGGCCCTGGCGCGGTCGATGCCCCCTTGCGACAGGGTGGCGCCGCGGAACATGTTGCCGCCGCCGACCACGACCGCGACCTGCACGCCCTCCTTGACCGCCTCGGCGATCGAGTCGGCCAGATGATCGACGACTCCCGGATCGATGCCCAGCGGCTCGCTACCGGCGAACGCCTCTCCTGACAGCTTCAACATGACCCGCTTCCACCTGAGCGGGATGTGCTGGTGTTGCGATGAGGAAGCCGCCGTCCGCGTGGATTCGTGGGCTGACTCCCGGTGGTCCTGCACGGCGGCGGCCTCCTTCATTCGGTGGATCGTTAGAGCTGGCAGCTTGCCTAAGCCTAAGCCTGACCAACCTTGAAGCGGACAAAAGCGAGGACCTCGACACCGTTCTCCGAGGCGTACTTGCCCACGCTCTTCTTGTTGTCCTTGACGAAGGCCTGCTGCAGCAGCGTGAAGTCCTTGTACCAGCCGTTCACGCGACCCTCGACGATCTTGCCGATGGCGGCCTCCGGCTTGCCCTCCTCGCGGGTCATCTCCTCGAAGAGCTTGCGCTCCTTCTCGACGACCTCGGTGGGCACGGACTCCGGCTTGAGGTACTGCGGGGCCATCGCGGCGGCGTGCTGCGCGATGTCCTTGGCGACCTCGGCGTTCGGCTTGTCGAGCTGGACCAGCACGCCGACCGCGGGCGGCAGCGCGGGGTCGGTCTTGTGCATGTAGGCGCCGATGTAGCCGCCCTCCAGCACCACGAACCGCCGGATCTCGATCTTCTCACCCAGCGCGGCGTTGGCGACGTCGAGGTGCTCCTTGACGGTCTTGCCGTCGAAGGAGGACTCGAGCAGCGTCGCCACGTCGGCCGGCTTGGTCTCGAGGACGTGCGCCACGACCTGGCCCGCGAGCTCCTGGAAGCGCTCGCCCTTGGCCACGAAGTCGGTCTCGCAGTTGAGCTCGAGCAGCGCGGCGGAAGAGTCGCCGTCCTGCTTCAGCGCGACGAGGCCGTTGGAGGCGGTGCGTGCCTCGCGCTTGCCCACGTCCTTGGCACCCTTGAGGCGCAGGATCTCGATGGCCCGGTCGAAGTCGCCTTCGGACTCCTCCAGCGCCTTCTTGCAGTCCATCATGCCGGCAGCGGTGATCTCGCGAAGCCGCTTGACGTCGGCCATGTTCACGGAAGCCATTGCTCTTTTTCCTTGTGGGATTTCGTCGTCGTCATCGTGGATCGGGTGGGCGCCGGAATCCGGCCACCACCCGGGGTTCGTACGGCGGGCGCGTGCCGTACAGGCGCCTTGTCTCGCTCGGGGCCCGGGTCTTCCACCGGCCCGGGTCGGCCCGACTTTGCTGCTTCGCTTGCCTCGCTGGGCATACTGCCCAGCCTCACGTTCAGCTCACGCCCTCGCTCCAGCCAACCTCAGCCCTCACCGTCCCAGCCGCAGAAACCGCCCGAAGCCGCGTGACACTCGGGCTCAGCCACTCGGAAGTCGTGGACCGACCGCGCCCGGCCATGACACCCGGTTCAGCCGTACCAGGCTTCACCAGACATCACACCGCAGCTCGGTCAACCGGCCTTCCCGAGCGAGCATGCCACTCGAGCCAGAGCCGTCCGACCCCGCCCCGGCACCACGCTCCGAGGCTCAGCCGCCCGACCCTGCACGAGCACCGCCCGGCTCAGCCATCCGACCTCCCTGGGCACCGCACGCGGCTCCGTCCCGGCTTCACCCGAGCGCAGCATCCGCACAGGCGGCGTCTCCGGCCTCGGCCTCGTCCGGGCACAGTGCCCGGCTCAGCCTCATCCCAGAGCACCGGGTCCTACCGCCGCCGGTCGGACGGCCCGTGAGCTCGGCAATCGCCGCGCCGCAGAGCCACCCGCCCGCAGACCGGTACCGGTTCGATCTCCGCACCGCGCCTCGTCGGCGACCGTCCTCATCGGGACGGCGACCGTCTCAGCCCAGCATGGCTCAGTACGCCTCAACGGCCACCTCGCCCTACCTCAGTACGGCACGCTCCGCACGAGCGACCGAATCCAGCCCCCGGCTACCACGCCAGGAGTCCTTCCTCGACCATCCGCGTCTCACGTCGACCATCGGGACGTCCGCAGGCCCAGATCCAAGCCCTGCGGCACCTCAGCCATTCGCCAAGGTCCCGCAGCACCTGTCACCCAGGCCCGACGCTTCAGGCGACCTGGCCTGACAGCCAGACCCTCAGCATCGTGGCCCATGTCCAGTCGTGCCCGCCCGCCAGGACGTCACCACGACGAACTCGCCGCGGTATCCGCCCTGACCTGGCTTACGGCCTCAGCCCCGAAGTCGCCCGCCCGGCGTGCCGCGTCCCGGCTCAGCCATTGCCGAACCCGTACGCACCTTGCCTGACCAACCCCTCCAGGGCCTACGGCCACCGGTGGTTTCGCCTTATTCAGCTGTCACGTTTCGTTGCTGCTCGCTTGGCAAGAACGCCTTGCCGGGCCGTAAGACGGCCAGGCCCGCGCCTAACCGAGAAAGCGTCAGGCCTGCTGCTCGTTCTCGCCCTCGGCAGCGGGGGCCTCGGCCGGGGTGGCCTCCTCAGCGGTGGCACCCTCCTCGGCGGCGGCTTCGGGAGCGGCAGCCTCCGGAGCGGCAGCCTCGGGAGCCTCAGCCTCGGGAGCGGCGGCCTCGGGAGCCGCTGCGGCCTCCTCGGCCGGGCGCTCGCCGGTGCCCTGCTCGATGAGCTCGCGCTCCCACTCGGCCAGCGGCTCGGCGGCGGCCGGCTTCTCGTCACCGCGGGCGGCGCCGGAGCGAGCCATCAGACCGGCCGCGACACCGTCGGCGACGACCCTGGTCAGCAGGCCGACGGCGCGGATGGCGTCGTCGTTGCCCGGGATCGGGTAGTCGACCTCGTCAGGGTCGCAGTTGGTGTCGAGGATCGCGACGACAGGGATGCCAAGCTTCTTGGCCTCGCTGATCGCGATGTGCTCCTTCTTGGTGTCGACGACCCACACCGCGCTGGGCACGCGGCCCATGTCACGGATGCCGCCGAGCGTGCGCTCGAGCTTGTCCTTCTCGCGGCGCCGCATGAGGAGCTCCTTCTTGGTGAGCCCCGAGGCCGCGACGTTGTCGAAGTCGAGCTCCTCGAGCTCCTTCAGGCGCTGCAGCCGCTTGTGCACGGTCGAGAAGTTGGTGAGCATGCCACCCAGCCAGCGCTGGTTGACGTACGGCATGCCGACCCTGGCCGCCTGCTCGGAGATGGCCTCCTGCGCCTGCTTCTTGGTGCCGATGAAGAGGATCGTGCCGCCGTGGGCGACCGTCTCCTTCACGAAGTCGTAGGCGCGGTCGATGTACGACAGAGACTTCTGCAGGTCGATGATGTAAATGCCGTTGCGCTCGGTGAAGATGAAGCGCTTCATCTTCGGGTTCCAGCGCCGGGTCTGGTGACCGAAGTGAACGCCGCTCTCGAGCAGCTGTCGCATGGTGACGACGGGGGCCATGTTCTGGTCCTCCAGGTCTGGGCGCCCTGCGGAGGGGCGCGGTTCTCGGTTGTGCCGCGGCAGCGCGTCGTCTGCCGCCCTGATGCCCCGAACCCGCTCCAGCCGGGCACTAGGCCCGGACCGATGGCGCGGTCCGCAATGGGGCATGCGAAGTCGGCCTGTGTCACAGGCCATCGGAAAGTCTACCTCCCACACCACCCCAGGCTGACCGTCTGCGGTCAAACGGACATCCCGCCCTTCTCCCGCATCCTTTCCCATCCCACCGCATCAACCGCCTCCTCCCATCACCC
>NZ_SMKQ01000410.1 GCF_004348995.1 Nonomuraea terrae
GCCTCACCCCGGCCGCGCCCCTACCCGGGCCACCTGCCGGCGTCCCCGAACAGGGCCGACCCCTTGGCCTCGCACCCACTCCCCGCTCCCAAGAGGACGGCGGCCGGCGGTTGAGGTCCTCAGGAAGATGAGATCCCTGCGCGGTGCAAACCCGAGACATGCGTCTCCCCGTTCGAGGCCCGCGCCCCTGCCCGGGCCGCCTGCCGCCGCGACGCCCCAGGGCGGGTTGCGGCCACTTGGCCCGCAACTCCTCCCCACCGCTCCCAGGAGGACGACGGTCGGGAGGTGAGGGCCTTGGGAGCCGGCATTCGCGGGGGATGGCCGGCGTGGGTTCGTCACCGTACCGGTGAGGAGGTCGGGCGGCGTTCTGGCGTGGTGTTCGTCGGTCTCGGCCCTTGGGCCGCGTTCACTCGCTGCCGCTCTTTCGGCGCAGGTGGGGGCGATGGTGTGGGAATCGGGAGAGTTAGACTGTGGGGCATGATCGTGCCGGGATACGGTGGCGGGTCGCTGGCGGATCTGCCCGGCTCGCTGCTCGCCGCACTGGGCCTCCGTGAGCCCAACACGCTCGCCCTGGAGCCCGCCGACCGCGTCTGCCTGTTCCTCGTCGACGGACTCGGCGCCGAGTTGTTGCGTGCCCATCCCGGTCACGCGCCGTTCCTGGCGGAGCTGGCGGGCCGTACGCTCACCGCCGGGTTCCCCTCCACCACCGTCACGAGCCTGTCCTCCCTGGGCACCGGCCTGACCCCCGGCGAACACGGCATGGTCGGCCTGATGCTCGCCGTGCCCGGCACGGGCCACCTGTTCAACTGCCTGCGCTGGACCGCCCCCGACGGTCTCGTGGTGCAGCCCGAGCAGTGGCAGCCCGCCGCGACCGTCTACGAGCGCGCCGCGCAGGCCGGGGTCCAGCCCGTCTACGTCGGCCCCGCCGCGTTCGAGGGCAGCGGCCTGACCAGGGCCGTCTATCGTGGCGTCCGCTACGCAGCCGCCGAATCCGCGGACGAGCGGGTCGCCCGCGCGCACGAGGCGCTGCGCGAGAGCCGTCGCGCGCACGTCACCGTCTACTACGGCGACCTCGACGCCGTCGGCCACATGACCGGCTGGGGCAGCGACGAGTGGCTGCAGCAGCTGTCCATCGTCGACGGCATGGCCCGGCGGCTCGCCGAGGGGCTTCCGCCCGGCTCCGCTCTTTACGTCACCGCCGACCACGGCATGGTCAACGCCACCGAGAAGATCGACGCCGAGAGCAGCCCCGAGCTGATGGAAGGGGTGGCGCTGCTCGGCGGCGAGGCGCGGGCGAGACACGTGTACGCCCGCCCGGGAGCCGCCAAGCAGGTGCTGGAGGCCTGGCGCGAGACCCTGCGCGACAAGGCGTGGGTCGTCTCCCGACAGGAGGCGGTCGATTCGGGCTGGTTCGGCCCGCGCGTACGTGACGCGTGGTTGGAGCGCATCGGCGACGTCGTGGCCGTTCCGTACGGCGGCGTGGCCGTCACCACTCCCTCCCGGCACCCGATCGAGGCCCGCTTCATCGGCTACCACGGCTCGCTGACCGCGGCCGAGCAGCACGTCCCACTTCTGGAGGTACGCACGTGACCAGCCCGTTGATCACTCCTGAGCAGCTCGCCGCCCTCGACGGCGCGACCGTGCTGGACGTGCGGTGGCGGCTCGGCGGGCCGCCCGGGCTGGAGTCGTACCGCGAGGGCCACATCCAGGGCGCCGTCTTCTGCGACCTCGACGCCGATCTCGCGGCCCCTCCCGGCGAGGCCGGGCGGCATCCGCTGCCGGAGGCGCAGGCCTTCCAGAGCGCGATGCGCCGCCTGGGCGTGTCGGGCGTCCGGCCGGTGGTGGTCTACGACGACGCGGCCTCCACCGCCGCCGCCCGTGCCTGGTGGGTGCTGCGCTACTTCGGCCACCGCGACGTACGCGTGCTCGACGGCGGGCTGCCCGCCTGGATCGCGGCCGGCCTGCCGACCACCAAGGAGGTCCCGCAGCCGGTCGAGGGCGACTTCACCGCCCGGCCGGGCGGCATGCCGGTGCTGACCGCCGACGAGGCGGCGGCGCTGGCGGGCGAGGGCGTGCTGCTCGACGCCCGGGCCGCGGAACGCTACCGGGGCGAGGTGGAGCCGATCGATCCGGTGGCCGGGCACGTGCCCGGGGCCGTCTCCGCTCCCACGACCGACAACGTCGGCCCGGACGGCAGGTTCCTCGCTCCCGAGAGGCTGCGGGCCCGCTTCGCCGACCTGGGCGTCACTGAGGGGGTGCCGGCGGGCGCGTACTGCGGGTCCGGCGTGACCGCCGCCCACGAGGTGCTCGCACTGGAGGTGGCCGGCCGGCCCGCCGCCCTCTACGTCGGCTCCTGGTCCAACTGGGTCGCCGACCCGTCGAGGCCCGTCGCCACCGGCTGACCTGTCCCACCTCCACTCCTCACCGCCTCCAGCGTGACGGTGGTCACGGGTTGAGGTCCTTTGAGGCCTTCGCGTGACGGGGGTTGCGGGTTGAAGTCCTTTGCGTGAGGACCTTCGGCGTGACGGGGTTGCGGGTCGGGGGCGGGAGAGCCGTCAGCTGACGGCGGTCCAGGGCTGAGGTCCTACAACGAAGGCCCGGCGAGGGAATCTGGGGC
>NZ_SMKQ01000411.1 GCF_004348995.1 Nonomuraea terrae
CTTGCCGGCGGTCTTGACATCGAGCAGCGGCTCGCCCGCCGGGCCCGGTCGGTCCGCCCGCCGCGCGTGCCCGTGGCGCCACCTCGGGTGACGCTGGTCGACGATGCCTCCGCGACCGCTACCGTGGTGGAAGTCAGAGCCCATGACAGGCCGGGGCTTCTGTGGCGTATCGGACGGGCGTTCGGTGACTGCGGTCTTGACGTGAGAGCCGCCCGCGTGGAGACTCTCGGCGCGGAGGCGGTGGACGTCTTCTATGTTGTGGACCGCGCTGGTCGCCCCCTCAGCGACAGCGCGCAGAGGAGCCAAGTCCGCGATCAGGTCCTCTCCGCACTGCGATAACCAACAACACACAAGTATCGGTCACGTTTGTAACAATTGTGTCCGAAATGCCTGGTAACGCACGGGCTGCGGATACCTTGTGGGACGGCTTGGTGCCGTTACGGGCGGGACGAATGAGGGGTAGCGGAAGCGGTGACTACGGGGAACTCCGGCAGCGGCCTCGCCGCGCAGCCTGATCGCGGCAAGCGGTCACTGCGGCGCTTCGGCCTGCGGAACTGGCGCGTGAGATGGCGGCTAACCGCGCTCATCCTGGTGCCCACCGTCGCCGTCATGGTGCTCGGCGGCGAGCGCGTGGTGGGCTCGGTGCAGAGCATCGGCGTGTACGACCGCACCGCGTCCGCCGCCGAGAAGGCCGGCCGGGTCCGCGACCTCGTGCAGGCCATCGGGCTGGAGCGTGACACAGCCGGTTGGAGCGGGGCCAACCGTGCGGTGCGCAGGCAGCTGGCACCGGAGCTCGCGCAGCGCAAGGCGTCCGTCGACACGCTGGTCAGGGCCGTGCGCGCCGACATCTCGGCCCTCGACGACTCCTACGGCTCCCGCGTCGTGCGCGCGGCCGAGCAGGCCGACTACGACCTCGCCCGGCTGCCGCAGATCAGGCAGGAGGGCGCCACCGAGACCAACCGGTACGACTTCCTCACCGACACCCTGCTCAAGCTGCACGACGAGCTGGGCCTGCTGTCCGACGACTCGCAGATGGTCGGCGACTTCCGCGCCCTGAGCGCCCTCGCCGCCGCCAAGGAGGAGGTCTCCCGCCAGCGCGTCCAGCTGCTGCGCGCCTCCTACGACTCCGTGAACGTGGGCGCCAAGGAGGTCGAGGACTTCATCGCCTCCAACGCCCGCCAGCAGAGCGACCTCGCCACAGTGGGCGCAGAGGCCGGCACCGAGGTCGGCACCGAGCTGGCCAAGGTGCTGATGTCCCAGCCCGAGTACGTCAACATCCAGCTCACCAAGTCGCGCGCGATCACGCTCGCCAGCGGCCGCTCGCCAGGCGCCCGGATCACCGACAACCTGATCTCCGCCAGGGCCGAGCGCCAGCAGTGGTTCGACGACAACTCCGCCGTCATCGAGATCCTGAGCGGCGTCGAGAAGGACCTCGCCGACAAGGTGAACCTGCGCGGCCAGGAGCTGCGCGACTCCGAGACCCGCAACGCGATCATCGCCGGCGCCCTGATCCTGGCGCTGCTGATCGCCGTGCTGCTGCTGGCCGTCGCCATCGCCCGCTCCATGGTGACCCCGCTGCGCCGGCTGCGCACGGAGGCGCTGGAGATCGCCGGTTTCCGGCTGCCCGACGTGGTGCGCCGGCTGCGCGTCAGCGGCGACGCCGCCGCGGGCGACGTCCAGCCGATCGCGGTCGAGGGCAACGACGAGATCGGCGAGGTGGCCCGCGCCTTCGACCAGGTGCACCGGCAGGCCGTCCGCCTGGCGGGCGAGGAGGCCGAGCTGCGCAGCAACATCAGCTCGATGTTCGTCAACCTCTCGCGCCGCACCCAGACGCTGGTCGAGCGGCAGATCTCGCTGATCGACGGCCTGGAGAAGGGCGAGGAGGACGGCGCCCGCCTGGCCGACCTGTTCAAGCTCGACCACCTGGCCACCCGCATGCGCCGCAACTCCGAGAACCTGCTGGTCCTCGCCGGCCACGAGGCCACCCGCCGGCGCAGCCAGCCGGCCAAGCTCGTCGACGTCGTGCGCGCCGCGCTCTCGGAAGTCGAGGGCTACGAGCGCGTCCAGGTCAGGGTGCACCGGGCCACGTCGGTGGTCGGCAGCTCCGCCAACGACCTCGTCCACCTGGTCGCCGAGCTGGTCGAGAACGCCATCCAGTTCTCCCCGAGCAACTCCCAGGTCACGGTGACCAGCAGCCTCATCGAGGGCGGCGGCGCGCTGCTGTCGGTGACCGACACCGGCATCAGCATGACCGACGACGAGCTCGCCGAGGCCAACCGCCGCCTGGCCGAGCCGCCGGTCGTGGACGTGTCGGTCTCCCGGCGCATGGG
Organism: Nonomuraea terrae; assembly: GCF_004348995.1. Lineage (GTDB taxonomy): Bacteria > Actinomycetota > Actinomycetes > Streptosporangiales > Streptosporangiaceae > Nonomuraea > Nonomuraea terrae. The sequence goes on from NZ_SMKQ01000411.1 coordinate 2,331, forward strand.
CCTGTTCGTGGTCGGCCGCCTGGCGCTGCGCCACGGCATCCGGGTGCAGCTGAGGAAGGGCGACGGCAGCGGCCTGATCGCCATGGTGCTGCTGCCGCCCACGATCATCGCCGACGGCGCCCAGCAGCAGCCGCTGCCGCAGCGGCCCGCGTTCGGCGGCGGCACCGTGCCGACTCCCCAGAACGGTACGTTCCGCTCGTTCGACTCCTTCGACGGCGGCCCGGCACGGCCCGGCGCCGCCAACGGCCACGCCCGGCCCAACAGCCCGACCGCCCCCGCCCCAGGG
>NZ_SMKQ01000412.1 GCF_004348995.1 Nonomuraea terrae
GGGCGTACGCGGCCCTCCCGCTACCGCCGCGAGATGGGGCGGCTTCCGCCGGCGAGCCGGGTGGTCAGGTGGGTCAGGGTCGGGCCGAGCGGTGCGTCGAGGGTGAGCTCGGCCTCGGCGTCGCCACCGGTGGGCCCCTGGTTGACGATGGCGATGGGGATGCCCAGCTCGGCCGCCTTGGTGACGAACCGCCGCCCGGACCTGACCGTCAGGGACGACCCCAGCACGAGCAGCACCCGCGCGCCGCAGACGAGCGCGTAGCACTCATCGACCCGGGTCCGGGGCACGTTCTCGCCGAAGAACACCACGTCAGGCTTGAGCATCCCGCCGCACGAGGCGCAATCCACCACCCGGAACCCGCCGACCTGCTCGTCGGTGAGCGTGGCGTCGCCGTCGGGGTTGATCTCGTCACTGGTGACCCGCCAGCCGGGGTTGGCCTCAAGCAGCCGGCGCTCGAGCTCGGCACGCGACGTACGCTCCCGGCACGTCAGGCACACGACGCGGTCGAGCCCGCCGTGCAGCTCGATCACACGGCGGGCGCCGGCCGCCTGGTGGAGGCCGTCGACGTTCTGGGTGACGATGCCGGTCAGCAGGCCGCGCCGCTCCAGCTCGGCCACCGCCTGGTGCCCGGCGTTGGGGCGGGCGCGCTCCATCTGCCGCCACCCGACGTGGCTGCGCGCCCAGTAACGCCGGCGCGCCTCCGCGCTGCCGACGAACTTCTGGTACGTCATCGGCTCGGCTCGCCTGGCCAGGCCGGTCGGCCCGCGGTAGTCGGGGATGCCCGACTCGGTCGACAGGCCGGCCCCGCTGAGCACGGCCACCCCTCCACGGCCGACCAGCTCCATCAGCTCGGCCACGTTCCCGGTGCTCGATCTCACGTTCCCATGGTGCCTCACCCGCACGCCCGCCTACGCCGCCCGGTCAACCGCGCTCGCCAGGCCGCGGATACGGGTACGGATGCCCCGCGGACGCAGCCCTCCTCACACCCGTCGTGCCCTTCGGACGGGAGCCCGGTCCCGGCGACGCGTTCGAGGTCGTCAAGGAAGCCGACGCAGTGGCGGGGCCGATGGGTGGGGGTGGAGTCGACGGGATGGCGTGAACGGGACGGGTCCCGGCGTGTGCGCGGGCCGCGGACCGGAGGTAGACGCAGCGGAGTTCGGCCGCGAACCGCTGCTCGCCGTCCCGCAGCCAGCACTCCTCCGGCCCCGGCGACACCTCCGTCAGCGTGAGCCGCTCCGCCGTCGCCGCCAGGCGCCCGAGCGCTTCGACGAGCGCGGGCGAGCGCGTGTCCACGTAGAAGGGCCTGCGCCTACGCGGCGACGCGGCGAAGAACGTCACCGGCAGGCCATGGGACTCGCGCAGCCGCGCCATCGCCACCAGCAGCTCGCCGTCGCCCGCCGCCTGCCCGAGCCCCTCGAACGAGGCTCGGTCAAAGCTCCACCGGCGCCGCGAGATGACGATGTTCCCCCAGGTCAGACGGGGCACGTGCGGAAGGTCGGGAAGGCGCGGCAGCCGGATCATGGGCAGGGCCAGCGCGGCATGGAGCGCCGTGACGTGCTCGCCGTTGTGGAACAGCAGCGGCTCCTCCACTCCCTTGGCGTTCAGGACGGCCCGCCGGCCGTCGCTGTGCACGGACAGCTCGTCGAGGCCGATCCTGCGGCGCGGGTCGGCCGCCACCCCGCCGAGCTCCAGCACGGGGCCGGGGAGCTGCGGCGGCGGCGCGCTCTCTGAGCGGTGCGGGACGACGTTCAGCACGGTGAACCCGGACAGTGCCCGCCTGACCGCCGCGTCTCGCTCGGCGAGGCACTCGGCGGCCTCCTCGTGGAACTGCAGCGACCACGGCGTGAGCAGCACCGTGTCGTGGAGCCCGCCGAGGACGAGCGGGGTCACACCCGCTTCGTACGCCTCCAGCGATGACGCGGCCACCAGCAGGTCGGCCGAGCAGAGCACGGGCGCGGCCGGTGGATCCGGGTCGTCCAGCAGCCCGGCGAGGTCGAGCACGGCCTCGCCGTCCGGCGCGTCCCGGATGAGGGAGGCGAGGCGGCCGGTCAGGCGTCCGCCGTGTTCGATGTCGAGTCCGGCGGTCGTCCGCAGCGCCTCCGCCAGCGCGAACGTGCCGGGGCCGAGCCGCCCGGCGACCAGCCGGTTGGTCAGCCGCCTGGTCAGGTCCGCCTCGCCGGCGAGCAGGTCGAGCACGCGTGGCACGCGGTCGCGCAGGTCGGCCGCCAGCGCGCCGCCCGCCGTGACCCGCAAGGTGCCGGCCGCGGCCTCGTGGACGACGACACGGCCGTCGCCCGGCCCGCCACCCGTCAGCGCCTCGATCCGCCGCTGCACGGCCAGCTTCACGTCGGGCGAGGCGCCCGGGTATTGCTCAAGCAGATCGGAGATCTCACTCACACGCCGCCCGACCGACGGCTCGGCGGCGGTACGCACCCCGGCCACCGGCCTGCGCTGCGCCGGCACCCCGACCGCTCCGGGCACGAGCTCTGGAGCCTCCCACGCCTGACCGGCTTCATCCCTCCCAGACTCCTGCGCCCCGAGCTCCGGGGCGTCGGCAATCCCCGGACCGCCTGGGCCCGCCCCTCCCTCCAC
>NZ_SMKQ01000413.1 GCF_004348995.1 Nonomuraea terrae
CTGATCGCCTGGTTGTTCCTCGCCCCCGCGCTGCTGCTCTTCCTGTACTTCAAGTTCATCCCGATGTTCGTCGGCCTCTGGAAGAGCTTCTTCAAGGTGCAGACCTTTCTCGGCGACGAGTGGGTCGGCCTGGAGAACTACCGGACGATCCTCACCGACGACGAGTTCGCCGCGGCCATCTGGCACAGCGTCGTGCTGGCGCTCGGCACCACGATCGGGTCCATCGTGCTCGGCCTGGGGTTCGCGTTGCTCATCGAGGGCCCCGCGCGCTACCTGTGGTTCGTCAGGACCGCGGCCTTCCTCCCCGTCGTCACGACGATGGCGGCGGTGGCCGAAGTCTGGCGGATCATGTTCCACCCGGCCGACAGCGGCATGCTCAACGTCGTCCTCGGCTGGGGCGGCATCGACCCGCAGCCGTGGCTGGCCAGCGAGGACACCTCGCTGTGGTCGATCATGCTGATGAGCATCTGGCGCGGGACGCCGTACGACATGATGATCTTCCTGGCCGGGCTGGTCGGCGTGGACCGCACCCTGTACGAGGCGGCGGCCGTGGACGGCGCCTCCACCTGGCGGCGGCTGGTGCACATCACGCTGCCGGCGCTGCGGCCGGTGTTCTGGATCCTGTTCACGCTGGCGGCCATCCGCGGGCTGCGGGTCTTCGTCGAGGTGTACGTCCTGACGAACGGCGGGCCGAACGGGTCCTCCGAGGTGCTGATGACCTTGATCTACAAGCTCGGGTTCCAGTCGAACGAGCTGGGGGTCGCCTCGGCGGGCGGGATCGTGCTGTTCCTGGCCACACTGGTGCTCACCCTGGTCGTGCAGATGTTGCGCAGGAGGCAGGCGGCATGAGGTTCGACAGCGCGCTGGGGCTGGAGTCGCGTCGGGGCCCGCTGGCAGTCTTCGGAAAGATCCTGATTTATGGCCTTATGGTGGTCATTTTCACCGGGCCGCTGGTGGGTCTGCTGATGAGCGCGTTCAGCAAGACCCTCGACCCCACCTCGTTCTCCCTCTGGCCGGACGAATTCACCCTCGAGAACTTCCTCCAGGCCGGAGAGAAGAACGTCTACCTGTACTTGTTCAACTCGTTCGTGGTGGTGGGCTTCGGGCTGCTGCTGCAGATGCTGGTGAGCGTCTTCGCCGCGTATTCGCTGGCCCGCAAGAAGTTTCGCGGCATGACATTCGTGATGCTGCTCATGCTCGCCACGATGATGTTGCCCGAGGAGATCATCGCGATCCCGCTGTCACTCGTCCTGTCCGACCTGCCCGTCCTGAACGTCAACCTCATCGGCACGTACGCCGGCATGATCCTGCCGGTCGGCGCCTGGGGCTTCTCCATCCTGGTCATGACGGAGTTCATGAAGGAGGTGCCGGTCGAGCTGGAGGAGGCCGCGCGCATCGACGGCGCCGGCGAGCTGCGGATCTTCGCCACGATCATCGTGCCGCTGTGCCGTCCCGCGCTCGGCGTGATCGGCGTCTTCGGCTTCACGATGATCTGGGACCAGTACCTGCTGCCGCTGATCGTCGCGCCCGCGTCGGACATGTGGACGCTGCCTATCGCCCTGCGCTCGCTCCGCTCGGACGAGGAGGTCGGCATCGGCGTGCTGCTGGCGGCCTCGCTGCTGGCGCTGCTGCCGTCGATCATCGCGTTCCTGGCGTTCCAGCGGCAGTTCATGCGCGGCCTGACCAGTGGAGCCGTCAAGGGTTAGCCGTTACCCGCTTGGCGTCCACGTATCTGGACGCCATCCAATATCCTGGATCACGCGGAAGAGGATACGAGATGGGATGAGCATGCAGCCCCAGCTGGTCAAGTCAGCGGAACGGACCGTACGCATCCTGGAGGCGCTCGCCGAGTCGCACGACCATCTCACGCTGTCGGAGCTCCAGCAGCGCACCGGCTTCCCGCGCAGCAGCCTGCACGCCCTCATGCGAACGCTGGTCGAGCTCAACTGGGTGGAGACCGACACCTCGCGGTCGGCGTTCGGCATCGGGCCCCACGCGCTGCTGACGGGCACGGCGTACCTCGACAAGGACCCGGCGCTGCCGTTCGCCCAGGAGACCCTGGAGGACCTGCGGGACGAGATCGGCCAAACGGTACATTTCGCCCGCCGCGACGGCGCGCACGTCCTCTACCTGGCGACCCGGGAGGCGCGAGACGCGGCCCACGTGATCCCCCGGGTGGGACGACGGCTGCCCGCCCACCTCACGGCGCTCGGGCAGGTGCTGCTCGCCCAGCTCACCGACGACGAGGTCGTGGCGCTGCTACCCGAACCGCTGACGGGGCTGACCGACCGCACCATCACCGACCTGGCCAAACTGACCGGGGAACTCGACCAGGTACGCACCCGCGGCTGGTCGTACGAATGCGAACAGGGCACCCCCGGGGTGGCCTGCGTGGCCGTGGCGGTCGACTACCGCATCCCGGCCACGGACGCGATCAGCTGCTCGATGCCCGCCACCCTCACCCCTGCCGAGGTGGAACCCATCACCGAAGCCATGATCCGCCACACCCGCAAACTGGCCGCCACCCTCCGCCGAGAAGGCATCCGCTGAACCGCGG
>NZ_SMKQ01000414.1 GCF_004348995.1 Nonomuraea terrae
GTCCTGTGGGTTTTTGGCTGGACGGCTGGGCGCTTCGGGGGCGAGCGGGGGATATCGGGCGGAATGGGGAGAGTCAACCCCGTAAGACACGCTTGATGACGCGTTTGCTTGCTCGTGACCTGTTCGACGCATAACCTCGACGGCAGTGAGGAGTTACTCCGCGCAGTGCGGATTGCCATACCGGTGAACGACGGACGAACAAGCTTGGTTGATCGAGGCAGGCGAGGCTTCGGATTTCGAGGCCGACGCCCGGTCGGCCTTTGCTTGACATCGATCCCGGCGATGACGCCGACCGGGCTGTCCGCGGCGCGTCTGTGACCCCTCCCGTTTTGTGGCCGCGTTATGAGGTGTTGACGACGCGAGGAGGGCGGGGCGCACATGGGGCCGCTGGTCGTGGTGCTGATGGTGGCGGTGCTCGTGCTCGCGTTCGGGATGGTCGCTGCGCTTCTCGTCGTCGTACGACGCACTTCGGGCGGCCTGCCCCGCGCCGCCAAGCCGAGCCCTGAGCAGGTGCAGGCCGTACAGGACGAGCTTGAGCAGGCGCGTGAGGAGGCGCAGGAGATCCGCGCCAAGGCGGAGACCGACGCCGAGGAGATCCTGCGCAGGTCGGAGGCGGCGGCCGAGAGCGCCACGCAGATGCGGCGTGAGGTCGAGGAGGAGAGCCGCATCCTCAAGTCCGAGCTCAAGGAGCTCCGTGTCGACCTCGAACGTCGCGAGGCCCGCCTGGCCGAGCGCGAGCAGCGGCTGGATGAGGAGGCGAGGCGGCAGGCCGAGCGCGACAGGAAGCTGGCCGAGACCGAGATCGAGCTGGCGGGCCGCCGCGAGGAGCTGCTGCAGGCCGAGGAGGAACGCCGGGTCGTCCTCGAACGGGTGGCCGGGCTCACCGCCGAGCAGGCCAAGGCCGAGCTGGTCAAGGAGATCCAGAACCAGGCCAAGCGTGAGGCCGCGCTGATCGTCCGGGAGATCGAGGGCGACGCCCGCAAGGAGGGCGAGAAGCGGGCCACGAAGATCGTGACATTGGCCGTGCAGCGGCTGGCGGCCGAGCAGACGGCCGAGTCCGTAGTCAGCGTGCTCCACCTGCCGGGCGACGAGATGAAGGGCCGCATCATCGGGCGTGAGGGGCGCAACATCCGCGCGTTCGAGTCCACGACGGGGGTGAACCTCATCATCGACGACACCCCCGAAGCGGTGCTGCTGTCCTGTTTCGACCCCGTCCGGCGGGAGACGGCGCGGCTCACGCTGGAGAAGCTGGTGCTCGACGGCCGCATCCACCCGCAGCGCATCGAGGAGGCCCACGACCGCAGCCGTCAGGAGGTGCAGGACCTGTGCGCGCGGGCCGGCGAGGACGCCCTCGTCGAGCTGGGCATCACCGACATGCACCCGGAGCTGACGCTGCTTCTCGGGCAGCTGCGCTACCGCACCTCCTACGGGCAGAACGTGCTCAAGCACCTCATCGAGTCCGCCCACATCGCCGGCATCATGGCCGCCGAGCTGAAGCTGAACCCGACGCTGCTCAAGCGCTGTGCCCTGCTCCACGACATCGGCAAGGCGCTCACGCACGAGGTCGAGGGCAGTCACGCCCTGATCGGCGCGGAGATCGCCCGCCGTTACGGCGAGGAGGAAGACGTGGTGCACGCCATCGAGGCGCACCACAACGAGGTCGAGGTCCGCACGGTCGAGGCGGTCCTCACGCAGGCCGCCGACGCGATCAGCGGCAGCCGTCCGGGGGCGCGGCGGGAGTCTCTGGAGGCGTACGTCAAGCGGCTGGAGCGGCTGGAGCAGATCGCGCAGTCGTACGAGGGCGTGGAGAAGGTGTTCGCCATGCAGGCCGGGCGGGAGATCCGCGTGATGGTCAAGCCTGACGCGATCGACGACATCCAGGCCCAGGTGATCGCTCGTGACGTGGCCAAGCAGGTGGAGGAGGAGCTCACCTATCCGGGGCAGATCCGGATCACGGTGGTGCGGGAGTCGCGGGCGACCGAGTTCGCCCGGTAGTCACCAGGTGAGCTCGGGGCTCTCGAAGCCGCCGCCGAAGGCGGTCGCGGTGCGGAGCTTCCAGCGTTGCCGGGCGACGTACGGGATGCCGCGCGGCGCGGTGACCTCGTACCAGCCGCAGACCTCCATTTCGCCCTCGTAGGCGAAACGCATGTCGTGGCAGCGCAGCGGGCTGGTGACCGTACGGTTCGCCCGGGAGTCGTACAGCTCGATCGACAGGTCGACGGACGTGCCGACCTTGCCCTTGGCGCGGGCCTGGATGTAGGCGCGTTCGCCGACGATCTTCAGGCAGGGGCTCATCGTCAAGCCGTCCTTGGGCGGTGACCAGGTCCGGCAGCCTACGCGTTCGGGCGCCGAAGGCGGGCTCGGCTTGAGGGTGACCGCGGGGGTGGGGGTCTTCTTCTC
>NZ_SMKQ01000415.1 GCF_004348995.1 Nonomuraea terrae
CCACTCAGGAGCCCCGCCCCAACAGCACCACCGTGGGGTTCAACGTGCTGCGCCGCTGTGAACGTCTACAGGCATGGCGGGGATGGCCGTTGGGTGTCCCGCAGCTCACCCCAGCCCTGGAGCCCTGCAGGCGCATTCACCCGTCCGTGCAGCCACCAGCCCTCGGCCACGCACGCCCGTACCCCCACAGGAACGCCCAGAAGTGCGCTGCGGCACAACGGCGGCGGGGGCCGCCACCGGCAGCCCCCGCACGACATCCTCAAGCCCCTACAGAGGCGAAGAGCCGTCGTCCACGTCGCCGTCAGGCCCCGTGGGCGGCGGCGTGGGAGAGTCGCCGGAAGACGAGGACGGGGTCTCAGGCGAGGCCGGCGGGGTGGACGCCTGGGTGAGCAGACGCTCCAGGCGCGCCCCGGTCAGCCGCTGGAACTTGCGGTTCTCCCGGTTGCGGTCGAGAACGGCCACCTCCAGCTGGGTCACCGGCGGCCGCTCCCCACCCGGCTCGGTCAGCGCGCCCAGCGCCACATCAAGGGCGTCCGCCAGCGACATTGACTCGCGGTAGCGCTCCTTCAACCGGCCCACCACGGCCTCGGCCTGGCCGCCCATCGCGGCGAAACCGTGCTCGTCGAAGACCGACCCGTCGAAGGTGAGGCGGTAGATCGCGTCACCGTCCTTCGTGTCGCCCACCTCCGCGACGACGACCTCCACCTCCAGCGACTTGATCGACTCGGTGAAGATGCGGCCCAGGTTGGAGGCGTAAAGATTGGCCAGGCCGCGCCCGGTGACGTCGGAGCGGTCGTAGGTGTAGCCGTTGATGTCGGCGTAGCGGATGCCGCCGAGCCTCAGCTCCTCGAACTCGTTGTAGCGCCCCACCGCCGCGAACCCGATGCGATCGTAGATCTCGCTGATCTTGTGCAGCGCCCGTGACGGGTTCGGCGCGACGAACAGGATGCCGTCGATGTACTGCAACACGACGACGGACCGGCCCCGCGCGATGCCCTTGCGCGCGTAGTCGGCCTTGTCCCGCATGATCTGCTCAGGGGACGCATATCCGAAAGGCATGGACACGTGTGGTGGTCCTTTCTTAACGCAGCGGGGCGATAGGGCCGTCGGGCGAGATCAGGCGCGCATCGAGCATCTGCTGAACGTAACCGGCGACCTGGTCGTCGGACAGGCGGCGGAAGCCGTCCGCGTCGATCACCCCCACGATGGGCCAGATCTTCCTGGTGACGTCGGGCCCACCGGTGGCAGAGTCGTCGTCGGCCGCGTCGTAGAGCGCCTGGATCACCGTCATCGCCATGTCGTCGCTCGACGCGCCCTCGCGGTAGAGCTTCTTCATCGCCCCGCGAGCGAAGATCGAGCCGGACCCGATCGCGTCGAACCGCTCCCGCTCGTACGGCCCGCCCGCCACGTCGTAGCTGAAGATACGACCCTCGTCCTTGTCAGGGTCGTAGGCGGCGAACAGCGGCACCACCACCAGCCCCTGCATCGCCATGGCGAGATTGCTCCTGATCATGGTCGCCAGCCGGTTGGCCTTACCGGCCACCGACATCGTGCGACCCTCGAGCTTCTCGTAGTGCTCCAGCTCGACGCGGAACAGCCGGGCGAATTCGATGCCGGTGCTGGCCGTGCCCGCGATGCCCATGCACGAGTAGTCGTCGGCGCGGAACACCTTCTCCACGTCACGCTGCGAGATGATGTTGCCCGACGTCGCCCGCCGGTCGCCGGCCATCACCACGCCGCCGGCGAAGGTGGCGGCCACGATCGTGGTCGCGTGCGGCACCTGGTCGCCGATCGGCGTGGCCAGCACCTCGTCCCGCTGCGGCAGCAACTGAGGAGCATATGAGCTGAGAAACTCCGAGAACGAGGAAGTTCCGGTGTTGCTGAAAAGCTGATTCACCAAGCCGACGGGCAGATCCCTGTGCGATGCCACGCGACTCCCTCCAAACGTCAGTGTTCCTAGGGCGACCCTACTCATGTTGGGTTGCTGTCTGCACTTCCCACGATCAGCTCACGGCGAACCCACCACTACCACTCCGCCCCAAAGCCCCGCTAGGCGTTCCGCGCTCGAACCGTCTCCCCACGGCCGCCACCACCCAGGCGATCGTCAGCATGTCCACACACACCGAACAGGACCTCCCCCTCGGCCACGCACACCGCCAACGCGACGACACCCATCTGACCAGCGGCCATACTGAGCACATGTCCACCAGGGACTGGATCCTGCACGTCGACCTCGACCAGTTCATCGCCGCCGTCGAACTCCTGCAC
>NZ_SMKQ01000416.1 GCF_004348995.1 Nonomuraea terrae
GTGGGGGGTCGGACGCGGTGGGCTGGAGGGTTACTGCATGCCGGTGGCGCGTTCGAGGAGGACCTTGCGTTGTTTTTCGAGGGCGAGGAGTTCGCCGAAGAGGCGGCGGTGCTCCTGGGCTTCGTCCACCGGGTTGATGCGCTGGAGTCGCGACTTGACCTGAGCAATGGCGCGGTCGACCGCCATCGTCTCCACGCGCGCGAGGATCCCCGTCGCGTAGCGCTGCTCGACCTCGGCGTCCGCCTGGAACGGCTCCACCGCGAAGCGCGTCACCAGCGCCCGCGCCCCGTCTTCGTGGGCGTGCTCCAGCAGCCGGTCGACCCACTCCCGCCCGCCGTGCGCGGCTGCCGCGAGGCCGCCCGCGGTGGTGATGACCTTGTGCAGGGCCGTGTGCTCGGGCGTGGTGAACGCCTGCGGGTCGAGGGCGTCGAACTGGGGACCGAGCAGCGCGGGACGCTGGACGGCCAGCTTGAGCAGCTCCCGCTCGACACGCACGCTCGGGTCGACCGGCGCCGCATGGGGAACGCGCCGGCGGGGGCCCTGCTGGGCGCCCGACACCTCGCCGATGCGCTGCATGACGAACCGCTCGTCCATGAAGCCGAGCCACCGGTCGAGGTCGATGGCGTAACGCTTACGCAGGCCGACGTCCTTGATCGCGGCCACGATGGGCGCGGCGGCGTCGAGGGCGGCGATCTTGCCTTCGTTGCTGCGCAGGTCGTAGCGGGAGATCGTGCTCCTGATCGCGAACTGGAACAGCGGCTCGCGGCTGGCGATCAGGTCGCGCACGGCCGCGTCGCCCTGCTTGACGCGCAGGTCGCACGGGTCGAGCCCGTCGCCCTGCACCGCGACGTACGTCTGCGTGACGAACTTCTGCTCGTCGGCGAACGCGCGCAGCGCCGCCTTCTGCCCGGCCGCGTCGCCGTCGAAGGTGAAGATGACCTCGCCGCGGAACTCGGCCTGGTCGAACAGGAAACGGCGCAGGATCTTGATGTGCTCCTCGCCGAACGACGTGCCGCACGTCGCCACGGCGGTGGGCACGCCGGCCAGATGGCAGGCCATCACGTCGGTGTATCCCTCGACGATCACGGCCTGAGCGCGCTTGGAGATCTCGCGTTTTGCTAGATCAATTCCATAAAGGACCTGGCTCTTCTTGTAAAGCGGCGAGTCAGGAGTATTCAAGTATTTCGGGCCGTCGTCGGAATCGAGCAACTTCCGCGCCCCGAATCCGATCACATCGCCCGTGGCATCCCGGATCGGCCAGATGAGCCGCCCGCGGAACCGGTCGATCGGCCCTCGCCGGCCCTCCTTGGCCAGCCCGCCCTTGACGAGCTCGTCGGAGGTGAACCCGCGCGCCAGCAGGTGACGGGTGAGCGCCTCCCACTCGGCGGGCGCGTAGCCGACCCCGAACATCTCGGCGTCGGCCCGCTCGAAGCCCCGCTCCGACAGGAAGCGCCGCCCTGGACCCGCCTCGGGGCTCATCAGCTTGTCGGCGTAGAACTCGGCGGCCGCCCGGTGGGCCTCGATCAGCCTGGCCCGCTCGCCGTGGTCACGCTTGGGGACATAGCCGCCCTGCTCGTACTGAAGCTGGATGCCGGCCCGCTGGGCCAGCCGCTCGACGGCCTCGCTGAACGACAGGTGCTCGATCTTCTCGACGAACGTGATCACGTCGCCGCCCTCGGAGCATCCGAAGCAGTAGTACATCCCCCGCTCGGGGGTCACGTTGAACGAGGGGCTCTTCTCGTCGTGGAAGGGGCACAGCCCCTTGAGGTTGCCGCCTCCGGCGTTGCGCAACTGGATGTGCTCGCCGATGACCTCGGCGATGGGGGAGCGCTCGCGCACGAGGGCGATGTCGTCATCACGGATCCGGCCGGCCACGTCGGTGAGTCTATTCCGCCCCGCCGACGGTTCCCGACGTCCCGGGTGTTCCGGGCATGAGGCTTCGGGGGGATAGGCGACGGTTACCCGCGGGCTGCTAAAGCCGGAAAGCGGCTATGCGGGGGTCCCCGGTGGGCTACAAAGGTAAAAGTTGTCGGGTGGAACCGGCGGAAACAGTGACACAGGTGGAGACCATGCATTCGGGGCGTATCGGACGATTGGCGGCCGTCACGGGCGCCGTGCTGCTGACCGGTGCCTGCACCCAGGTCACCGGGGTGGCGGGTGTCGGCGCGGTCTCCCCCGCCACGCCCCCGGCG
>NZ_SMKQ01000417.1 GCF_004348995.1 Nonomuraea terrae
GGTCCGCGAACGCCTGGACGACTGAGCCACGGCGCTCAGCCGGGTGGGCAGGATGCGCGGCAGCCGCCGAAGCGGGTCTCGTCGAGAGCGGTGAACGGGGTTTCCGGAGTGCCGGTCAGGGCTTCCCGCATCGTGTCCTTCCAGATCGGGCCGGCGACGTCCGCGCCCGCCACCTCCTGGTGGCGTCGGCCCGCGATGGTGACGTCGGTCAGGGTGCGGCGGGAGCCGTTGCCGGGGAAGCCGAGGGTGACGGCCGAGGCCAGGTCGGGCGTGTAGCCGGCGTAGCCCGCAGCGGCGAAGGCGTCGGCCGTGCCGTCCATGCCCGCCGCGTCGCGGCCGAGACCCTTGAGCGGACCGGCCGCCGGCGCCTGCGCCAGTACCGCGGTCACGGCGTCCGCGACCGGCGCCTCCAGCACCTGCTCGCAGGTCGGCGGGAAGGCCCGGACGGCGCCCCCGCCGTCGGCGGCGACCTCCATGACCACGTGCGGCGCGCAGTGTCGGCCCCGGGCGGCGAGGGTGGCGTAGGAGGAGGCGACCGCGACCGCGTCCACCTCGTTGACGCCGAGCGCGAACGTCTCGTACTCCCGCAGCGGTCCGCCGTCGGCCCGGACGAGCCCGAGCCGCCGGGCCATCTTCACGGTCTCGCACAGCCCGACCTTCTCGGTCAGCTTCATGAAGAACGTGTTCTCGGCGGCCACCGTGCCGGAGCGGAGAGTGGTGAACGTCGCGCCGTCGTCCGTCGGGTCGACGACCGTGTGGGTGGGGTCGCCGACGTTCTCACCCGCGCAGTTCTTGAACGACGCGTAGGCCGGCGCCCGATAGCCGTCGCCGGCGGGGGAGCCGTCGTCGAGGCGCATGCCGCTTTCCAGGGCGGCGGCCAGCGGATAGACCATCGCGCTGACGCCCTGCTGGACGCCCCTCTGCCGGCCGCCGTCCAGATGACCGCCGTCCAGATGACCGCCGCCCTGTTGCACGCCGCCCTGCGGTACGCCGCTCGGGGGACCGGCGCCCTGCTGAGCGCCGCTCGGGTGGCCGCCGCCGGCCGCCAGCGCCTTGATCTCGCCGGTGCCAGGTGCGATCACGGCCTGGGCGGCGACCGGCTCGTCGCCGGGATCGATGTGCCGCTCGATGGCCTGCTCGGCGGCCTGCTGCACGCGCGGGTCGATCGCCGTCCTGATCGTCAGGTTGCCGCGTCGCACGAGCGCCGGGTCGCTCGCCGACAGCTCGGCCCGCACCCGCTCGCACAGGTACGCTTCACGTCGCGGATCCTACGACGGTGAGCGCACCACGGACAGGCCGGGCCCGCGACTTCGCGCCGCGGTCAGGCCGGGCCGGCGAGGTGCTACCGCGATCCGCGTCCGGCCAGCTCCACCACCGCGTCGATCAGCTCGCGGCCGTTCAGCATGGCCAGGTCGTTGTGCCCGGCGCCGGTGATCTCCACGGCCGTCGTCCCGGCCGCCTCGGCGACCGCCCGGCTCAGGTGCGGGGGCACGATCGTGTCGCGGGAGCCGTACACGACCACGACAGGCGCCCGCACCCGGCCGATGTCGGAGACGACGGGGAAGCGGTCGCGCAGCAGCGCGCGTACCGGAAGGAAGGGGTAGTTGACCTGGCCGGCGTCGGCCAGGTCGGTGAACGGGGAGCGCAGCACCAGCCCGGCGGGCGGGTGCTCCAGCGCGAGCCGCGTCGCCACCGCCCCGCCGAGGCTCTCCCCGAAGTAGACGACGCGCGGGCTGCCGACGAACGCGCGGGCGGCGAGCGCGTCGAGGTGCAGGCCCTCCTCGGTGGGGCTGCCCGGGTTGCCGCCGTAGCCGCGGTAGTCCATCAGCAGCACCGGCAGCCCGTGCTCCGCCAGGGCGCGGGCCAGCGGCGCCCGGTGCAGGCGGTTGCCCGCGTTGCCACCCATCACCAGGACGGTCACGTCGTGGCGGCCGGGCACGTACCAGGCCGCCAGCCGCAGACCGTCACGGGTCGTGAACGACACGTCGCGCGCGCCCGGGATCACCGCGGCGGCCGGCGGCACCATCCCCCGATCGGGCAGGTAGATGAGCCGCCGCTGGAACACCCACAACAGCCCGAGCACCAGGACCAGCACCGCGACGACAACGAGGGCGGTGCGCGTCAGCGTCGTCACCCCGCCCACGCTACGCA
>NZ_SMKQ01000418.1 GCF_004348995.1 Nonomuraea terrae
TGGCGGGGCAGCGGGGGTCGAGGGTGAGGCGCGCGAGGTCGCGGCCGGCGAGGGCCCAGGCCTTCCAGGAGCCGGGTTCGAAGTGGAGTTGCGGGTTGGTGTACCACTCGTCGCCGAGACCGGTGGCCAGGAGTTTCGCCTCGGCCCCCAGCTCGTACGCGTTGCCGCCGCCGAAGAAGACGGACGTGAAGACCCTGCCCCGGTGGGCGGTCAGCTCGCCGTAGCCGGAGAGCTTGCCCCGCCGCACCACCTCCCGGGTGGCGAGGTCCATCGCGATCCAGGTGCCCGAGTCGCGCTTGTAGACGCCGTACAGCAGCCCGTCGTGCGCCTTGACGTCCTGGAAGGTGCGGTGGCCGGGGATCGGGTCCACCTGCCAGAGCACCTCCCGCCTGGTGAGGTCGAAGGCCGCGACGGACGCGGACGTCGCGACGGGCGGGGTGCCGCCGCCGCCGAGCACGTCGCCGCCGAGGTAGACGACGCCGCCCTCCGGGTCGACCGAGAGGCTCATGAGGCTCTGGTTCGGGATGACGCCCTTGTAGACGTCGATCGCGCCGGTGTCGGGGTCGACCACGGACAGGGCGCCCTCCAGGTTCGCCCCGAGCGGGGCGCTGGCCACCACGAGCTTGTCGGTGACGGCGTCGTACTCGATGTCCCACGGACGCTGCTGGCCGTGGCCGAGGTAGCCGACGCCGCGCACCTCGTCGGTGCGCAGGTCGACGGAGACGATCTGGCCGCTGGGGTAGATGGCGGCGTAGATCTTCTCGCCGCGCCGTACGAGGTCCTTGGGCTCGCCGGGCATCCGGAACCTGCGCTTCTCCCCCGTCCGCAGGTCGCGGACCTCCATGGAGAAGTGGCCGCCGACGTACACGGCCCGGTTGGGCACGAGGAGCATGCTCTGCGGGCGCTCGGCCCCGCTGGGCAGGCCCGCGTCGATCAGGTCGACCAGCTCGGACGTGCCGGTACGCAGGTCGAGCCACCACATGCCGCCGCTGCCGGCGAAGCCGAGCAGGGTGTGCTCGTCGAGGAGCTGCACGCGCCTGGTCTCGTCTCCCTGGGACGGCGGTTCGGCGATCTTCGTGAACGCGGCGTCGCCGGGGCGCAGGCGGTGGACGGCGCCGTCGGGGCGGGAGGTGGCGTAGACGGTGCCGTCGGCGGCGGTCGTCAGCACGTCGAGGGTGCCCTCGGTCAGGGAGACGCGGCGCTCGCCGGTGCCGTCCTTGCCGATGTCGATCAGCGTGTTCCCGGAGGTGGCGAGCACCCGGCCGGCGTGCTCGGCGACGAACCCGAACCCGGTGGGCCCGGTCGCCAATTCCCGCACCGTGCCGTCCGCCCGGCTGATCCGGACGAGCTTGGCCTTGTCGAGCAGGCCCGCGTAGACGAAGTCGGCGTCGGCGGCGACCGCCCGTACGTACCGCTCGCCCGGGGTCAGGACGCCGAAGTCGCGTACGGCGCCGGTGGCGGGCACGTACTCCCAGACGCGCCCGTCGGGGTAGGTGCCGGCGTAGAGGGTGCCGTCGGGGGCGGCGGCGAGGCTCCAGATGTACCCGCCGTTGCGGCCGAACGAGCGCACGTGCTCGACCTGCCCGGTGGCCGGGTCGAAGCTGTAGAGGTCGGGCACGGGGTAGGTGCCGGCGTAGATCTTGCCGCCGGACACGGCCGTGGCCCAGCCACCCTCGGGCTCGCCGGCGGCCGGGCCGTCGGGCAGCGTGACGCTCCTGACGACCTTCCGGGTGGCGAGGTCGATCTCGGCCAGGACGGGCGGCTTGAGTCCGCGGGTGACGACGTACGCGTGCCCGTCGTGCACGGCGGCGCCGACGATGGCGCCGGTGACCGACGCGGGGCCGAACCGCTCCACGGCCGGGGCGTCGCAGGTCGCCGCGGCCTGGGCGACGGGTCCTGCAAAGAGTGCGGGCAAGAGCGCCACCAGAGCGATCATGACGGATCGGATCACGGATCACCTCCATTTTGGCCCCGACCGTAACCTCAGAAAGACGCCCAAGTCAACGACTCTGGACATTACGGACGGGCCCGTTATACCGTGCGGCGAAAACGTCACCAGGGAGCCCGCGCATGATCCCCCGCCGTCGTTTCCTCCAGGCCGCCGCCGTCACCACGGCGGCCGCGACCCTCACCGCCCAGCCCGCCC
>NZ_SMKQ01000419.1 GCF_004348995.1 Nonomuraea terrae
GGTAGAGACCCATGCAGTACGCCGACTCGGCGTGCCCGCCCCGAGCCCCGCACTCCCACCAGCGCACGGTCTCCTCGTCGTCGCCCGCCGAGTACGCCAGGAACCCCAGGTCGTGGGCGGAGGCCACGTCGCCGTCGGCGGCCGCCTGGCGGTGCCACTCGCGCGCCGCGGCCTGTTCGCCCTCCTCCTCGCACAGCTGCGCCAGCCGGCGGGCGGCCGTCCTGGACCCGGCCATGGCCGCGCTCTCGAACCACACCCGCGCCGCCGCCACGTCGCCGCGCTGCTCCAGCAGGAGCGTGGCCAGGTTGGTCGCGGCCTCGGCGTCGCCGGTGCCGGCGGCGGCCTCGTACCAGGTGACGGCCTCCTCCAGGGTTCCGTGTTGCTCGTGCCAGACGCCCAGGTTGTAGGCGCTGTCGATGTTGCCGAGGCGGGCGGCCAGTTCCCACCAGAGCTTCGCCGCTGCGCGGTCGCCGAACTGGGCGTAGAGCTTGCCGAGCCGGTGCGCGGCCTGCGCGTCGCCTTCCCGCGCGGCGGCCAGCAACTCGGCCTCGTCTCCCACGCGCGGCGCCGGTACGGACGGCGCCGGCGCCTCTCCTTGCCAGGCCATGGCGACAGAGTGGCACGTGATCGCCCGGTTGCCCACCGTAATGGCCGACACTTGACATCCTCGCCCGCGTCCAGCGAGCCGTCACGAGAACATGATGAATCCCGCGTACATGCCCATGCCGCAGACGTACCGCAGGGAGCCGGGCGGTTGCGGCGGCAGCCGTACGACGGCCGGCAGGGCCACGTCGCGCCCGTCGATGGACACCGTGCCGGTGCAGCCGGGCTCGGCGACCTTGAAGACCACCTCCACGGGCACGCCCGCCGGCGCGTTCACCATGGACGGGCGGTAGCCGTCGCGGGTCGCCCAGACGGTGACGGTCGGCTGCGGCGGCCCCGCCGAGGCCGGCGCGGGGACGGTGAGCCAGCCGCCCAGGCTGACGCCCGCCGCCGCGGTCCACAGGCCGGCGGCGATCGCCACCACCCCGGCCAGCCGGGCCAGCCTGGTGCGCGAGACGCGCCGCAGCACCCAGCCGAGCAGCGCGAAGGCGGGCGCGGTGCCGAGCACGAACCCCGCCATCGCCGCGGCTCCCGCCAGCGGCGATCCACTGGAGACCGCGATCATCTCCATGCTCAGCGTCACCCCGCAGGGCACCAGGATGGTGGCCGCCCCCAGCAGCGGAGCCTTGTACGCACGGCGCGTGCGCGGCTCGGGCGCGCAGCGGTCAGGGCCGCGCCGCCACAGCCGCACCGCGAAGCCGACGATCGTGAGCCCGGCCGTGACCAGCAGCACCGCCCGTGCCTGCGGCGGCAGGCTGACGGCCGAGCCGAGCAGGCCGAGCAGCGCCCCCACCGCGGTGTGCGAGACGAGCCGGCCCGCGAGGAACCAGCCCACCGTCGCCCGGCGGTCGTCCACGAGGCCCATGAGCAGGCCGCCCTGCGCCGCCGTGCACGTGGCGGTGCCGGCCAGCAGACCGGCCGCGACGCCGCCGGCGAGCAGGGCGACGGCCTGCGCGCTCAGGACCGGGCGAAGAGCTCGGCGGTGTACCGGCCGCGGAAGCTGACGCTCATGTCCGTCTCCACTCTCCATGACGTCGGTATACGCAACGTAACGCGACGCCATGGATGCGGCCAGTGACAATTTCGTGAGGTTTAGGATGAACCGCTCTTGAGCACGGACATCCGCTCCATGTACTCGTCGTCGCTCATCTCGCCCCGGGCGTACCGCTCGGCGAGGATCTGCTCCGCCGACGCGGTCGGCGACGGCGGGGACGCGGCGGCGGCGGCCGGGCGTCGCGGCCCCCACCAGCCTCTGCGCCAGCCGGTGACGGCGAGCGCGATGACGGCGACCCAGGCCAGCCCCCAGATGATCGGGAAGACCGGCGTGAAATCCCCGGCGCCCCAGTGCGGCGCCATCTGTGCGATCGTGTGCATTTTCTCCTCCTTCGGCGTATGCCTCCAGACTCCGCCGAAGAAGCCCTTCGGCGGAGTC